>DAINSB010000198.1:0-2162 GCA_036741535.1 Caproicibacter sp. | reverse complement strand
TCTCCCGCCCCGACCGCGCTGGAATACGCCTTGACGACCGCGACGATCTTTTTGATCTCGTACGGCGGGATCCCCGTGCTGACCGCCCCGTATGCCGCGAGGGTGTTGGAGGAAGTCACCATCGGGTAGATGCCGAAGTCCGGGTCTTTCAGAGCCCCGAGCTGGCCTTCCAGAAGGATGTTCTTTCCCTCCCGGACCGCGTTGTAAAGGAACGCGAACGTATCCGTCACATACGGCCGCAGAATCTCACGGTACTCTTTGAGCTTCCCGAAAATCTCGCCGGCGGAAATCTTCGGCTGGTGATACAGGTGCTCGAACATCACGTTTTTGAGCGTGGCGACCCGCTCGGCCTTCTCTTTCAGATACCCGTCGTCCCCGTACAGTTCGCTGACCTGGAACCCGATCTTCGCGAATTTGTCGGAATAGAACGGAGCGATGCCGGATTGGGTGGAGCCGAACGAGCGCGAGGAAAGGCGCGCTTCTTCGTACGAATCCAGCAGCACGTGGTACGGCATCAGGATCTGGGCGCGGTCCGAAATCAGGATCTTCGGCTTCCTGACGCCGCGCGCGAGAAGGCCGTTCAGTTCCTCGACGAACTTTTCCGGGTTCAGGGCGACGCCGTTGCCGATGACGTTGGTGATATGGTCGTAAAAGACGCCGGACGGGAGCTGGTGCAGGGCGAATTTGCCGTAATGGTTCACAATGGTGTGGCCCGCGTTGTATCCGCCCTGAAAACGGATCACGATGTCGGACTTTGCGGCTTCGACATCCGTAATTTTGCCTTTTCCCTCGTCGCCCCAATCGGCGCCGACAATTGCTGTAATCATAATGAATTTCACTCCGCCGTGCCGCTACGGAATCCTGTCAACTGCCCCGCGGCTGAATTGAGGCAGTTCAGAACAACCTCTCTATCATATCATAAAACATCTGCAAACACAAATTGAAAAGCTCCTGCGCTCAGACTGTGATCTCGGCGGTGGCGCCCGCAACGCCGCGGTATTTTTCCAGCACGGGGTCGACCGTTCCGGTCAGGAACTCCTCGGTCTGCTGCGGGGCTCTGCCCACATACTTTTCCGGGCTGACCATTTTTTGCAGATCCTCCAGCGTCACGTCGAAAAGCGGGTCGTCCGCGATCCTCTGCAGGAGGTCGTTTTTGCCCCCCTCTTCCTTGACAATCCTGGCAGCCGCCATGGAGTGCACGCGGATACGCTCGTGGAGCTGCTGACGGTCGCCGCCTTTTTTCACCGCGTCCATCAGGATGTTTTCCGTCGCCATGAAAGGCAGCTCGCTTTCGAGGTGCGCGCGGATCACCTTCGGATAGACCACAAGCCCGCCCGCCACGTTGCCGTAGAGGTTCAGGATTCCGTCCACCGCGAGGAACGCCTCCGGAATGCTGATGCGCTTGTTCGCGGAATCGTCCAGCGTGCGCTCGAACCACTGGGCCGAAGCGGTGACGGCCGGGTTCAGGCTGTCTACGATCACGTAGCGCGCGAGCGATGCGATGCGCTCGCTGCGCATCGGGTTGCGCTTGTAGGCCATGGCCGACGAGCCGATCTGGCCCTTTTCAAACGGCTCTTCGATCTCCTTCAGATGCTGCAGAAGGCGGATGTCATTCGAGAACTTCGCGGCGCTCTGCGCCACGCCGCTCAGCACGGAAAGCACCCGACTGTCGAGCTTTCGGGAATAGGTTTGCCCGGAAACCGCAAAACACTCCCCGAACCCCATCTTCTCGGCGATCAGCTTGTCAAGTTTTTTTACTTTGCAGCCGTCGCCGTCGAACAGTTCCAGAAAGCTGGCCTGCGTGCCGGTCGTGCCCTTTGACCCGAGCAGCTTCATGCCGGAGAGCAGGTATTTCACGTCTGCGAGGTCCATCAGAAGGTCCTGGATCCAAAGCGTGGCCCGTTTGCCGACCGTAGTCGGCTGCGCCGGCTGAAAATGCGTGAAGGCGAGCGTCGGCAGGTCCTTGTAACGCCTCGCGAATTCAGAAAGGATCCGCACCGTGCCCACAATCTTGTTCCGCACGAGGCGGAGCGCGTCGGTCATGACGATGATGTCCGTGTTGTCCCCCACATAGCAGGAGGTCGCGCCGAGGTGGATGATCGGCTCGGCCTTCGGGCACTGGACGCCGAACGCGTAGACGTGGGCCATCACGTCGTGGCGCA
>DAINSB010000197.1:0-2305 GCA_036741535.1 Caproicibacter sp. | reverse complement strand
ATTCGTCGTTCAAGGCAAAATTGCCCCCTGGCTGGTGGCGCATTCCCCACGCTGATCGCCGTCGTCGCCATGTTCTTCGCGGCGGCGGCCGGCCCGTTCCAATCGGCGGTTTCCGCGCTGGCCCTGACCGCGGTGATCGTCTTCGGCGTCTTCATGACGATGCTGATCTCAAAGCTCCTCTCCAAGACGATCCTGAAGGGGATGCCCTCCTCTTTCAACCTCGAGCTTCCGCCGTACCGGCGCCCGCAGATCGGCCGTGTGATCGTGCGCTCCATCTTCGACAGGGCGCTGTTCGTGCTGCGCCGCGCCGCCGTGGTCGCGGCTCCGGCCGGGCTCGTCATCTGGCTGCTCGCCAATCTCCGCGTGGGAGGCGCGAGCCTTCTTACCCAGTGCGCGGGGTTCCTGGACCCGTTCGCCAGAGCACTGGGGCTGGACGGCTATATCCTGATGGCGTTCATCCTCGGCTTCCCCGCGAATGAGATCGTGGTGCCGATCATCATCATGAGCTATCTGGCGGCGGGGACCTTGACCGATTACACCAGTCTGGCGCAGCTCCACACCCTTTTTGTCAGCCACGGATGGACCCCGCTGACGGCTGTCTGCGTCATGCTGTTTTCGCTGATGCACTGGCCCTGCGGCACGACATGCCTCACCATCCAGAAAGAGACGCAGAGCGCGAAATGGACCGCGCTTGCCTTCGCCATTCCGACGGCGTCCGGGATGGCCGTCTGTTTCCTCGTCACTGCCGCCGCCCGCCTGTTCGGGCTCGCCTGACCCGGCCGCGCTCCGGCGGTCCTATACGGTATTTGCGCCGGTTCCGACAATTCGGCCGTCGGATTCGGCGCTTTTTTCCGCGCCCTCCGCACGTCCCGCGCGGAAGCAAAAGCGAAAGATTTTTAAAAAGGCTTGACAAAACCGGAGGCAGGGCATATAATGGCATCAACAATACATATATATTTAATATATATTACGGAAGGGAGCGACAGGCATGCTGAAGACTGGGTGCGGCGATGTTTGTAAAACGGGAGCGGTGGGCGTCATGTGCGGCACCATGTGCTTTTTCATGCCCGGAACGATGTGCGGTCTGCGCTCTCTGCTGCTGTGACGGAACGACGCTGAGAAATCAACAGTGACAGAAAGCTGACAGGTTGCAAGGCCCGTTGGCTTTTTTTATTCTGTTTGCGGCGGGCTGAGCCTACGTGCACGGCCGATCGAGTGCGTTCCCGGGGCGAGAGGCAAGACCGTAATTTCCATAAAACCACTGTCGTACCCGCCGTAGGCGCAAACGGTACCATGTACCCCCGCCGGTTGCTTTCGCAGATCCGACGACAATTTCTGAAAGCGGTGTAGATGTATGGCGGAAAAAGAACCGAAAGAACCTTACGACCTCCGTGGAGTTTTCGCGACGCTGACAAAATACATCAAGGAGATCCGATACGGCTCGATCGTGATCGTGATTCAGGACGGGAAGATCGTTCAGATCGAAAAAAATGAAAAGGTTAGGCTCGTGTAAAGTGTCCATTCACTTTGGCTGACCGGAAAACCGGAGGCCGGGCGGGGAGTTTTTTCCCCATGCCCGGCCTTTTTTGATCGGTGCGGACGGCGATCCGGCATTTGTCTCGACGCGGGCCGGCATTCGACGGTCCCGCGGGAAGGGAGAACATATGAACACGAAGTTCTTGGAAGACGAGGGACTGCTGGAGATCGCGAAGACCCACCCCTGTCTCAGCCGGGAGGCGAATATCACGTTCGGGCGGCTGCACCTGCCGGTCAGCCCGGCGTGCAACATCCAGTGCCGCTTCTGCCACCGGTCGCTGAACAAAACGGAGCAGCGGCCCGGCGTGACGGCGCAGATCCTGCAGCCGGAAGAAGCGGTGGAAAAGGTCCGGCAGGCCCTCGAGCTCTGCCCTGAGATCACCGTGGCCGGCATCGCCGGGCCGGGCGACACGCTCGCGACCGACTCCGCCCTCAGGACCTTCCGGCTGGTGCACGAGGCGTACCCCGATCTCACGCTCTGCCTTTCGACCAACGGGCTGATGCTGCCGGACTACGCGCAGAAGCTCTACGACGTGGGGGTGCGGACCGTCACCGTGACGGTGAACGCGGTCGACCCCGCAATCCAGGCGCAGATCATCTCGTACATCGTGTTCAAGGGCATCCGCTACGTGGGCGAGGAAGCGGCGTCCATTCTGATCCGGCGTCAGCTCGAGGGGATCCGGAAGATCAAATCGCTCGGCACCATCGTCAAGGTCAACACGGTGCTGATCCCCGGCGTCAACGACGACCATATCGAGACGGTCGCGAA
>DAINSB010000196.1:0-2595 GCA_036741535.1 Caproicibacter sp. | reverse complement strand
GTCTGCGGCGACTCGCCGCCGGAGCGAACGACGGGGCTCGGGTCGTGCGATTCCGATCCGTCTCTCTCGACTTGCGCCGGGACTCAAGCCCGTCAAGCTGTGTGGAAAAATCAGCTTACCGGCTGAATTTTCTTCTGGAGCGAACGACGGGGCTCGAACCCGCTACCTCCACCTTGGCAAGGTGGCGCTCTGCCAGATGAGCTACATTCGCAAGTGCAAGGGGTATTATACCCAAAATCCGCCTGCATGTCAATATTTTTTTCAAAAAAAGCGTCGATCAACTTTGCTGTTTTACTATTTTCCCCACTATGCTATAATGGGGAATAAGACTTAGGTAAAACTCACTCGGAAAGGTGACCAATATGGGCTACACCATAAATCTCGGCGCATGGAACTCGGTTTTCGCGGTTCCCTGCCGGGTCGTCGATGAAAATCTGAAGCTCGCCGGCGCCGTCCATTTGAAAGTGCTGCTGTGGGTCCTTCGGCACGCCGGAGAACCTTTCGAACTGGAGGACATTGCCGCGGCGATCGGCATCGGCAAAGCCGATGTCGCCGACGCCATGCAATACTGGCAGCAGACCGGCCTGATCTCGGCGGAAGGCGGGGCCCTCTCGCCCTGCGCCCGGGGCGCGGAACAGCCGGGCGGCCCGTTCCGCCCGCAGCCGGAGGGAAAACCCGCCCCGGCCCGGGAGGCGGCTTCCGCCCGGGAGGCGGCTTCCGCCCGGCCGGAAAAGAAAATTCAGCATATCCTCCCCCGACCGCAGAAGCCGGACAGCGATTTCGTCGCCAAGCGGATGGCCGAATCGACGGAGATCGCATGCCTGATGCAGTCCGCGCAGCAGATTCTCGGGCGTCTGATCTCGAGCGGCGAATGCGCGACGCTGCTGATGATCCACGACGATTTCGGCCTTCCGTCCGACGTGATCGTCATGCTGCTGCAGTACACGGCGAGCGTGGGGAAAGCGAACATGCGCTACATAGAAAAGACGGCCATGAACTGGGCCGACGAGGAGATCGACACGCACGAAAAGGCGGAGGAAAAGCTGCGCCGTCTGTCGGAAAACCAGCAGGCGTGGCGCACCGTGGAGCAGGCCATCGGCATGACGCACCGGGCGCCCTCCGCAAACGAAGAAGCCTATGCGCCGATGTGGGTCGGCGAATGGCGCTTCGGCCCCGAAATGATCAAAGAGGCGTACGACCGCACGGTGGATACGACCGGGAAATACAGCGCGGGCTACATGAACAAAATCATGGCCCGCTGGCACAAGGACGGGATCTCGACCCCGCAGCAGGCGGCGCTGGAGATGTCGAAGCGCGCGGCGCGGCGCGGCGGCGGGCCGCGGGCCGGCGACAAACGCGGCAGCCCCACGTTCGACATAGACGAATACGAGCGGACCAGCATTTACGATACGAAGGAGTGAGCAGGTTGGCTTACGGCAGAGACATCTATGCCGGCGCCGAAAAGATTCTGGCGGAGCGCCGCAAAAGCGCGCAGGAGGATGCGCAGCGCCGCCGGGAAACCTTTTACAGAGTCTGCCCGAAAGCCCGCGAACTCGAGCAGCAGCTCTCGGGGACCGCGGCGGCGGCGGCCCGGGCGGTCCTGAACGGGGGGAATGCGCACGAGCAGCTTCTTAAGCTGAAAGGAAGCAACGCGGCCCTGCAGGCGGAACTTCAGGCGATGATGAAGTCCCACGGCTTCGACGGCTTCGAGCCCCGGTATCGATGCGCGCTCTGTCGGGATACCGGCTATGTGGACGGAAAGATGTGCTCCTGCCTGAAAAAGCTGCTGCGCACGGAATCCTGCCGCAGGCTGAACGAGCTGACGCCCCTTTCCCTCTCGACTTTCGACAGCTTCTCCCTCTCTTTTTATTCCGAAGAACCCCGGGAGGGCCGGCCGTCGGACCGGGAGATCATGCGCAGCACGTTCCGGTACTGCATGTCCTACGCGGAAAATTTTTCGCTCCGCTCTCCCAACCTGATCCTGACCGGGGGGACCGGCCTGGGGAAAACCCATCTTTCCCTCGCGATTGCGAACGAGGTGATCGGGAAGGGGTTCGGCGTGGTCTACGGCTCGGTGGGAAACCTCGTCTCCAAGATGGAGGACGAGCATTTCGGCCGCGACGCCGGGGGCGACACCATCGCTTCCCTCCGGGACTGCGACCTGCTGATTCTCGACGACCTCGGGACCGAATTCCGCAGCTCCTTTTCCTCCGCGGCCATCTACGGCATCGTCAACACCCGCCTGCTGGAGCAGAAGCCGACCATCATCAGCACCAATCTTTCCACCAAGGAACTGGTCGAATTCTATTCCGAACGGTTCGCTTCGCGCATCATCGGCAGCTACCGCAGGGTCATGTTCGCGGGGCGGGACATCCGCCAGCAAAAGCGCGGCGAAGGGGCGGGCAGAAAATGAGGGAGGCCCGGACCGAACCGGCCTCCCTTCGGAAGATCCACAGCGTCAGGCTTTTTCCGCTTCCCCGGATTCCCGGCTCTGCCATTTCAGGTACGCGTTGATGAAGCCGTCGAGGTCGCCGTCCATGACGGCGTCGATATTGCCCGACTCGAAGCCGGTGCGATGGTCCTTGACCAGCGTGT
>DAINSB010000195.1:0-2740 GCA_036741535.1 Caproicibacter sp. | reverse complement strand
TTTTCTTACTTTTCCCACACTTTCCACGGGGCGTTTCCGGAAGCCCACATTTTCTCCAGCTTCTTCTTGTCCCGCTGCGTATCCATGCACTGCCAGAAGCCCGCGTGCTTGTAGGCCAGGAGCTTCCCCTCGCGGGCGGCGCTCTCCAGGGGACCGCGCTCCAGGACCGTTTCGTCGCCGCCGCCCAGGTAGCGGAAGAATTCCGGCTCGATCACCATGAAGCCCGCGTTGATCCACCCCATGTCGTCCGGGTTTTTCTCGCGGAAGCTCCCGACGCGGCTGCCGTCGAGGTCCAGGATGCCGAACCGGCCCTCCGGATGCACGGCGGTCAGCGTGATCATCTTGCCGCTCTCCCGGTGGAACCGGACCAGGTCCCGGATGTTGACATCCGACACGCCGTCGCCGTAGGTCAGCATGAACGGCTCCTGCCCCACGTAGGGCTCGATGCGCTTCACGCGGCCGCCGGTCATGGTGTTCAGGCCGGTGTCGATCAGCGTGACCTTCCACGGCTCGGCCACGTTGTTGTGGACCGTCATTTTGTTGTTGGCCAGGTCGAGCGTCACGTCGGAGGTGTGCAGGAAATAATCCGCAAAATATTCCTTGATGACATACCCTTTGTAGCCGAGGCAGATGATGAAGTCGTTGTACCCGTAATAGGAATACAGCTTCATGATGTGCCACAGGATCGGCTGCTCGCCGATCTCGATCATCGGTTTGGGTTTCAGATGGCTCTCCTCCGAGATCCGCGTACCGAAACCGCCGGCTAAAATGACAACTTTCACATCGATTCCCCCTCTTGCCTGCGGACGAGGTCGGGCGGCCCCGTCCGCACCCGACAACTTTCGACAGGAAGATTATAGCATCAATCCGGGGCACATACAAGGACGGGCGGGAGGATTCCTCACCCCCGAACGATCCGGTTCTTGCCCTCGGCTTTCGCCCGGTGCAGCAGGCGGTCCGCCTCGTTCACCAGGTCTTCCCAGCCGCGGGAGGGCGCCTTCCCGGGAGGCGGCGCCGGCGCTGAAAGTCACGGGCAGGGCCAGCACGCCGAAGAACGCCTTGCGCAGGTCAAACTGGATCCGCTTGAGGATCGAACCGGCCTGCTGCCGATCCGCCCGGAAGACGAACAGGAACTCTTCGCCGCCGAACCGGCCGAGGAGGTCGCCGGCGCGGGGTGCCCCCGCGGCCATGCCCCGCCGTTCGGTTCCTCGGTCGCCCTTCGGCGGATGACGGGTGCCGGGGGTGTCCGCCGTGCCCCACGGCGGGGCTTACGGCTACCCATCATTTGCGATCCAGCCGCTCCGGGCAGACGGCAGGGAGTAGTTGATCAGCAACGCCTCCACGATCGGCCGACGGTTTTTTTCTTTCGCTCCGACATGGTAAAAATGATCGGCGGTTATTTTGTTACAATCAAACCAGATATGCCGAAGGTACTCGTTGGAACGGTACTGATTGTGGTCCCAGGTCGACAGCATGAATCTCGCATGGGAGGCCAGCAGAGCTTCGTGCAGCCTGATTTCGGAAAGCTCGTTCCAGCTGTCGTAATAATCGACATGCCTGCCGATATAGGGCGGGTCGCAATAAATAAAATCATCCGGGTCGGCCTCCGCAATGGTATCTTCAAAGGGCCGGCACTGGAAGACCCAATCCCTGGATGAAAACAGTCCCTCTAGGTTTTTTACCTGATTGACTATTTTGGTGATATACGCTTTGGAGAATCGGTGCGGTTTATGGCCGTATGGAACATTGAATTTGTAGCCGCGGTTAAAGCGGATCACGCCGTTAAAGCAGGAACGGTTCAGAAAGAGGAAGTCGAGCGGATCATGCCGGGCATTAAAGCGATCGCGAACCTCATAATAATAGGTTTCGCCACCAGTTTCCAACAGGCGGCCTTCCCGTTCCAGAAACTCCCGCACACGGGAGGAGGTGATCGTGCCCCGCTTCATCCGATCATAAAATTCGATCAGATAGGGGTTCGTGTCGCAAAAAAGCGCATGCTGTGCATCCATATTGAAGCCGACGACGCCCGACCCCATAAACGGCTCGATCCACCTCCCGCCCGCCATCAGAACCGAATTCCGAATCAGCGGGACCAGCTTTGTTTTAATGCCCTGAATTTTAATCGGCGGGATCAAAATCTTATCCATGAAATCATGACTCTTTCCTTTTCGACGCCCGGGGATGGTACAAAGAAGCGGGCAGTCATGAATTTTGGATACAACTTCCGTGTCCTTGAAAGACTTTCGCAGCCCTTTCGCTTCAATCGCGCGTTCTGTCATTTTGAATCTTTCCCCTTTCCGAGCTTTTTCAGGATGTCGCGGTTGAGCGACTCGCGCCAGTCTTCCGTATAGGTCCTGGCGTTGCGCAAAAGCTCGTCGCAAAACGCGGCCACGTCCTCGCCGGTAATCTCCAAAACGGGCTTGCCTTCCGCCGCGCCGGCCTCGAACAGTTCGATCAGGTCATAATGGATTTTCATCATGTCGTAGCCGGATCCCGCCGCGAACATCCACATGTGGCTTTGGATTTTCTTAAATACGTATTGATAATCTTCCGGCAGGGCCTTCACCCTTGCCATCTGCCGCCTGTACTCGCGCTTGCTCTCGATCATTTTTTTGATATTGAAATAGTTGTCGAAAAACTCAGACATCTGGCCGCTCCTCCTTTAACTCGTTGATTTTCGACGCGACGAACTCCCATTTTTCCCAGAACTTCCGCAGCTCCTCGCGCCCCGCGTCGTTGA
>DAINSB010000194.1:0-2787 GCA_036741535.1 Caproicibacter sp. | reverse complement strand
CAACCGAAGTAAATCGGCACATTGCGGGAATATTATACCTCTTTTCCCCCTTTTTCACAAGGGGGAATATGGGAGGCCCCCGCGGTGCGTTTTTACGGGCGCTGCATATGGATGAAGAATCCGTATGCAGCGCCATTTTTGCGCCCTGCGGCAGGCGGCGGCGAGGTTGAGAGGAATACGACGCCCGCCCACCCGCCGTCGTCTGTCTTATTTTGTTTGTTGTGAAAAGATTTCAGATAGAGAGGAAACCGGCCCCGGGCGGGGGGTATACGGGGCTTGCCCGCGGAGGCACCCCGCCGCTAGGCTTCAAACCTGCCGCAGCACTTCTTGTACTTCTTGCCGCTGCCGCAGGGGCAGGGGTCGTTGCGGCCGGGCTTTTTGCCTTTGCGGATGGGGCGGCGGTTCGGCGCGGAACCGTCGGAGGCGCCCGCGGCGCCGGTCGGCTTCGCGACCTGCTCGCGCTTCGGCTCTTCGGCCTTGCGCAGCTGGACGGTCAGCATCATGCGCGCGGTGTTTTCGCGGATGGTGGCGATCATGGCGTCGAACATCTCAAAGCCCTCGTTGCGGTAGGCCACGACGGGGTCCTGCTGGCCGTAGGCGCGCAGGCGGATGCCCTTCTGCAGTTCGTCCATCGCGTCGATGTGGTCCATCCACTCGGTATCCACGTTCTTGAGCAGCACCACGCGCTCGAGTTCGCGCATGATCTCGGGGCCGAACTGCCGCTCGCGTTTCTCGTACACCTCGTGGGCTTTCGCGACGATGTCCTTTTTGACATCCTCTGGCTCGAGCCGCACGCGCTCCTCGTCGGAATAGACGAGGTCCCCCGAAGAGAGCAGCCAGCCCGCATAATAGTCGCGCAGGCCGCTCAGATTCCACAGATCGTGCTCCGGGTCGTCCTCGGGCAGGTAGTGGGCGACTTTCGTCTCGATGGCCTGGTCGATCATCTCGAGGATCTTGTCCTTGATGTTCTCGCCGTTGAGCACCTCGTCGCGCTGGGTGTAGATGATCTCGCGCTGGCGGTTCATCACGTCGTCGAACTGCAGCACGTTTTTGCGGATGCCGAAGTTGCGGCCCTCGATCTTCTTCTGTGCGCTCTCGATGGTGCCGGTGAGCATCTTGTTTTCGATGGGGGTGTCCTCGTCGACGTTCAGCCGTTCCATCATGGCGGTGATGCGGTCGCCGCCGAACAGGCGCATGAGGTCGTCTTCGAGGGAGATGTAGAAGCGGCTCATGCCGGGGTCGCCCTGGCGGCCGGAGCGCCCGCGCAGCTGGTTGTCGATGCGGCGGGATTCGTGGCGCTCGGTGCCGATGATGTAGAGGCCGCCCGCCTCCTTGACCGCCTGCGCCTCCATTTTGGTCTGTTTGCGGAATTTTTCCTCCAGCTCGCGGAACGTCGCGCGGGCCTGCAGGATTTCCCTGTCGTCCGTCTCGGCGTAGGCGTCCGCCTCCGTGATCAGTTCGTCCGAGACGCCCCGTTTGCGCATCTCCGCCTTCGCCATGTACTCCGGGTTGCCGCCGAGCACGATGTCGGTGCCGCGGCCGGCCATGTTCGTCGCGATGGTCACGGCGCCCTTGCGCCCGGCCTGCGCGATGATCTGCGCCTCTTTCTCGTGAAACTTCGCGTTCAGGACCTCGTGCTTCACGCCGCGCTTCTTGAGCAGGGCGCTCAGCTCCTCCGATTTTTCGATCGAGATGGTGCCCACCAGCACCGGCTGCCCCAGGCTGTGGTGTTCCAGGATATCGCCGATCACGGCGTTGAACTTCGCCTTCTCGGTCTTGTAGACGAGGTCCGGCAGGTCTTTGCGGATCATCGGCTTGTTGGTCGGGATCTCGATCACGTCCAGCTTGTAGATCTCGCGGAACTCGGCCTCCTCCGTCATGGCGGTGCCCGTCATGCCGGAGAGCTTCTCGTACATGCGGAAGTAGTTCTGGAAGGTGATGGTCGCCAGCGTCTTGCTCTCGCGGGCGACCTCCACGCCCTCCTTCGCCTCGATGGCCTGGTGCAGCCCCTCGTTGTAGCGGCGGCCGTACATCAGGCGGCCGGTGAACTCGTCGACGATGATGACCTCGCCGTCCTTGACGACGTAGTCGATGTCCCGGCGCATGACGCCCCGCGCCTTGATGGCCTGGTTGACGTAGTGCTGGATGGAGATGTTGTCGGCGTCGGTCAGGTTGTCGATCTTGAAGAACGTTTCCGCCTTTTTCACGCCGGAGCGGGTGAGCGTGGCGGTCTTCGCCTTTTCGTCCACGATGTAGTCGGCGTTGCCGTAGAGCTCGTCGTTGTCCTCCTTTTCGTTCAGCTCCGCGACCTTGACGCAGCGAAGCGTTTTGGCGAAGCTGTTGGCCACGGTGTACATCTCCGTCGAGCTGTCGCCCTGGCCGGAGATGATGAGCGGGGTGCGCGCCTCGTCGATCAGGATGGAGTCCACCTCGTCCACGATGGCGTAGCGGTGCCCGCGCTGGACCTTATCCTGCTTGTAGATCACCATGTTGTCGCGCAGGTAGTCGAAGCCGAACTCGTTGTTGGTGCCGTAGGTGATGTCGGCGGCGTAGGCCTTCCTGCGCGCGTCGTTGTCCAGGTCGTGCACGATCAGCCCGACCGAAAGGCCGAGGAAGCGGTACACCTTGCCCATCCATTCCGAGTCGCGCCGGGCCAGGTAGTCGTTCACCGTCACGATGTGCACGCCCCTGCCCGCCAGGCCGTTCAGGTACGCGGGCAGCGTTGCCACCAGCGTTTTGCCCTCGCCGGTCTTCATCTCGGCGATGCGGCCCTGGTGCAGCACGATG
>DAINSB010000193.1:0-2832 GCA_036741535.1 Caproicibacter sp. | reverse complement strand
GTCGACGGGACCTGCGACCTGCTGGTGGAGATCATCAAAAGAAAGTTCGGTCCGCGGACGGCGGAATAAAATGGAATAGAAACGAAGAACAAACGGTGCGACGGGGCATTTTCCAGACGAAGCGGAAAGGGCCCCGCCGCGCTTTTTTCGGGACGCGGCGGCCCACGTCCGCGCCTTGGGACGATTCTTTCATCAGTTTCATCAGTATGCGAAAGGAGGGCGTCGGCAATGGCGATGCTGGAGATCAAAAACCTATCGAAATCCTTCGGGGATCTCGAGGTGCTGCGGGAGATCAACCTGACGGTCGACCCGGGAGAGGTCCTCGTGATCATCGGGCCGTCGGGTTCCGGGAAAAGCACCCTGCTCCGCTGCGTCAACCTGCTGGAAACGCCCAGCGGCGGCCAGATCCTGTACCAGCAGAAAGATATTACGAAATTGGGCAGGCACGTCACGGATTACCGCAAAAAAGTCGGCATGGTCTTTCAGAAATTCAATCTTTTCCCGCTGAAAACCGTGTTGGAAAATATCATGTACGCGCCGATGAAGCTCAACAGGGTGCCGCGTGTGGAGGCCCAGCGGCAGGCAATGGAGCTGCTCGGCAAAGTCGGGCTCCGGGAGAAGGCGGAAAATTATCCCGCGGCCCTGTCGGGCGGACAGCAGCAGCGGGTCGCGATCGCGCGGGCCCTCGCCATGCAGCCGGATATGCTGCTGTTCGACGAGCCGACTTCCGCCCTGGACCCGGAACTGGTCGGCGACGTGCTGAACGTGATGAAGCAACTCGCGAAAGAAGGGATGACCATGGTGGTGGTCACGCATGAAATGGGATTTGCGAAAGAGGTGGCAGACCGCGTGATCTTCATGGACGGAGGCTATATCGTGGAGTCCGACACGCCGGACGAGATTTTTTCGAATCCGAAAAACGAAAGGACGCGGGCGTTTCTGGCCCGCGTGCTGTAAGGGGGGCGGCGAAGATGACGCTGAATTTCGGACGCGCCTTTCAGGTGCTCGGCCCAAGCCTCCTCGACGGGATCGGCATCGTTGTGTTCATCACCGTGCTGGGATTTTTCTTCGCGCTGATCGTCGCGATGCTGTTCGCGGTCGGCAACCTTTCCGGCAACCGGGTGCTGTCCAGAATCATCGCGGTGGTGATCGAAATCGTCCGGGGCACGCCGCTGCTGGTGCAGTTTTTCTATATTTACTACGTCGTTCCCACGCTGATCGACGGGCTGGCCTCGCTGTTCGGCTACCGGCTGAACCTCCAGTTCCAGCCGTCCACCTGCGGGATCGTCGGGTTTGCGATCAACTACGGCTGCTATATGTCCGAGGTGATCCGCGGGGCGATCCTGGCGATCGACCCGGGCCAGCGCGAAGCGGGCCTTGCGCTCGGCTTCAGCGAGACGCAGGTGATGCTCCGGTTCATCATTCCGCCGGCCCTGCGCAACTCGATCCCGGCTTTCGGGAATTATCTCGTGATGATGATCAAGGATACGTCGCTGCTGGCGATGATCTCGGTGCAGGAGCTCCTGCTGCGGACCAAGACCTTCGCCTCGCAGACCTTCCTCACGGTGGAGGCGTACACCATTCTGGCGCTTGTTTATCTGGTCATCAGCATCCCGCTTTCCCAGCTCAGCAAGGTGGTGGAGCGCAAGCTCAAACTGAAGCAGGTTCGCTGACGGGACCGCGCAGGCGTCACTTCACGACTTCGACCCAGATTCAGAAAGGATGAATACAGAATGAGAAAAAAGAGAATCAATCGGCTGTTGTCCGTCGCCGCGGCGTGTCTGCTGCTGGTTTCCCTTTTGCCGGCGTGCGCGCCCTCCGGCTCCTCCGCGGCCCCTTCGGGGACCGCCGGTGCGGGAAGCACCGGAGCGGGGAGCGGCTCCGCCCTGCTGCAGGAAATCAAGAAAAAGGGCTATATCCTGATCGGGTCGTCCAACGACGCACCGTTTTCCTACACCGACGTCAACACGCAGGAACTCAAGGGCCTCGACATCAATATTCTCCGTGAGATCTGCAAACGCCTCGGTATCCCGGACGTCAAGATGAAGGTCATCGACTTTTCCAATCTGCTGGTGGAACTCAACAACAACAGCATCGACATGGTCGTCGACGCCATGTATGTCAAGGACGAACGCCTGCAGGTCGCCGCGTTTACCGACAAGTGGTATCAGGAAGGCGAAGCGGTCGTGATCCCGAAGAATTCCGCGATCACGTCGAAGGACGGCCTCAAGGGAAAGACGGTCGGCGCGCAGCCGGGCACGACTTTTTACGAGGCCGCTCAGAAATGGAAGGACGAGGGGAAGATCGGCAATCTGGTCTCTTACGACAACCAGGCGACGCTGATGACCGCAGTCAATCTCAAGAAGGTGGATGCGGTCGTCACCGACGGCATCGTGGCGGCCTATACGCTCGCTCAGGACAGCTCCCTGAACCTCAAGCTCCTGAGCCCTTATCAGCCGGAGGCCAGCGGTCAGATCGGGGCGGCGGTCCGCTTCAAGGACAAGGATTTCCTTACCGAGGTCAACGGGGCGCTCAATGAGATGAAAAAGGACGGAACCCTCAAAAAGATCCTCAAGGATTACGGCCTGACGGACGACTATTTCGTCGGCGTCGAAGAGGGCAAAACCAAGAATATCGACAAATAACGGAACGGGCCGCCGCCCGGCCGCGTCGATTGCCCTTTTGGCGGGAACCGCGGCGGTGGAATCGATTTGCAATTGCGGAACAAGCCCGGAGCGGCGTTTGGAAAAACGCTTTCTCCGGGCTTGTTTTATCTTTTAGGCGGTGCCAGAGCTCCATCATGCCAAGGGTTGGATTTCTTCTGCGCATGTC
>DAINSB010000192.1:0-2948 GCA_036741535.1 Caproicibacter sp. | reverse complement strand
CCGCCTGCCGCACCCGGCTTTCCTTTTCGTCCGGCGGAAGGGATTCGAATTCTTCGCGGGAGAGCCCCAGCACGGAGCTGCCTTTTATTACGCCGGCCGTCCAGACTCCGGCGTTTTTTCCTTCCAGAATGTCGGAGACCGTGTCGCCGACCTTCAGAACCTTTCGGACGGAAGAAACCCGGAGCTGCTCCAGATTGCGGAAGATCATGTAGGGATAGGGCCTGCCGCAGTTCCCGACGGAATCGGGGGGCACCCAAAGGTCGGACTCGTATCCCCGCTTTTTGGCCGCCGGAACGACCAGCTCCATCATGCGGGCCGTGTAGCCGGTGGTGGAGCCGATTTTTACGCCCCGCGCGCGCAGCTCTGCGGCCGTTTCCAGCACATGGGGGAGCGGCTCGGAATACTCCGCGAGGATGTTCAGAAGGCTGCTCTCGAACGTCTCGTACAGCCGGGCGGCGTCCCGTTCCTCACAGGGGCGGCCCGTCGCCTGCAGAAAGCTTTCGGCGATGCGGGGCATCGCGAGCATGGCGCGCAGGTGGTCTTTTTTGAGCATGCCCATCGGCTTTCTCGTCTCCTCGAGCGTCGGGCGGATCCCATACGCTTCAAACGCCGCCAGAAACGCCCTTACCGGCGCGAAGCACCCGTAATCCACCGCGGTGCCGGACCAGTCGAAAATCACGGCTTCCATCAGCGTATCTCCTCCTTCCCGGTCTGCAGGAAGTCCTTTATGATCCCGCAGACCTTCCTGATGTCCCCGGGGTAGATTTCCCCGATATTCCCAATGCGGAACGTATCGACCTCGGTCAGCTTTCCGGGGTAGATCGCGTAGCCGCGGTCCTTGATGTACCGGTACATGTCGTCGAAGCGGAAGCCGACGCCCTGCGGATAGAGAAAGGTTGTAATGACGGGGGACTGATGCTCCGCTTCGATATAGGGCCGGAACCCCAGCTTAGCCATGCCTTCGATCAGAAGGCGGTTGTTCTCGGCGTAGCGTTTCCCGCGCGCGGGGATCCCGCCCTCCAGGCGGAGCTCGCCGAGCGCCTTCGAAAAGGCCAGCACCGCGTGGGTGGGTGAAGTGAAGCGCCATTTTCCGTCCCTTTCCATGGTTTCCCACTGGCCGAACAGGTTGAGCGACAGGTTCCGCCCGGTCTCCTTCGACCGGATCAGCGGCTCCCTGCGGGCGATGATGAAGGAAAATCCGGGGACGCCCTGAATGCACTTGTTGGCGCTGCTGATGAGAAAATCGATTCCCCATTTCTCCACGGGGATCTCAATGCAGCCGAAGCTGCTCATGGCGTCCACGATGAACGTTCTGCCGCGCGCTTTAACGGCCGCGCCCACACTTTGAATATCGTTGAGGATTCCGGTCGTGGTTTCGCAGTGCACAATGGCGACATGGGTGATTGCGGGGTCCTCATCCAGAAGCCGGGCGACCGTTTCGGCGGATGGGATCCGGTCGCAGGGCTCCCGGTAGATGGCGAAGGGGATGCGGTTCCACCTGCAGATTTCCGCCATGCGGTCGCCGTAGGCGCCGTTCGAGCAGATCAGGACCTTGCCGTCGATCACGCTGGAAAAGACGGATTCCACCCCGAACGTGCCGCTGCCCTGCATCAGCACGACGGTGTACCGGTCGGGCGTCAGCCCCGCAAGCTCCAGCAGGCGGCTACGGATCTCGCGGGTGATTTTTTTGTAGTCGTCATCCCACGTGCAGTGGTCGAACATCATTTCCCGCTTGACCGTGTCGGTTGTGGTCAGGGGCCCGGGGGCGTCCTCCGCGGACAGATGCCCGGCCGCGATCTGCTGCAGGTAGCTGTCGGTGTTGATGCGGCACTGCAGGCCCAGATACGTGAGCTTGTTGAGAAGGTCGCTCGCGGGGGTGATGAAATTTTCGACACAGTAAATGTCGATGATGCGCGCGCCCGCGAGCAGGGCCACCGCCTTTTGATACGCGGCGGGGGAAACGGATTTCAGGGTGTCGTCCAGAACGTTTTTGGATACGCGGATGGTCTTCAGCGGGATGTCTTCCAGAGTGTCCCACGGGCGCAGGTCGAAGCCGCCCAGCGGCTCGAAGGCCTTTTCCGCCGCGCCGCCCCGTTTTTCCCGCAGCAGCGCGTATTTGAACTCCCGGTAGCCGCCGAACCCGAGCGCCCGCACAAAGCGGATCACCGTGGGCTGGCTGACTTTCGCGCCGGCGGAAAGCTCGGCGATGGAAAGGTGCCCGACGTCGTTCAGCCGGTCAAGCACATAGTCGGCCACCTTTTTTTCCGACGCCCTCAGGGAAGCGTAAGCGCCCTTGATCTTTTCCTCGTTGCTGATCGTTCCGGTCATGGCCATGCACCTCTGTCCTGTAAGAAAACTACAAACCCGGTCGGAGCCGTCTTTGCTTTGTTACAAAATTCCGGTTCTGTGCTGTTGTTTTCCCTGTAAAAATTTTGTTAAAAACCATCCGGCGGGACCCGAAAATAAAATTTTTCCGTTTACGGATCGGATCATGAATCCTGCAATCAGTATATCACAACCGGCACTCCGTGAAAACAATTTTTGGCCTTCGGAAGATTCTGCCTTCCGGCCGGGGCAGGCTTCGCCAACCGTTTTCCCCGGATTCATGGGGACCGCGCAGAAGAAAGCGGGTTCGTTTTTCGGCGGGCGCTGCCGCCGGGACCGGAATACGACAGTTTTTATCGGGTCAGAATTTATTTTCCCGTTACAAAAATGTTCCTTGATAAAAAAAGAAGAGCCTCTTACAATAAAATCAGGAGCTCCGTCATTCCGGCAGAAGGCGCGGCGGCACGACCCGTCCTTTACGGATTCGATCCGGGATGAATGGCCCGCGCACCGCGGGGAAAGCTACAGGAAGACGGGATTTTCTGCCCGCTGAAAGAGGAGGAGCGCCATGAAAAAATTTCAAAACGCCCGCACCGTTCTCTGCCTTGTTCTGGCGGTGCTGA
>DAINSB010000191.1:0-3026 GCA_036741535.1 Caproicibacter sp. | reverse complement strand
CGGGTGAAGAGGAACGGAGCGGAGAAGGTCGTCCCCGCGGAGGAGGTCGAAGTCGGCGACATCGTTGCGGTGTTCGCCGGGGAGACCGTCCCGGTCGACGGGGTGATCCTTTCGGGCAGCACCTCCATCGACCAGTCGGTCATGACCGGGGAGTCCATCCCGGTCGACAAGGCCGCTGGGGACGAAGTGACGAGCGGGACCGTCAACCGGTTCGGGACCTTCGAGATGAACGTGACCCGAAAAGGGGAAGACAGCGCGCTGCAGAGGATGATCCGGCTCGCGAGGGAAGCCGACGCCAACAAGGCGCCCATCGTGTCCCTCGCGGACCGGTGGGCGGGCTGGATGGTGGTCGTGTCGTTCCTGACGGCGGTGGTCACGGGGCTCGTGACGGGGGAGTTCGTCCGCGCGGTCACGGTGCTGGTGGTGTTCTGCCCCTGCGCGTTTGTGCTGGCGACGCCGACCGCGGTGATGGCCGGGATCGGAAACGCAACCAAACACGGAATCCTGGTGCGCTCAGGCGACGCGCTGGAGCGGTTTTCCAAAATCAGGAAGATCGCCTTCGACAAGACGGGGACCCTGACGAACGGAACGCCGCGGGTGATCGCCGTCCGAAGCCTGTCCCCGGATTCCAGCGAAGAGGACGTCCTGCGGATCGCAGCGGCGGCCGAAAGTCGCTCCGAGCACCCGCTGGGAAAGGCAATCTGCGCCGCCTGTCCGCGGGAGGAACGGCCCGATGCGATCGCCGGTTTCACGGTGGTCGCGGGACAGGGCGTGCGGTGCGCCGTCGGCGGCGAAGAGGTCCTGGCGGGGAAGGCGGCCTGGCTGCGGCAGGAGGGAGTCCGCATGGAACCCGGGCAGGCGGAGGCGGAGCAGGAGTACCGGAAGATCGGCGCAACCGTCATCTACCTTGCCCGGGGAACGGAAACGGCCGGGCTGATCGCGCTGGCCGATACGGTCCGGCGCGACGCGAAGCCCATGATCGAGCAGCTGAAGCGCGGCGGGATCCGGCCGGTCCTCCTGACCGGAGACAACCGGGACGCGGCCTTCCACATCGCCGCCCAGGTCGGCATCGAAGACGTGAGGCCCAACCTGCTTCCGGAGGACAAGATGGAAATGATCGACCGGTATCGGAAGCAGGGGGAGGCTGTCTGCATGGTGGGCGACGGCATCAACGACGCGCTGGCCCTCGGCACCGCCTACGCGGCCATCGCGATGGGCGGCATCGGAAGCGATATTGCGGTCGAGTCGTCGGACGCGGTCCTCGTCAAGGACGACATCCGGAGGATTCCCTACCTGCTTTCCATCTCGGAAAAAACCATGAAAAAGGTGAATTTCAACATCCTCTTCTCCATGGCCCTGAACTTCCTGGCCGTCGCGCTGGCGGTCACCGGAATTCTGCACCCCGTGTGGGGGGCGCTCGTGCACAACTGCGGCTCCGTTTTCGTCGTCGTCAACTCGGCCCGTCTGCTGCGGGCGGAGTGAGGCCCGAAACGGTTGGGCAAGCGCGATTTCGGACCGGGCTGGGGGGGTGTCGACCGCTTTCCTGAAATTTATCCATATGTTTTAGCTGTTCTTCGTCGGGCCGAAAGGGTCACAGGGCGATCTCTTCCCCCGGCTTCAAGATGAGCCTTCCGTCCGCATGGAAGGCGTTTGCCTTCTTTTCGTCGAACAGGGCGCCCGGTTTCATGTGGATGGGGACGCTGTGCTTCGCGCCGATGATCCGGGCGCATTTCGACGCTTCCTTTTCCTCCATGTTGTAGATCCCGTCGATGGGCAGGAGGGCGTAGTCGAGCTGTTCGCGCGCGAGTCTTTCCCGCATGTAGGGGATGGTCGAGGTGTCACCGGCGTCGTAGAGCTTCACGCCGTCGGCCGAGATCAGGAAGCCGACGCACTGGTCCACCGGATGGCATTTATTGCAGGCCGGCGTGCCCTCGATGGTGAGGTCGCGGAAGACGACGGTCCGGTATTCCCCGCGGACGAGAAAGTCGCCGTTCCGCAGGATCCTGCCGCCCTTTTTCAACGTGACCAGCCGCACGTTGTTGTGGTCGAAGTGTTCGTGCGAGACCAGCACCAGGTCGGCGGGCAGGTCGTAGCCTTCCCCCGCGAAGGGGTCGAGGTAGACGACGGTGCCGCCGTCGGTCGTGATCCTGAAGCTGGAATGCCCCTGATACAGCAGTTTTGCCATTTTTGTTTCCTCCTCCTTGTTCCGTTCAGGCGTCGAGGCGGCGGCACGCGTTGGCGGCCATTTTGCGGAGGACGGCTTCCGCCGTGTGATATTCCTCCTCCGGAATGTCCGCGCGGATCAGCCGGTCCCATTCCGCCAGAGCGCCTTTGATCGCCGCGACGGCCGACGGCGATTTTTCCGTCGCGAAGACCCTGTTGATGCGCCTGTCGCCCGCATCCGTCTCGCGGCGGATATACCCCTCGCGCTCCAGCCGGCAGAGTGCTTTCGCCGTCGTGGCCTTGTCGATCTTCAGACAGCCCGAAATCTGTTCCTGATTCATCCCGCCGCTCCGGCTGATTTCGAGGAGGATCATGAACAGCCTGCCCGCGGCCCCGTAAGGCCCCAGCTTTTTCGCCATGAAGTTTCTTCGGTACCGGTACAAAAGGGAAATCCATTTTCCAATCGAATTCTGCATCCCGCGGCCCCGTCCCTCTTTTTTTTGTCATGCGGCAGAACCGACATAATTTTTCAGTTCCCCGCGGCGAATTGTAAAGGATAATTGTTGCATGACCAACTAATTTTGGCTATAATAAAAGCATCTTCGGCCGATCTTCAATCATCGTAATCGTATCGGCCGGCTTTGTCAAGGGCTTCGGCCCGCGCGCGGAGAGGCGTTTTTTGCCGTGCCCGGCCGGACTGATGTAGAAATGTCTGGTAGGGAAGGACCGTACCGCTTTGCCAAAATCAGAGAAATCACGGAAGAACGGCAGGCGCGTCAGCTATAAATGGATCGCCCTGTCGAACACGACCCCATGCAGAGCCTCCTCGGGGCCCGGGGAGTCGCCGCGCTGTCCGCGCCGGT
>DAINSB010000190.1:0-3067 GCA_036741535.1 Caproicibacter sp. | reverse complement strand
GATGCAAGAAGCAACCGGGGAGGAAACTTTCCAAAATCGCGGTTCCTTTCCCCGACGGCGCGAGATCCGCCCTGAAATGGGCGGAACGCTTGATTTTAAAAGCGGGGCTTGGTATAATGAAACGGAATTCGGCCGGCGCGAAAGCGGCGGTTCGGTGGGGAGGGCGGCAGATGACTTTTGACTCGGCGGCGGAGATCCTTTTTGCGGTTTTGGCGGCGGGACTGGTCGCGCTCGCGTTCGCGGTGGCGCGCCTCTCCGGCAAGGTCAGAGGCTGTTCCCGGCGGGACGGCAAGACCCCGCCTGCGGCGGCCCCGGAGGCGCGGCCCGGCGTCCCCGGCGGAAGTTCCGCCCCCGACGAAGGTGCTGTCCCCGGCGAGATCGTCGCGGCGATCTCGGCCGCGGTCTGCTGCCTTGAGCCCGGCGCCGTCGTCACCTCGGTGCGCCGGGCGCCGCAGAACGGCGTCTCGGCCTGGAAAATGGCCGGGCTGCTCGAAAATACGCGGCCGTTTTTTTAGCTTTCCTTCCCTTCGGATGCCCGCCTGCATGTGAAAGCATGCGGGCTTTTTTGTCGCCGCGGCGCGGTCGGCGCGTCATTTGCTATTTTACTGCGGATAGATTACAATAGAAAACAATGCGGCGGGGAATCCCGCGCGAATCTTGAAATTGGCGGTGGATTCATGACAGAACGGTATCAGGCGGCTGAACTGCGCAGAAAGGCGCTGGAACGGGAATTTTCCCGCATGAATGCCAGACAGAAAGAGGCCGTGTTCACGGTGGAGGGGCCGCTGCTGGTCCTCGCCGGAGCGGGCAGCGGAAAGACGACGGTCCTGGTGAACCGGATTGCGAACCTCGTGCGTTTCGGCGACGCCTATCATTCGGACGATGTCTCCGGCATGACGGAGCAGGCGGCGGGAGAGCTTTCGCGGTGGATGGAGGAGGGGAACGGGCCGATGCCCGAAGAGCTGCATGCGGCTCTGGCCGTCGATCCGTGCCCGCCGTGGCGCATCCTCGCCATCACGTTCACCAACAAGGCAGCGAACGAGATGAAGGAACGGCTTTCGGCCATCCTCGGCCCGCAGGGGGAAGAGATCTGGGCCTCCACGTTCCACGCCACCTGCGCGCGCATCCTGCGGCGCGGCGCCGAGCGCCTCGGCTTCTCCTCCCATTTCACCATCTACGACGCGGACGATTCCAAAAGGCTGATGAAAGAGTGCCAGCGGGCGCTCAACATCGACGAGAAGAAGATCCCGGGGAAAGCGGCGCTTTCCACGATCTCCCGCGCGAAGGATTCGCTCGTCGGACCGGAGGAGTTTCTCCGCCAGGCCGGGACCGACGACCGCCTCGCCAGCATCGGCAGGCTGTACGGGCTCTACCAGACCCGCCTGAAAGAGGCGGACGCCATGGACTTCGACGACCTGATCAGCAAGGCCATCGAGCTGTTCGAGAAAAACCCGGACGTGCTGGAGCATTACCAGAACCGTTTCCGCTATCTCCTCGTGGACGAATACCAGGACACCAGCCACGCCCAGTATCAGCTGATCGAGATGCTCTCGCGCAAAAGCCGCAACCTCTGCGTTGTCGGCGACGACGACCAGAGCATCTACCAGTTCCGCGGCGCGACCATCGAGAACATCCTGAGCTTTGAAAAGACATTCCCCCGCGCGAAGGTGATCCGCCTCGAGCAGAACTACCGGTCGACCAAGACCATCCTGAACGCGGCGAACGCGGTGATCAGCCACAACGAGAACCGGAAGGGCAAGACGCTCTGGACCGAAAACCCGACCGGGGAAAAGATCCGTTTTCATATCGCTTCCAGCGAACAGGACGAGGCCGGATACATCGTACAGACCATTCAGAACGGCGTCGCCGCGGGCAGAAAATACTCGGATTTCGCCGTCCTCTACCGGATGAACTCGCAGTCGAACACGCTCGAGCGCGTGTTTACGAAGTCCGGCGTGCCGCACCGCGTGCTGGGCGGGCTGCGCTTCTTCGACCGGAAAGAGGTCCGCGACATGGTCGCTTACCTCAGCGTCGTGAGCAACCCGACCGACCAGACGCGGATGCTGCGGATCATCAACGTGCCGAAGCGTTCCATCGGCGAAAAGACCGTCGAGCAGGCCGTCGGCATCGCGGAGGGGATCGGCGAAAACCTGTTCTATGTGCTGGAGCATGCCGACGAGTTCGAGCCGCTCGCCCGCGTCGCTTCCAAGCTGAAGGGCTTTGCCGAGATGATCCGCTCGCTCTCCGAGCAGGCTTCCCGCGAGGCGGACCTCGGCGAGCTTTACGAGCTCCTTCTCGAGAAGACGGGCTATCTCGAATCGCTGGCCTCGTCGGGCGAGCCGGACGCCCAGGACCGCGTCGAAAACGTGATGGAATTGAAGTCCAACCTGATCCGCTACCAGGAGGACGCCGGCGAAGAGGCCACCCTCGCCGGCTATCTCGAGGAGGTGGCGCTTCTGACCGACATCGACAATTACGACTCCACTTCCGACAGCGTCGTCCTGATGACCATGCATTCCTCGAAGGGCCTCGAGTTCCCGGTCGTCTTTCTCCCGGGCTTTGAAGAGGGGATCTTCCCCGGCGTGCAGGTCCTCTACAGCCCCTCGGAGATCGAGGAGGAGCGCAGGCTCGCCTACGTCGCCATCACGCGGGCGAAACAGGAACTGTATCTCGTGGGCGCCGACAGCCGCGTGATCTTCGGCAGCAGCCAGCGCAACCGCCCCTCGCGCTTTCTGAAAGAGATCCCCAAGGAGCTTCTGGAGCAGAGCCGCACCCACGACTGGAAAAAGCCGGAGTCCGGCATCCCTCTGCCCGTTTCTTCCAGCGAGGTGCGCGCCGTCTCCGCCGAATCCGCCCGCAGTTTCGGCACCAGGCCTCTGCGCCCGGCGCCGAAGGGCCTGTCCCGCTTCCGCGCGGGCGACAGCGTGACGCACCGGACCTTCGGCAGCGGCATGGTCCTTTCCGCGACGCCCGTCGGGAACGACACGCTCCTCGAGATCGCGTTCGAGCGGGTGGGGACCAAAAAGCTGATGGCCAATTTCGCCAGGCTGGAAAAGAACGGGAAATA
>DAINSB010000189.1:0-3129 GCA_036741535.1 Caproicibacter sp. | reverse complement strand
GGCCCCCGCGAACAGCGCGCAGGATTTCGCGCCGATGTCGAGGCCCATCCAGCCGTCGGGGATGGCGTCGGAATCCGTGCGGCGGAACTCGGTGTCCGGTTTGTATTCTTTGCCGATGACGTTGTCCACCGGAAGCAGGAAATCCACGTTCTTTTCCTTGGCCTTGGCCATGATGTCCTTGGCGAGGTCGACCTTGTCGTTTTCGCAGATGGAGGCGCCGATGGAATAGCCGAGGGCCTTCATGAAGGTATAGGCCATGCCGCCGCCGATGATCAGCGTATCCACCTTGTCGAGCAGGTTGGTGATGACGCCGATCTTGTCCGAGACCTTCGCCCCGCCCAGGATCGCCACGAAAGGACGCTTCGGGTTCTGCAGGGCGTTGCCCATCACGGTGATCTCCTTCTGGATCAGGAATCCGCACACGGCGGGCAGATAGGCCGCGACGCCCGCCGTCGAGGCGTGGGCGCGGTGGGCGGTGCCGAACGCGTCGTTCACATAGATCTCGGCGAGCGAAGCCAGCTCTTTCGCAAAGGCCGGGTCGTTTTGCTCCTCTTCCTTGTGGAACCGCACGTTCTCGAGCAGCTCCACTTCGCCGTCCTTCAGGCCTGCGGCGATGCCCTTCGCACTGTCGCCGACGACATCCTTGGCCATTTTGACTTCCTGCCCCAGTGCTTTCGTAAGGTAAGCGGCTACGGGGGCGAGGGAATATTTCATGTTGAACTCCCCCTTGGGGCGCCCCAGGTGGGAACAGAGGATCACTTTCGCCCTGTGGTCGATCAGATACCGAATGGTCTTCAACGCTTCGTCGATCCGCTTCGGGTCCGTGATGTTCCCGTTCTCGTCGAACGGAACATTGAAGTCGCACCGCACCAGCACCCTCTTCCCGGCCACATCGATGTCTTCCACGGTCTTTTTGTTCAGGTAATTCATGCAAGCCGCTCCTTTTTATTTAGCTTTATTTTACTGTTTGTTTACTTTATGACAATCGAAGCCATTATACAACCATTTCCCTTTGTTTTCAAGCGGTTTCCGAGCCGTTTGCGGCAAAGCGCCGGGTTATCGCCACTTCAGTTCCCTTAGCTGTCCCTCGCGCAGCAGATCCGGGTAATTCCACTGTCTCAGGGCCTCATACGCGCCGATGGCGACGGAATTCGAGAGGTTCAGGCTGCGCGCGTCCGGGTTGTTCAGCATGGGGATCCGCACGCAGGTGTCGGGGTTTTCGTACAGCAGCTTTTCCGGCAGGCCGCGCGTCTCCTTCCCGAACACGAGGTAACATCCCTCCGGGTACGACACGTCGGAAAACACGCGCCGTCCCTTGGTGGAGAAATAGAAAAAATTCCCGGAATTTCGGACGAAGAAATCGGAAAGACTGTCGTACAGGGTGACATTCAGCAGGTGCCAGTAGTCGAGGCCCGCGCGCTTCAGCTTCCGGTCGTCGATCGCAAAGCCGAGCGGCCCCACGAGATGCAGGTGCGCGCCCGTCGCCGCGCAGGTCCTCGCCACGTTCCCGGTGTTCTGCGGGATCTCGGGCTCGACCATCACGATGTTCAGTATTGACATAAATTTCTCCTTTATAAGCGGGGTGAAAATTCCGGGCTGCGGCCGGCGCGAGAGTCCGGGGAACTGCTCCCGCATGCAGAAACTCCGCCGCGCGCGGGAGTTTCCCAAAACTCTCCCGCCAAAGAAAGCTGAAAATTTCCGCCGGACAAAACGGTGGGGCTTGGCCGCGGCGACACGCCGCTGGCAGCATTTCACATCAATAATTTTTGCCGGAAGGGGGAGAATGATGAACGGGCTGAATTTGATTCGCACCATCAATTGGATTTGGAGGTTATACGATATGCAACAACAGGCAATGGGATTCATGAAGGGCATGGGTGCCGGCCTTGTGGCTGGGCTGACGCTCGCCACCGTCGGCGGCAGGATGATGGGCGACAACCGCAATTTCCGCCGCCGCGCCAACCGGACGCTGCGCAACGTCAACGAGCTCATCGGCAATATGCAGGGGATGTTCCGGTAAGCGGAAGAATCGCGGGGATGGATTTTCGGGGATCCATCCCCTTTTTTCGCTCTTTATTATAGAGGAACCTGCGTGGGGAATCCATCTTTTTCGCGTTTTTCGCGAAAATTCTCCGTGCGGATGTCTTTTCTCCCGCAAATTCCGTCGGAGAGGAGAAGAAACTTGAAAAAATCCGGCCGATAAGATATGATGATAGGGAATGGAAGATTTTCCATCGTAGATCACAGCGGCCTCTTCCGTCCGGCTTCATCCGGCCGGAACGGGGGGCCCGGGGAGGGACGAATGATGTCCGGGCAGGAGACCCTATCGCAATATTTTTCGGTCAGCTGCAGCCCGTTTGACACGCCCGGCGACGGCGCGCTGCTCGCTTCCGCCCTCAGGAGCTGGTTCCTGACCGGAAAAACCGTCGGCGGCTCCAGGCGGGCCGTGGAAAGCGGGCGGGAAGTCCGCGTGCGCTGCCGCGTCGGCGGAGGGTGCTTTCGATGGCGCAAAACGAGCGGCCGGGCGACGCTGCAGGAATCTTTCCCGGTCGCCGGAGGAAGCTATCGTCTGGTGTCGCACGACCTGCTCGGCAGGCTCGCCTCCGTCTCCGCGTTCGACGGCTCCCTGCGCTGGCTGCAGACGGCCTATTACGACGGCGATCCGTCGAAGCCCGCCGCCGTCCTGATCCGGAACAGGAGGGCGATCTCCCTGCTGGAATGCGACCCGCGGGCCGGCCGGTACAGGCGGAGCGAATTGTTCCCTTGCCCGGCGGAGCCCGGCACGGCGGCGCAGAGCTACATAGACAAAGCGGCGGGGGAGCCGCGCGTGCTGGCGCGGACGGACGCCGGCGATTTCTGCTTCTGCACGGAGGAGGAGTGCGCGGCCCGCGCTTCCCTGCGCGAAAAGCTCAGAAATCATGCGGATGCCCTCATCCCCGACTGGCCGGAGGGAAAGGACGCCCCGCTCGACTTCCATGTGATCCCCAACGACGGCGGCGGCGGGTGTCCCGCGGCCGGAGCGTCCGCTGATCGCGGACGCTCCGCTCCCTCCGCCGAAGGCCCGCTGCAAGCGGAACAACCATCAGTCGGGGAACGGTCGGCCGATGCGGAGCGTCAGACGGCTGCGGA
>DAINSB010000188.1:0-3145 GCA_036741535.1 Caproicibacter sp. | reverse complement strand
TTTCGCTTCGCCCCGGCATGAAGAAAAGCCGCGACGAGCTTCTGAAAAAGCTGGTCGAAATCCAGTACGAGCGCAACGACGTGAACTTTGTGCGCAACAAGTTCCGCGTGCGCGGCGACGTGGTGGAGATCTTTCCCGTCCAGTCGACCGAATCCGCCGTGCGGGTCGAATTTTTCGGCGACGAGATCGACCGCATCCGCGAAATCAACCCGCTGACCGGCGAAGTGCGCGCGGACCTCAAGCACGTCGCAATCTACCCCGCTTCGCACTATATCGTCCCGAAGGAGAAGATGCGGCACGCCGTGGGCGAGATTGAGCAGGAGATGGAGGAGCGCGTCGAATGGTTCAAAAGCAGGAACAAGCTGATCGAGGCCCAGCGCATTGAGGAGCGCACGCGCTACGACATGGAGATGCTGACGGAGATCGGCTTCTGCAAGGGGATCGAGAACTATTCCCGCATCCTTTCGGGCCGCCGTCCCGGCAGTTCGCCTTTTACCCTGCTCGACTATTTTCCGAAGGATTTCCTTCTGTTCGTCGACGAGTCCCACGTCACGCTGCCGCAGGTGCGGTCGATGTACGCGGGCGATAAGGCCAGAAAGGACGCGCTGGTGGAGTACGGATTCCGGCTCCCCTCCGCCTACGATAACCGGCCCCTGAATTTCGACGAGTTCTACCGTCATATCAATCAGGCGATCTTTGTCAGCGCCACGCCCGGCGACTTCGAGAAGGAGAAGTCGGCGCAGATCGTCGAGCAGGTGATCCGGCCGACGGGCCTTGTGGACCCGGAGATCATCGTCAAGCCGACAGACGGGCAGATCGACGACCTGATCTCGGAAATCAACGGCCGGGCCGACCGCGGCGAACGGGTCCTGGTCACGACCCTCACGAAGAAAATGGCGGAGGACCTCACGGCGTACCTCGAAGGCATGAACGTCCGCGTGCGGTATATGCACTACGACATCGACACGGTGGAGCGCATGGAGATCATCCGGGACCTGCGGCTCAAAAAGTTCGACGTGCTCGTCGGCATCAACCTGCTCCGCGAAGGACTGGATATTCCGGAAGTGTCGCTCGTGGCCATCCTCGACGCGGACAAGGAGGGCTTTCTGCGCAGCGAACGCTCGCTGATCCAGACGACCGGCCGCGCGGCCCGCAACGCGGGCGGGCAGGTCATCATGTACGCCGACACGGTGACGCCCTCCATGGAGGCCGCCATCCGCGAGACGGAGCGCCGCCGCAGCCTGCAGATGGCTTTCAACGCGGAGCACGGGATCGTCCCGAAGACCATCGTGAAGCCCGTCGCCGATATTCTGGAGATCTCCACCCATAAGGGGGACGGCAAGGAGAAAAGGCGCAGGAAGCTGTCGAAGACCGAAAAGGAGCGCATGATCGCCCAGCTCACCCGGGAAATGAAAGACGCGGCGAAGCTGCTCGAATTCGAGCACGCCGCCTATCTGCGCGACCGAATCAGGCAGCTTCAGGCAGCCGATAAAACGGTTGGCAAGTCAGTCGGTTCATAATGGCAGCCCTTTTCTAACATCTGATCTCTAACATCCAACATCTAATTTGGAGGATTCTATGCCAGCAAAGACCATTTTCGTCAAAGGCGCGAGGGAGCACAACCTGAAAAACATCGACATTGAGCTTCCGCGGGACAGCCTGATCGTCTTCACGGGGCTTTCCGGTTCCGGAAAATCGTCCCTGGCTTTCGATACCATCTACGCGGAGGGGCAGAGAAGGTACGTCGAGTCCCTTTCCTCCTATGCGCGCCAGTTCCTCGGCCAGGTGGACAAGCCGGATGTCGATTATATCGACGGGCTGTCGCCGGCGATCTCGATCGACCAGAAGACGACCTCGAAAAACCCGCGCTCCACCGTGGGGACCGTCACGGAGATCTACGACTATCTGCGCCTGCTGTACGCGCGTATCGGCATTCCGCACTGCCCGGTCTGCGGGAGGGAGATCCGCCAGCAGACCGTCGACCAGATCGTGGATCAGGTTCTCGCGCTGCCGGAGGGCTCCAAAATCATGGTGCTCGCGCCCGTGGTCCGGGGGCGGAAGGGGGAGCACGTCAAAGAGCTGGACGCGGCCCGCCGGAGCGGATTTGCCCGTGTCCGCGCCGACGGGATCATCTACGACCTCTCCGAGACGATCCAGCTTGAAAAAAACAAGAAGCACAGCATCGACATCGTCGTCGACCGGCTGATCATCCACCCGGACATCCGTTCGCGGCTTGCCGACTCCGTCGAGTCGGCGTCCTCGCTTGCGGGCGGGCTGACCGTGATCAGCGTGATCGGCGGCAAAGACTACGTCTTTTCGCAGAATTACGCCTGCCCGGAGCACGGCGTGAGCGTGGAAGAGCTGACCCCGCGCATGTTCTCTTTCAACAGCCCGTTCGGGGCGTGCCCCAAATGCTCCGGCCTCGGCGTGTTCATGAAGATCGACCCAGACCTGATCTTCCCGGACAAATCCCTTTCCATCAACCGCGGCGGCCTGAAGGCCGGCGGGTGGGCGATGGAGGGGAATACCATCGCGGCCATGTACCTGAAGGGCCTCGCGAAACATTACCATTTTTCGCTCGACACCCCGGTCGGCAAACTTTCAGACGAGGCGATCGACGTGATCCTCTACGGCACGAAGGGCGAGAAGATCCGCGTGGAACGCGACAACGGCTTCGGCCACAGCGTTTACGAGACCGAATTCGAGGGCATCGTCAACAATCTGGAGCGCCGGTTCCGCGACACCCAGAGCAGTTGGATCCGCGAGGAGATCCAGTCCTATATGAGCGCCATCCCCTGCGACGCCTGCCACGGCAAGCGTCTTTCTCCGGTGAGCCTCTCCGTGACCGTCGGGGGGATCAACATCGCGGAATTCTGCGACAAGTCCGTTTTGCAGGCGCTGGATTTTCTCGACCATCTCCGGCTCACGGAGAAGGAGAATACCATCGCAAAGCTGCTCCTGAAAGAGATCAAAAGCAGGCTCGGCTTTCTGAAGAACGTGGGGCTCGAGTACCTGACTCTTTCCCGCTCCGCCGGGACGCTTTCCGGCGGGGAAAGCCAGCGCATCCGCCTCGCGACGCAGATCGGCTCCTCGCTGACCGGCGTGCTGTATATCCTCGACGAGCCGAGCATCGGCCTGCACCAGC
>DAINSB010000187.1:1670-3158 GCA_036741535.1 Caproicibacter sp. | reverse complement strand
ACAGCTTTTTGACCACATGTCTGCCGATATAGCCGCCCGCGCCCGTCACCAGAATCTTTTTCATCCCGATCCCTCCGTTTTCAGATTGTTTCCAGATAGGCGCCGCACACTTCCTCCGCGGGGCCCGTCATCCGGACTTTCCCCTTCTCGAGCCACAGCACCCGGCCGCACATCCCCTCGAGCGTTTTTATATCGTGGGAAACATAGATGACGGTCGTGCCGCCCGCCATCAGCTCCTTCATGCGCGCATAGCTTTTTTTCTGGAACGCCATGTCCCCCACGGAGAGGATCTCGTCGACGATCAGCACGTCCGGGACGAAGATGGTCGAGACGGAAAAGGCAAGCCTCGCGACCATGCCGGAGGAAAAATATTTGACGGGGACGTTGCGGAACTCCCAAAGCTCCGAGAAGTCGAAAATGTCGCCGATTTTGGACTCGATAAATTTTTTGCTGTAGCCCAGGACCGCCCCGCCCAGATAGATATTCTCCATCGCCGAGAGCTCGAAATCGAAGCCGGTGCCGAGCTCGATCATCGGGGCGATCGTTCCGTTCACCTGCACGGTGCCGGACGTGGGCTTCATGATGCCGGCCAGGATCTTCAGCAGGGTGGATTTCCCGGCCCCGTTGCTGCCGATGATGCCGAAGATCTCCCCTTTTTCCACGGAAAGGCTGACGCCGTCGAGCGCGCGGAACAGTTTCTTCTCTTTCACGCTGTCCTCCACCTTGGCGAACAGCCTCTCCTTCAGGGTCCGGACCTTGCCCCGGTTCAGGTCGAATTCCATCACAATATTTTCAGCCGTAACCATATGCGCTCCCTACCGATCAGGTATAGTAAATAAATTGATTCTGGGTCTTCACAAAAATGATCGCGCCGACCACAAAGGCGCCGACCGCCCACAGCGCGCAGTTCAGAAAGCTCTGTCCCACCGGGATCCTCGCGTACAGCGTGATCTGCCGCAGAAAGTCGATGAAGAGATAGATGGGATTCGACTCGAATACCGGAAGCAGGTTCTTCGGCAGGATGTCGATGGGGTAAAGGATCGGCGTCGCGTACATCCAGATGGTGATCAGCACGGTATACAGGTACTGCGTGTCCCGGAAAAAGACCTGCAAAGCGGAGAGGACGAACGACATCCCCGCCGTGAAAACCAGCACGCAGACCAGCACGTACGGGATGACGAGATACCCGACCCAGACGCGCACGCCCATAAAACTGCCCAGCACCAGGAAGACCAGCACCGAGATGATGAGGTTGATCGCACTGGAAAGCGTTTTGGAAAGCGGAAGGATGAATTTCGGGAAATAGACCTTGGTGATCAGGCCGAAGTTGTAGACGACGGAGCCGATGGCGGAATTGGTGGCCTCGCTGAAGAAATTGAAAATCACGAGGCCCGAAAGCAGATACATCTTATAGTTGTCGACCGCGCGGAAAACCTGGCTGAACACGATGCTGAGAACGATCATGTTGAGCAGGGGGTTCAGGACGCT
>DAINSB010000187.1:0-1570 GCA_036741535.1 Caproicibacter sp. | reverse complement strand
CCTGGCTGAACACGATGCTGAGAACGATCATGTTGAGCAGGGGGTTCAGGACGCTCCACAGCACCCCGAGGACGCTTCCGCGGTATTTGATCTTGAAGTCGCGCCTCACCAGCTGCGAAAGCAGAAAGGAAAAGCGCCTCATCGAGAATATCTTTTTGATCAGATTCAAGGCTTCTTCCCCTTTTCATCGGTCCGCGGTTCTCCCTCTTTGTTCAAAAAGCGCACCAGCGCGTCGTGCCACGGCGGAAGCAGAGGGAACTCGTTTTCGGTCAGCGACCGCTTCGAAAGGCGTGAATTTTCGGGCCGCCGCGCAGGTGCGGCGTAGGCGGCGCTCGTCACGGGGACCACCCGACAGCGTGAACCGGTCAGGCGCATGATCTCTTCCGCAAAATCCGCCCAGGAGCAGAAGCCCTCGTTCGTCGCGTGGTAGATCCCGAACTTTTCGCTCCGGACGATCGCCAGAAGGAGGGGAACCAGGTCCTGCGTATAGGTCGGGCTGCCGATCTGGTCGCAGACCACGCGGACCTCTTCCCCGGTTTTCGCTTTCTGCAGCATGGTCTTCACGAAGTTCCCGCCGTTTTTCCCGAACAGCCACGAGGTCCTGACGATGAAAAACCGCTCCATCCCCCGCCGGACTTCCTCTTCGCCCTCCGCCTTCGACCTGCCGTAAACGGAGAGCGGGCGCACGGGGTCCTCCGCTTCGTAAAGGCCTGTTTTCGTCCCGTCGAACACATAGTCCGTGCTGAGATACATCATCTTGGCCCGCACCGCCCTGCACGCCGCCGCGACGTTCGCCGTGCCCTCCGCGTTGACGCGGCGGCAAAGCTCCGCCTCCTCCTCCGCGCGGTCGACGGCGTTGTAGGCCGCGCAGTGGACGACGGCGTCCGGTCTGCAGCCGGCGACGAATTCCATCACCGCGCCCCTGTCGGTGATGTCGAAATCCCGCCGGCCGGCCCCCACGCAGGGAACCCCGGCCTTCCGGGAATAAGCCACAAGGTCGGAGCCAAGCTGCCCTTTGGCGCCCGTAACCAACAATTTCATGCAAATTCTCCGTTGTCTGTCGTTTTATCGGTTGCCGTACATCTTCCGGTAATAGTCTTGGTACTCCCCGTTGACGATATGCTCCCACCAGGGCCGGTTCTGTAGGTACCATGCCACGGTGCGTTTGATGCCGTCCTCGAAGCGGGTCGCGGGCCGCCAACCGAGCTCTCTCTCGATCTTCGTGGGGTCGATGGCGTAGCGGCGGTCGTGGCCGGGGCGGTCTTTGACGAAGCGGATCAGGCTCTCCGGCTTGCCGAGCTCCCTCAGGATCGTTTTGACCACCTGCAGGTTCGTGCGCTCGTTGTGCCCGCCGATGTTGTAGACCTCGCCTTCGCGGCCCTCCCTGATGATCCGGTCGACCGCGGAGCAGTGGTCCTCCACGTAAAGCCAGTCGCGCACGTTTTCGCCCTTGCCGTAGACCGGCAGCGGTTTGTCGTTCAGCGCGTTCGCGATGCTCAGCGGGATCAGCTTCTCCGGGAAATGGTACGGCCCGTAGTTGTTGGAGCATCGGGAAATGGTAACCGGCAGC
>DAINSB010000186.1:0-3200 GCA_036741535.1 Caproicibacter sp. | reverse complement strand
GCGTTTCGGCGGTCGAAAGGCGCCTCAGAGATTCGGCGATCGAATCGGAGGCATGTTTCAGTTTTGCCGTGTCCAGGCGAAGAGAATAGTCCCGCACGGCGCGCTCGATCACCCATCGGGAATTGAACAGCTTGCCCGTGATCATGCCCCGCGCGATCTCCGCGCTTTTTTCTTCGCTGTCGGATACCCGATACTGCTCTTTCCGCAGCAGGACGTTTCCCTGCTCCGTGCCGCACACCCGCGCCAGGAACCGGCCGTGCATCGTGAGAAAAGTCAGCGCGACGCCGCGCTCGGCGCAGGCACCCATCAAAGCAGGGCTGGCGCCGGTGTATCCGAACGCCACAATCCCGTCCAGGTTGTGCAGCGGAATCCTCCGCAGCTCCTCCTTGCTCTTCTGAATGACCACGTTTTCGCCGTCCAGCGACAGATAAGCGTCCGGAGTCGTGACATACAGCGTATTCCCGAGTATTTTCACGGGGTTTCCTCCAATCGCTTCCGAACGTACGCCGCCGCGGAGCGCACGCGAAACAATCCCGGCAGGCACAGATCTTTCAGCGAACAGGCGTTGCAGCTTTTGCTTGGCTTTACGCGCGGGGTATACCTTTTCTTATAAAGCTCATGCATTTCCTCGAGACAGGCCCTGACTTTTCCCCGCAGAGTTTCGTCCAGGGGCACCGCGGTTCTCCGCGCCGTTTCCCCGTAGTACAGATACGCCCGCGGGATGCGGCCGCACAGCAGCATTTCCTCCAGGCACATGGCCTGGCAGCAGAGCTGAAGGCTGTCCGCGTCGTTCTCCTTGGGCGCCCCGCGCTTGTACTCGACGGGAACAGGCAGCCACTTTCCCTCCCGGCCGAAGATCGGCACGCCCTTCGGCGAAGCATGGAACTCCACCACGTCGCAGACGCCGTTCACCCCCAGCTTGCGGGAGTAAACCGCCATGCCGCGCGAAACGAGAAGCTCGCCCCGCTTTTCTGCGGAGAAAGCGTCGTGCGCGTTTTCGTGCAGGATATGCCCTTCCGACGTGCGCAGGTTTTCCTCCCACTGCATTTCGATGTAGGCCAGCGCCCACTGGCGGCGGCAGAAAGCGAAATGCTGAATCCCCGCGATGCTCAGATAGTCCTCTTCGCTATATTCCATTGTAAACTTCCGGCGTCAGCCCGTCGAGGGGATCGACATGGATGTCATAGTAATCATCCAGTTTGAAAGGCAGGTTGCCGTTCGGGATCTTCCTGTCTTTTTTCGGCGCGACATGGAGCGTGCGGTGGACCTTGGCGGACGGATACTGCCCGAACTTGCAGTTGTGCTTCCACCAATAGACCCGGCAGACTTCCATGCTGCCGTCCGGCCTGGCGGAGGAACTGTCATTTTCAAACAGCGTTTTCAGGGCCTCGTGGATCCGGTCGGCGTCTTCTTCCGTAAAGCCGGTCTTTTCCGCAAGCTGGCAGTTGATGCTGCCGTAAAACACATAGACCCCGAACGGGACCGTGTGCTTCGTGCCCATGGTGTCGGAGGATTTTTTGTCCGGATTCTCCTTTGTTTCGGAATTGACACTTTTTGTGATCTGAATGCTGGCAATATCAATGGGAGACACGCTGAACGCCGGATGAACGGAGACCGGGCCCCGCACGCCCACTGATACGCCCGCCTTTTTCTTGGATTTATCTTTCGGTTCGAAGGCAAAGACCTGACCGAAGCTGCGCACGTCGATCCAATGCGCGCAGGCGAGGGAGGCGAATTTTTCATTGTCCCCGTCATCCTCGGCCTTCTTCAGCTCGTCAAAGGATTCGGCGCGATCGCGGATACTCTTAAAGCCGTCCACCTTTCTGACGTTGGACTGCACTAAGATCGGCATTTCCATGTCCAGCAGGCGGTTCCGGATCTTCCGCTTAATGCAGACGTCCGAAATCTCGCCGTAGCCGTCGTAGGTTTCGCGCGGACGGTTGCCGTTCAGCGGGTCGCCGTTCGGGTTGGCGTTTTTCACGGACAGGACCACCGCAAAATCGATTTTGTTCTCAAGAATACTCATCTTTCTTCCTCTTTCCCTATATGAATTTTAATCGGTCAGACTGCCGACGCGTCGTCCTGAGGGACGTCTTTTTTTGCAAACTGGGCTCCTTGCTGGCAGAAATAGCCCAAAAGGAATAAGCCGTTCAGCGGCCGGTCGTTTTCATAATCTTCTTTGCTGAAGATGCCGCAGATGTCCGCAATGGACTTCTTATAATAGCCGCGCAGATTGATCGGCATTTTTTCTTCATAAGGAAGTATTTTCTCATAGAGGAGCGGCCATGTGGTAAAGGGACGCTGGGAGAATGGATTCATCATGCGTTCTGCGTTCGTCTGCCGTTTCCCATTTTTTTCTTCGGGGCTGTATGTCGACAGTTCGATGATTTCAGCCATGGCAAGCAGTCTGCCATAAAGATAATTCCGGTCTGTTTCCCGTGTATCCAGCACCATTTTCCATCTCTCCTTATAATCCTGCGGTTTTTTGATCCCCCGGTTTTCCTCGTCGTTGTGATATTTCCGCACCAGCGCGCAGGCGACGGCAAGCGTCCGCGCGCGCTCGCTGTCGCCGAGCGCAACGGGATTCGACGCGCGCCGCACCGCGCAGCGCACAAAATCCGGCGGCAAGGCGGCCTTGTCGGCGATGCAAGGCAGCAGCCGCTGAACGGCGCTCTTCTTCAGCTTTTCGTTCACGCTTTCCCCGTAGGCCGCCTTTACGATCATTTCCGGCGAGGGCGTGCCGATAAACGGAGTCGGCTTCGCGCCTTTTTCATACGGCCTCTTTTTCGGGAAATCCCAAAAATACCACTGGCAGGTCTCGTGCCAGCTTTCGACCCGGTCGAGCAGGTCTTTTTCTTTCATCTCGCGGTAATAGAAAACCGACAGCCGCCCCGGCGTGGCGGAATCCAGGCCGATGATGCAGGCGTCCTCGCCGCCCGTGAGCTTTCCGCCGTATCCCGCGAGAGCGTGGCGGAATCTCCGGGCAAAATCCTCGCCGGTGGTGATCGCCGCTTCGTCCGGCTCCAGATCGTACAGGAGATCGAGCGAACTGTCACAGGGGTTGAGCGGCTGCCCGCCGTCCGGACGCCAGGTCAGGATCACCTGATCGCCGTTGACGTACGCCTGCCGCGGGATCAGCCATTTCAGCGCGTTGTGGGCCTTCTCGGTCGTCTCCCGCCCGATGCGGAACGCCTCGGCCG
>DAINSB010000185.1:0-3200 GCA_036741535.1 Caproicibacter sp. | reverse complement strand
TAAAGAGCATCCCTGAGGAAGACGAAAAATGCCCCCGGAAAATCCAGATCGGATTTTCCGGGGGCTTTTTTTACTGTTAGGTTCCGTCCGGAATGACGGCAATCTCCCCGGTTTCCCGGGTTTTGTTCATGTCGATCAGCCGCTGGTTCCTGCTGCCGCGGAACCGCAGGGTCAGATCGCGCTGGGCCAGAACGAATCGGCCGTCCACCAGAACGTCGGCCTGCGCGAGAAGATCGTCCACGTCTTTGTCGTGCATGGCCCAAAGCTCCTCGAGCGTGTAGCCGGTATAAACGGTCACGTCGAGCTTTCTGCGGTGGATCTCCCGCGCCAGCCGCGCGAGAGGCGCGGGCTGGCAGAACGGTTCCCCGCCGCTGAACGTGACGCCGCGCAGCAGGGGATCCTGTGAAATCTCCCGCAGGATGGCCGCGGTGTCGGCGGGCTTTCCGCCGGCGAAATCATGGGTCTGCGGGTTCTGGCAGCCGGGGCAGCGGTGCGGGCAGCCCTGGGTGAAGATCACATAACGGATGCCCTTTCCGTCCACAATGGATTCCGGTATGGTTCCAGATATTTTCAGCATGGCCAAAATCCTTCCTGCGGCTTATTCCGAAAGGGAGCAGCCCGCGCGGCCGGAGCAGGCGTGCTTGACGCGGTCGCGCTCCTCGGCGCGCTTGGCGTTATTCCAGCGGTCGGTCGTGCCCACCAGGTAGCCGGTGATGCGGCGGATGCGCTCGAATTTCACTTCGCCGCCGTCTTCCGTGCGGTGGCATTTGGGGCATTCGTTGTCGATGATGCCGTTGTAGCCGCACACGGGGTCGCGGTCCACCGGGTGGTTGACCGAGCCGTAGCCGACCCCGGCCTCTTTCATGCAGCGGATGACGGATTCGAACGCCTCGGGATTTTTGCAGGTGTCGCCGTCCAGTTCCACATAGCTGATATGCCCGGCATTGGTCAGCGCGTGATAAGGCGCTTCCAGCTGGATCTTCCGGTAGGCGGAGATGGGGTAATACACCGGCACGTGGAAGCTGTTCGTGTAGTATTCGCGGTCGGTGATGCCCGGAATCTTGCCGAAGCGCTTGGCGTCGATCTTGACGAAGCGGCCGGAAAGCCCCTCCGCAGGGGTCGCGAGAAGGCCCCAGTTCAGGCCGGTTTTCTCGGATTCCTCATCCATGCGGCGGCGCATGTGGCCGATGATCTCAAGGCCGAGCTTCTGGCTTTCGGCGCTTTCGCCGTGATGTTTGCCGGTCAGGGCCACCAGCGTTTCCGCAAGGCCGATAAAGCCGATGGAAAGCGAGCCGTGCTTTAAGATATCCGCGACGCTGTCGTCGCAGCCGAGCTTGTCCGAGTCGATCCACACGCCCTGCCCCATCAGGAAGGGATAGTTGTAGACCTTTTTGCTGCACTGGATCTTGAAGCGGTGCAGCAGCTGTTTGATGACAAGGTCGATGCGCTCATCCAGAAGCTCATAGAATTGATGGATGTCCTTTTCCGCCAGAATGCCGATGCGGGGCAGGTTGATCGATGTGAAGCTCAGGTTGCCGCGGCCGTTCACGATCTGGCGGGACGGGTCGTACACGTTCCCGATCACGCGGGTGCGGCAGCCCATATAGGCGATTTCCGTCTCGGGGTGGCCCGGCCTGTAATACTGAAGGTTGTAGGGCGCGTCGATAAAGCTGAAGTTCGGGAAAAGCCGCTTGGCCGAAACGCGGCAGGCGAGCTGGAACAGGTCGTAGTTGGGGTCTCCTTCGTTGTAGTTGACGCCCTCTTTGACTTTAAAGATCTGAATCGGGAAAATGGCGGTCTCCCCTTCACCCAGGCCGCGGTCCGTCGCGAGCAGCATGTTTTTCATCACCATGCGTCCCTCGGGGGATGTGTCGGTGCCGTAGTTCACCGAGGAGAACGGAACCTGCGCGCCCGCGCGGGAGTTCATCGTGTTCAGGTTGTGGATCAGCGCCTCCATGGCCTGATAGGTCGCGTCCTCGGTCTCCGCCGTCGCGGTGCGTTTGGCGTATTCATGCGCCGCTATGGTATCCGCTTCATTGATCTCTCGGAACAGGTTGCGGCGCTGATGCTCGGGCATCCATGCGGAAAGCTCCGCGCAGAAGGCATCCATGCTGCCCATGGCCACAGGGACGGAACTTTCTTTTTTGACCGTCTCCACAAGCGCGGTGGCATCCGCTGGGGACAGCTCCTCTTTGATCTGGAGGTACTGTGCGAGCGACTTGTAGTACGCCTTGCGGAACGTCTTCGCGACGCCCTTCGCCATGGCGTATTCAAAGTTCGGCACGCTCTGCCCGCCGTGCATCTCGTTCTGGTTCGCCTGAATCGCGATGCAGGCGAGCGCCGCATAGCTGCGGATGTCGTTCGGCTCGCGCAGAAAGCCGTGCCCGGTGGAAAATCCGCCGTCGAACAGCTTGATCAGGTCGATCTGGCAGCAGGTTTCGGTCAGCGCGTAAAAATCCATGTCGTGGATGTGGATGTCGCCGTGGCGGTGCGCTTCCGCGATTTCGGGCGGCAGGACATAGGTGGAGTAAAAGCACTTCGCCCCCTCGGAGCCGTATTTCAGCATGGTGCCCATCGCGGTGTCCGCGTCGATGTTGGCGTTTTCCCGCTTGATGTCGGCTTCTTCCGAGGGCTTGAAGGTCAGGTCCTCGTAGATCTTCATCAGGTTCTGGTCCATGGCGCGCATTTTGGCGTGCTCCGCGCGGTACAGGATATAGGCTTTCGCCGTCTTCGCATAGTCGGCCGCGATCAGTTTTTCCTCCACGGCATCCTGAACCTGTTCCACCGTCGGAACATCGGGGCCGCAAAAGCAGGAAGCGACCTGCCGGGTCAGGCTGTCCAGCGCTTTTTCGCTTATTTTCTCATCCGCAATGCGGATATTCGCCCTGAAAATCGCGTTGCGGATTTTGCCGGCATCAAAGGCAACGATTACGCCGTTGCGCTTTTTGATGGAGGAAACGGTCCTCTGCCCGGCTTCCCTTTTTGATTTCGCAGTGACTGCCATTCAAACGCCTTCTTTTCTTGATTGATTTTCTGTCCCAAAGAAAGGACAAAGGCACAAGAACCACTAAATATATGGGAATGTGAATTAAATTGTACCCTATATAGTGTCTGTTGTCAAGAAGGAGAATGAAAATCGCAGCCCTTTTTCAAAGGGCCTTCCGCATGGAAATATGGGGACAGCCCTGGTCCAGGTAAAC
>DAINSB010000184.1:0-3262 GCA_036741535.1 Caproicibacter sp. | reverse complement strand
AGGTCCCTTTTGTCATTGTCTGTTTTTCACGGACCTATGCATGATGACCGAGGCCCTTTGTATGTCCAGAGAATATAAAAAGTGGAAGTACTCAGTACCAGCCCGCTGCCGGCGTCCACACCGATATGGCACTTCATGCCGAAACGCCATTTGCCGCCCTTTTTCGTCTGATGCATTTCAGGGTCGCGTGCCTTCTCCGCATTCTGGGCGCATGGATGATGGTGGCGTCCACGATCGTGCCGCCCCTCATCATGTGGCCGCTGGCTGCCATGACGCGGTTGATGGCGTCGAAGAACAGCTTGTTCAGACCGTTTTCCTCCAGCAGGTGACGGAACTTGCAAAGCGTAGTCTCGTCCGGGACGTTCTCTGTCATGAAAAGGAAAGACGCGCCCCAAACTTACCCCGGTCAACTCTCGGGTCCAGTCATCAAAGTCCAGGCGGCGGCGCAGAGGCCGATTATCCTCCGGAGCCGAGAGCCGCGCGGCAATGCATGGACAGCTTCATGTTCTCCCCATAGTTCACGCGGCAGTCGATGACGGAGGGAACCTTCTGCCGGAAAGCGTCCCGCAGGGTCGGGATGAAATCCTCCGCCTTCTCGATCCGGTATCCCCTGCAGTGCATGCTTTCCGCAAGCGCCTTGAAATCCGGATTTGAAAAATCGACGTACGCCGTTTTCTTGAAGCGCAGCTGCTCTTTCCATTTGATCAGCCCGTAGCCGCCGTCGTTCCAGATCAGCACGACAAAAGCGAGGCCGGTCCGCACCGCGGTTTCCAGCTCCTGCATGTTCATCATGAACCCGCCGTCCCCCGTGACGGCAAGCACTTTTTTGTCCGGACAGACCAGCTTGGCGGCAACGGCTCCCGGGATCGCGATCCCCATGGAGGCGAAGCCGTTGGAGATGATGCAGGTGTTCGGCCGATAGCAGTTGTAGTTGCGCGCGATCCATATTTTGTGGGCTCCGACGTCGGAAATGAGAATGTCTTCGCGACCCATCACCTCGCGGACACAGCTCAGGATCGTCTGCGGCTTCATCGGGAAAGACATGTCGCCCCGATATTTTCTCCGCTCCTCTTCCGACCGGCTTTTCAGGCGCAGCGCATCCTCCGGCTCACCGCGCCGCGGCGTGCCGGTCTTGCGCAGGATGCGGAACAGGGAATTGGGGATCTCCCCGATGACCTCGACCTCCGGCTGGTAGACCTTATTGATATCCGCCGCCTGCGTCCCGATATGGATCACCCGGATCGCGGAATCCGAATTCCACTTGTTCGGCGCGTATTCGACCAGGTCGTAGCCGATGCAGATCATCAGATCCACGGAACGCAGGAACCGCGTGAGGGAACCCTCCTGCGGGACGCCGACGGTCCCGAGAGAATATCGGTCGTCGCACGGGACGATACCCTTCGCCATCATGGTGTTCACCACGGGTATCCTGAGCTCGTCCGCGAATTCCGTAATCGCGGCGGCGGCGTGGGAACGCACCGCGCCGCTGCCCGCAAGGATCATCGGGCGTTTCGCCCGCCCGATGATCGCGGCCGCGGCGCAGACGGTCGCGCTTTCCGCGGCGCCCTCCTGGGGACAGGCCTTCTGGAGCGGCCTGCCGACGACCGGCATCCGCGCGATGTTTTCCGGGAGATCGACATGCACGGCCCCGGGTTTTTCGCTTTCCGCGTATTTAAACGCCAGACGGACGATCTCCGTCACCGTATCCGGGCGGACGATCTGCTTGCTCCGCTTCGTGATCGGCTCGAACATCTCGACGAGGTCGAGGTACTGATGCGACGTGATGTGCATTTTATCGGTTCCGACCTGGCCGGTGATCGCAACGACCGGGGAGCCGTCCAGATTGGCGTCCGCGATGCCCGTGACGAGGTTCGTGGCGCCCGGCCCGAGCGTGGACAGACAGACGCCCGCGTTCCCCGTCAGACGGCCGTACATGTCGGCCATAAAGGCGGCACCCTGCTCATGCCGGGTCAGGATGAACCGGATGGACGAATGCCGAATGGCGTGGATCAGATCCAAATTTTCTTCCCCGGGAATGCCGAAGATATATTTTACGTTCTCATTTTCCAGGCACTTCACCAACAGATCGGCCGTGTTCATCGCGGGAACACGATTTTGCCGCATCGGAAGGATGCTTTCCGTTTTTTTCAACTGCTGCAACCGGATAACCCCCAAACAATTTTTGCCAGGAAACCACAAAAATCCCCGCCGGATCAGTCCGGCCCCAAATAGACCGCCCCGTCCTCCTCCTGCTGTTCGATGCGCTCCAGGCGCTCTTCCAGCGACGGCATCCTCGCCGCCGCGTCGCGCAGCAGAAGATTGAAAAACGTCATCGGCGTGCTGTAGACGTCGAAGATGGAAGAGACGGTGATCGGAACGAAAACGGAATCCCTGATGAGGGGAACGACCGGAGAAAGCTGGCTGTCCGTGATCGCCGCCATGGAAAACCCCCGGTCATGCAGCGCGCGGACCTTGTCGATCAGGATGCGCGGATACCTCGGGAACGCCAGCACGATCAGCTTCGTCTTGTTCGGATCACGGTATTCGAGCATATTCCAGTCCTGCGTTTCCGGCACGACTTCATAGACCGAATTGCGCATCTTTTTCAGGATATACCCCAGATAGGGAAGCAGGGTCGCCGACATCCGCGCCGAAAGCAGGACCAGGTCGTCCGCCGAAGAGATAAAATCGAGCAGACGCTCGTAGGCTTCCCCCCGCATGATCGAATCGAGCCGGCACATATTCCGTATTTCCAGCTCGATGACGTTGCCCATGCGGTTCCCGCCGTGAAGCGGCATGTACTGCAGCCTCTGCGGGATCGTCAGCTTTTTGCTGACCAGATCCTGCAGCCCGCGGATGAAGTCGGCATACCCCCGATACCCGAGAGCCATGCAGAAACGCGACACGCTGCCCTGACTGATCCCCAGCTCCGCCGCGATTTCGGCGGCGGTCATAAAAATCGCCCTCATGGAATTCTGTTCAAAGAAGTGTGCCAGTCTGCCGTAAATCTGCGAGCTTTTGGCGATGGAAGCCATTTTCCGGATCATGGCGTCCAGCTCAATCTGATTTTTCGTTAAGATGTCTCCTTGTATTATAGAGTAGTAGTTTATAGAGCCCCTCTCCAAGGGCTGTGCCACACTGTAAAGGATGCTGTGGATTGGTTGATTGTCTCCTACCACCTATGTCTTGAACCCCCTGCACACCAGCCTTTACCGGAAAAGCCTCAGCCTCAGGAAGACGAAGACCGACCGGGTCGATGCGC
>DAINSB010000183.1:0-3306 GCA_036741535.1 Caproicibacter sp. | reverse complement strand
GACGGAGCTGTTTTTGACGGCGTCTTCGGCGCGGTCCGCGAGAAAAAACCGCTTCCCGAGGTTGTCCTTCAGGGCGGCGTCCAGGCCCTTTTCCAGAAAGGGCAGTTTGCCTTTTGCGAGCAGGGCCGTCCGCTCCCGGTCCGTATCCACGCCGTAGACGGTCTGCCCGTAGTGGGCGAACCCCAGCGCCGTGGTGAGGCCGACGAACCCCAGCCCGAAAACAGCGATTGCCAAAATGTTTTCCCCCTTATGTGAGCGACAGCAGATAGCGCTCGATCCCCGTCTCGGCCGAGTAGACCGGCCGGTAGCCCAGCATTCGTTCGGCCTTTCCAATATCCGGGCACCTTCTCTTCGGGTTGTCCGTCAGGTAGTCCCGGTCCGGATGCGTCCGGTAGACGATGTTTCCCCCGTACCGGAAGAGCCTTCGCCCGACCTTCCGGTACAGTTCCGCGAGCTGCGCGATCGACATTTCGTCCCGGTCGTTCCCGATGTTGAAGATCCCGTATTGCCCGAACGCGGCGCATTTCAGAATGCCGACCGTCGTGTCCGCCGAGTAGCAGAACGTGCGGGTCGCCCGGCCGTCGCTGAAAATGACGATGTCTTCGCCCCGGACGACGTTTTTCGCGAAGTCCGCCACGACGCGCTGGTCGTTGGTCCGCAGACCCGGCCCGAAGCTGTTGAACGGCCGGATCACCGTGACGGGCATGCCGAACCGGCGGCTGTAGTTGTAGCACAGCGTCTCCCCGAACCGCTTGGATTCGTCGTAGCAGGACCTCGGGCCCGACGTGTTGACGTTCCCCCAGTAGGTCTCGCTCGTGGGAACCCGGCCGGGTGCGGGGTCGCCGTACACCTCGCTCGTCGAGAAAAACACCAGGCTGCCGATCTCCCGGTCCCTGTAAAAATCCAGCAGGTTCCTCAGCCCGATGACGTCCGCGTCGATCGTCTCGATCGGATGCTGCCGGTAATAGACCGGCGAAGCCAGCGACGCCATGTGCAGGATGATTTTCGCGCCGGCCGCGAACCGCAGGTCGCAGGTCGCAATATCCGCCCGGCGGATGCGGAAGCGCCCGTCCCCCAAGAAGCCGTCCACCCAGTCCGGCCTGCCGAAGCTGTAGTTGTCGATGCAGTAGATATGCCCGACGGCGAGCTCTTCGGCGTACGCCCTGAAAAATTCCATGACCATATAGCCGAGGGAGCCGGCAAAGCCGGTGATGAGGATGTCCCTGCCCCTCAGCCTGTCCTTTTCCTCCTGCGACAGATGCGCCCAGACCGTCTTCACATCCTCCGCGACGATGTCTTTTCTCAACTGCAATCAGCTTCCTTTGCTTCCGGAAAATGACCGGGCGCGCGCCGTTCCGGGCGCCCGAAAGCGGACAGTCCGTCCCCGCGTGCGGGAAAGTCGAAATGTGTCGGAACGGAACCGATTTAAAGAAAGTATACCATTATTTTGCAGTCCATACAAGAACGCGCCGTATTTTGCGCGGGAAAAATGTCTCATTCCGCGGCGGGCTCCGCCTTTTCGAGCCGGAAGACTTTGATGGCCTGGTCCAGCCGGGTCGCTTGGCCGGAAAGCTCACGGCTCGCCGCGGCGCTCTCTTCCGAGGTCGCGGCGTTTGCCTGCACCCCCTGCGAAGCCTGCAGGATCCCCTCGTTGATCTGCGCGATGCCGACCGCTTCCTCTTTGGACCCGTCGGCGATGCCGCTGACCAGGTCCGCGGCCTTGTCGATTTCTTCCACGATCCGGTCCAGGGCCCGGGCGGTGTCGCGGGCCATCTTCGTGCCGGCTTCCACTTTTTCGGCGGAGGCCTCGATCATGCCGGCCGTCTCTTTGGCGGCTTCGGCGGAGCGGGCGGCGAGTTTCCGGATCTCCTCCGCGACCACGGTGAATCCCAGGCCGTGCTGGCCGGCCCGCGCGGCCTCCACCGAGGCGTTGAGCGCCAGAATGTTCGTCTGGAAGGCGATCGAGTCGATCACCTGGATCACCTTGCGGATATTGGCGGAGGACAGGCCGATCTCATCCATGGCGTGAAGCATCTCGCCCATCCGCTCGCTTCCGTCTTTCGCGTTCGTTTTGACATCCCGGGTGAATGCGTTTGCGCTTCCGGCGCTTTCGGCGCTCAGTTTCACCCGCGAAGAGATTTCCTCGAGGGAAGCGCTCAGCTGCTGGACCGTGCTTGCCTGCTCCGTGGTGCTCTGCGAAAGCGCCGTGCCGAAATCCGACACCGCCTTGGACCCGGAGTCCACCTGCTCGGCGACGGCGGCGATGGTGCCGACCAGAGCGTGCAGCCGCTCGGTCAGGCCGGCGAGGGCGTGCCCCAGCAGATCCTTCTCGGACCGGACCGTGACCTGCGCGGTCAGGTCCCCTTGCGCGAGCTTTTCGGCCGCGGATGCCTGGTCCTTCATATTCGTCGCCATATTCTGAAACGCGAGCATCAGCGTGCCGATCTCGTCTTCGGAGGTCTTGTCCAGGGTCACGTCCACGCTGCCCAGCGCAAGCTGGTCCGCGACGCGGGTCAGGGCCCAGATCGGGTCGACGATCCTTCTTTTAAAATAGAAATTGGAGAGCAGCAGGATCAGGAACGCGGCGGCGAGACACAGCGGGATCAGGATCAGCAGGATGATGTTTTTGGTCCGGCCGATGGCGGCCTCGATCTGCGTTTCCGTCTCTTCGATCATCGGGACGTAGGTGCCGGTGCCGATGACGAGCTCGCTGCCGCCCAGCTTCAGCGGGCAGGCGTAGGCGACCTTGCTTTCCTGGCGGTTGCTCTGGGGGTTCAGCCAGATGTAGGTCAGGTCGCCGCCCCCCTGCTTGGCGAGGCCGATCAGGCCGGCCACGAGCTTCACCCCGTTTTTATCGGTGGTGCCGATCAGGTTTTTCCCTTCCTGCGACCGGTTCTCCGGGGCGACCAGCCGGGTTCCGTCCTGCTGATAGACAAAAAAATAGCCGGAATCGCCGTACTTTGCGTCCCTGATGTTGCCGAGGACCAGATCCTGTAACTGGCGATCCGTCATTTTTCCTTTGTTTTCGCTGTAGAGCGATTCGGCGCTGGAGGCTATGATCTGCGTCTCGTATTTGAGGTTGTCTTTGATCTCCGCGTAAAGGCTGTTGGATGAAACTTCCCGCGCCTTTTGGGTCACGAGGTTCAGCGAGATCAGCAGCCCGGCGATCAGGATCAGGACCGTGACCAGGATTCCGAAGCCGTCGATGGCCGTCAGAACGTTTTTGATGCTTTTCCCGTTTCGTGCCGCTACCGTTTTGATTTTCATAACAAACCCTCGCATTTATCTATATTTTTTCGATCATGC
>DAINSB010000182.1:0-3408 GCA_036741535.1 Caproicibacter sp. | reverse complement strand
AACCACCCTTTCTGCCATTATACCGCCTCCCGCCGTTCCGCGCAAATCAATCGCAGGAGCGCGCGCTTGCTTTTTTCCCCGGAATCCGATATAATACGGGTACAACAGAATGATTGCTTATGCAAAAGAGCCGGAGGCGACCGTCGTCCGGCAGGTAAATGAATACTTAGGGAAACGGGTGAAAATCCCGTGCGGTACCGCCGCTGTGAGCGGGGAGTGCTCGTCCTGATCAGGCCACTGATATTTTCTGATATCGGGAAGGCGGACGGGCGCTGTGATCCGTGAGCCAGAAGACCTGTTTGCATAAGGGAGATGCTTGCTATTCGAGTAAATAGGCAGGCATTTATTTCGTATACCCTTCGATGGCAAAACGGACCAGTCCGGGATTTCCCGGCCCGGTCCGTTTGCTTTTATATTTTAGTTACGGAATAAAAAAGGAGAAACAGAAATGAACAAAAGAGGAAAAATTTTTCTGAGCATGGCAATCGCGCTGTGCCTGATGCTCTCTTCGGCTTCCTGTGCGGGCAAAACGCCGGCAGCGGGCGGGGAACCGTCGGGGACCGCGTCTTCGCCGTCTTCCGGGGCGGTGGGGGATTTCCCGTTCAGCCTGAAAACGGACAACGACGCGACCGTCACTTTCACGCATGTGCCCAAACGCGTCCTCGCGGCGAACGTCAATGCCGGGGAGCAGCTGATGGCGCTGGGGCTGGGGGATAAAATCATCGCCACGAGCTACAACAACGAGGAGGTGGCGGAGCAGTTCCGCAAGGAGTACGAGTCAAAACCGAGCCTTACGACGGACAATCAGCCGTCGCTTGAGGTGGTGCTGAAGCTGAACCCCGATTTCATCTACGGGCGCAGCTCCGCGTTCGGGAAAAAAGGAATTGCGGATCACGACACGCTGACGAAGAACGGCATCATGTCGCTTTCCTCCATCGAGGGGTACAAGCTGGGCGCGGATGTCGGGGACGTCTATCAGGATTATGAAAACCTCGGCCGCATCTTCCAGGTACAGGACCGGGCCGACAAAGTGGTGGGGGAGATGAAGACGCGGATCAGCGCGGTGCAGAAAAAACTCGAAGGCGCCAAACCGGTGAAAGTGTTCGATTTTGACATGGAAATGGAGGGCGGCGCCTATACGCCGGGGAACAACTTCACGTCGAAGCTGATCCGCAGGGCCGGCGGCGTGAACGTGTTTGAAAATCTGGATAAAACGTGGAATACCGTAAGCTGGGAGGCGGTCGTGCAGGCCGACCCCGACGTCATCATCATCAATGATTACGGCGAGACCCCGCTGGCGGAAAAAATCAGGCAGCTCAAGACGAATCCGGCCCTGTCCGGCCTGAAGGCGGTTCGGGATGAGAAATTCATCTCGGTGAAGCTGCCCGAGCTGTTCGCGGGGGCGCGCGTCGCCGATACCGTCGAAAAGTTCGCGGCGGCCTTCCACCCGGACCGTTTCCCGAAGAAAGGATGAACAGGTTCGCTTCGGCGGTCAGAAAGCACACCGCTTTTGTTTTCCTGCTGCTCTGCGCGCTCCTTTTCATTTCCGTGATCCTCTGCGTGGGCATCGGGCCGGTGTCCATCGGGTTCCGGGACGTGTGGCGGGTGATGCTCCACCGGCTTTTCGGCCTTGCGGATATCGGAGCGGTCCCGGAAAATACGCGCAGCATCGTCTGGTATCTGCGCGCGCCCCGCGTGTTGCTGGGGGTGATGGCGGGAGCGGCTCTTTCCCTTTCCGGCGTCGCCATGCAGGCGTTCACCAAAAACCCGCTGGCAGACCCTTATGTGCTGGGAATTTCGTCAGGCGCTTCCTTCGGCGCGGTGCTCACCATGAGCACCGGGGTGTTCGCGGCGATGGGTCCCTGCCGGGTGCAGCTGGGCGCGTTCGCCGGGGCGCTTGCCGCGATCACGCTCGTCTGCGTGCTTTCCGCAGGCGGCGGGGGCAGCTCACCCGTCCGGCTGGTTCTGGTGGGCGTGGCGGTTTCCGCCATGTTCAGCGCGTTTACCAGCTACGCCGTGTACCGCGCGCCGGATGACAGCAAGGTTCGGGAGGCGACGTTCTGGATGCTGGGCGGCGTTGCCGGCGTAAAGTGGGAGGAGCTTCTGCCGCTGGCCGTTTTCCTGCCGCCCGCGGCAGTGATTCTGTTCTGCCTTGCGGACCCGCTGAACGCGATGATGATGGGTGACTCGACCGCGGTCACGCTGGGTGTCAGCGTCGGCGCTTTGCGCCGGGTCCTGATCGTGCTCACGGCGCTGCTGACCGGCGCGGCGGTTTCCGTCGCCGGATGCATCGGATTTGTGGGCCTGGTGATCCCGCACATCGTCCGTTCCGTTACGGGGGCGGACCACCGCAGGGTGGTTCCGCTTTCGATGCTTCTGGGCGGGATCTTTCTGGTCTGGGTGGATGTCGCCGCCCGCATGCTGGATGTGCCGAAGGAAATCCCCGTCGGAATCCTCACCTCCATGCTCGGCGCGCCTTTTTTCCTGTGGATGATCCGGGCCGGGAAATACGCGTTTAGGGAAAAATCATGAAACCGGTGATTACGGCGGAACATGTGGAATTCCGCGTGCAGGGGCATACCATTCTGAAAGACGTTTCGCTTCAGGCGGGCGAGGGGGAGTTCGTCGGGCTGATCGGCCCGAACGGAAGCGGCAAATCGACGCTCCTGAAAAATATCTGCAAGGTGTACCATCCCACGAAGGGGAGAATCACGCTTTTCGGGCAGGATGCTGCGAAAATGACGAACCGTCAGGCGGCCGCCCGCCTTGCCGTGGTTGCGCAGGAGCACGGCGCGGACTTCGATTTCACCGTGGAGGAGGTCGTCTCCATGGGCAGATATCCCAAAAAGGGACGGTTCGGCTCCCTGAACGGAGAGGACCGGCGGATCGTCGGGGAAGCCATCCGCAGGGTGGGGCTTCAGAAATTCGCGGGGCAGAGCTTTCTGAGCCTGTCCGGCGGCGAGAAACAGCGCACCCTGATTGCGCGCGCCCTGGCCCAGCAGACGGATGCCGTGATTCTGGACGAGCCGACCAACCACCTGGATATCGGCAGTCAGCTCCACATCCTGAACCTGATGAAGACGTCGGGGAAGACTGTGCTCGCGGCCTTGCACGATCTTGCCGCCGCGAATTTCTGCGACCGCATCTATGTGCTGCAGAACGGCGGAGTGCTCTGCTCCGGATCTCCCCGTGAAATTCTGACGCAGGAGCTGATCCGCGCGCTTTACGGAGTGGATGCGGAGGTCTTCGAGCACCGCGGAAAGCTCTTTGTGGATTACCGGTGATCCGGCGGGCGCCCCGGAAAAGCCATCGACTTTCCGGCCGCGGTATGGTAGAATTGATTTCAGAAGGAAGACGGGATGCATATCTTCCGCAGAAAAGAGAAAGCTGACGAAAAGGAGTGACCGG
>DAINSB010000181.1:0-3452 GCA_036741535.1 Caproicibacter sp. | reverse complement strand
TCTGCGACGGGACCGACACCATGATCCCGGGCATCATGCAGCACATTGAGCGCGCCGGCATCCACTCGGGCGACAGCATTTCCGTCTATCCCCCCGTCGGCGTGGAAAAGGAGATGCAGAACCTCATCGTGGAGTATACGCGCCGTCTCGCGCAGGCCCTGCACGTCGTGGGCCTGCTGAACGTGCAGTACATCGTGAAGGACGGAAAGGTCTTCGTGATCGAGGCGAACCCCCGCTCTTCGCGCACGGTGCCGTATATCAGCAAGGTCACGGGGATCCCGATCGTGCCGCTCGCCGTGAGCACGTTCTTCGGCAAGACCCTTCCCGAGATGGGCTATCACTACGGCCTGCAGAAAGAACGTGACCTCGTCGCCGTCAAAATGCCGGTCTTCTCCTTCGAGAAACTCTACGGCCAGGACGTGAATCTCGGCCCGGAGATGAAATCCACCGGCGAAGTGCTCGGCGTCGCCAAAACATACGACGAGGCACTGATCAAGGCCTTTTACGGCGCCGGGTTCCACCTGATCGAAAAGGGCAACGTGATCATCACGGTCAAGGACAGCGACAAGGGGGAGGTCGTGCCGATCGCAAAAGGGCTCTACGACCTGGGGTGGACCATCTTTTCGACCGCCGGCACCTCGGATTTTCTGAACGACCATGGCATTCCCACCATCCGCCTGCACAAGATCGGCGAAGCGAAGCCGGACATTCTGGACCAGATCCTTTCCGGAAAGATCAACCTCGTGATCAACACGCCGTCGAAGGGCGTGGCGCACCACCGCGACGGCTACCAGATCCGCCGCAACGCGGTCGAGGCCGGAATTCCCTGCCTGACTTCGCTCGACACGGCCAACGCGTTCCTGACCTGCGCGCGGCATGTGGAGACCACGCAGCTTTCCGTCGTGGACATCACCAAAGTCTCCACTTTCCTGAATTTTATCTGACTGCTTCGCGGTTTCAGCCGCGTCACGGCTTCCGTTTTCTATGTTTAACGATTGATCGGAGGGAAATCACCTTGGAAAAGAAAGAGCAGATTTACGAAGGCAAAGCCAAAAAAGTGTTCGCGACGGACGACGCCGACACCTGTATTGTAGATTACAAGGACGACGCGACCGCCTTCAACGGCCTGAAAAAGGGCACGATCGCCGGCAAGGGCGTCGTCAACAACAAGATGTCCAACTACCTGTTTCAGCTTCTGGAGAAGAAGGGCATTCCGACCCACTTCATCAGACAGCTCAGCGACCGGGAAACGCTGGTGAAGAAGGTCCAGATCGTCCCGCTCGAGGTCATCGTGCGCAACAAGGCGGCGGGCAGCCTGTCGAAACGCCTCGGCCTGCCGGAAGGCACGCCGATGAAATGTCCGGTGCTGGAGTTCTGCTACAAGAGCGACGAGCTCGGCGACCCGATGGTGAACGAGACGCACATCCTCGCCGCCGGGTTCGCGACCAAAGAGGAGATCGACAAGATCACGGAGATGGCGCTCAAGATCAACAAGATCCTGTGTGGATTTTTCCTCTCCGCCGACATCGAGCTGATCGACTTCAAGCTGGAATTCGGCCGCTACCACGGGCAGATCCTCCTCGCGGACGAGATTTCGCCGGACACCTGCCGGTTCTGGGATGTCCATACGCACGAAAAACTGGACAAAGACCGCTTTCGCCGCGACCTCGGCGGGGTGGAGGAAGCCTATCGGGAAGTTATGAAAAGGATCGGTCTGTAAAATGGACGGAAAACGCTTGAATTTTTCGCGGGCGTCGGATCGGCCGGACCGTCCCGGAGAGGAATGCGGGGTGTTCGGCATTTACTCCGACGGAAGCATTCCGCCGGCTTACGCGACCTACAACGGCCTTCTCGCCCTCCAGCACAGGGGGCAGGAAAGCTGTGGCATCGCCGTGAACGACCGGGGCGTCATCTCGTATTCCAAAGACATGGGCCTTGTGACGGAGGCTTTCAGCCACGAGACGCTCGACCGCCTCACCGGGCAGATCGCCGTCGGCCACGTGCGGTACTCGACCTGCGGCGCAAGCGTGCGCGAAAACGCGCAGCCGCTCGTGATGCGCTACATCAAGGGGACGCTGGCCATCGCGCACAACGGCAACCTGACCAACGCCTCCGAGCTCCATCAGGTCCTCGCCAAGCAGGGATGCATCTTTCAGACGACCATCGACTCCGAGGTGATCGCGTACATGATCGCGCGCGAACGGGTCAACGCCCCGTCGATCGAAGAGGCCATCCACCGCGCCATGCCGAAGATCCACGGCGCCTATTCCACCGTCGTGATGAGCCCGCAGAAGCTGATCGCGTTCCGCGACCCGCACGGCTTCCGGCCGCTCTGCATCGGCAAGGCGGGGAACTCGTGGGTCTTCGCCTCTGAGACCTGCGCACTCGACGCGTGCGGCGCCGAATTCGTGCGCGACATCCTCCCCGGGGAGATCGTGATCGCGGACCGACGCGGCCTGCGCAGTATCCGCGACCCGGTCACGGTCAAAAAATCCCTGTGCGTGTTCGAGTACATCTATTTCGCGCGCACGGACAGCATCATCGACGGCATCAGCGTCTACGAGGCCCGAAAAGAGGCCGGTCGGCTGCTGGCGCGGCAACGGCCCGTCGAAGCGGATATGGTCATCGGCGTGCCGGAATCCGGCATCGACGCGGCCATCGGCTACAGCGAGGAATCCGGCATCCCGTTCCAGAAGGGGATCGTCAAGAATTCCTACATCGGCCGCACGTTCATCAAGCCGGACCAGTCGGAGCGGGAGAGAAGCGTGCGCATCAAGCTCAACGCGCTTTCCACCGCCGTAAGAGGCAAGCGCATCGTCATGCTCGACGATTCCATCGTCCGCGGGACGACCAGCGCGCGCATCGTCTCCATGCTGAAAGAATCCGGGGCGAAGGAGGTCCATCTGCGCATCAGTTCGCCGCCGTTTTTGTGGCCGTGCTATTATGGCACCGACATCCCGTCGAAGGACGACCTCATCGCCTGCCACTACAGCGTCGAGGAGATCGGGAAAATGAGCTACGCGGATTCCATCGAATTCCTGAGCCTGGAAAATCTGCCGAAAATGCTCGGCGGCGGGTGCGGCGGGTTCTGCGACGCATGTTTTTCCGGGAATTATCCGGCGGAAGTCCCGGACCGTCTTGCCGCCCGGCTGGGCGACGACTACTGCACGCCCATTCAACGCTTTTGATTTCGGAGGGGACCGTCTTGAAAAATACGTATGAATCGCCGCTTTCATCCCGTTATGCGGATAAAAAGATGAGCTATCTTTTTTCTCCGAATATGAAATTCCGGACCTGGCGCAGGCTTTGGATCGCGCTCGCGGAAGCCGAAAAAGAGCTTGGCCTTCCCATCACACAGGAACAGATCGACGAGATGAAAACGCACCGGGACGACATCAACTACGACGTTGCCGAAGCGCGGGAAAAGATCGTGCGCCACGACGTGATGGCGC
>DAINSB010000180.1:0-3464 GCA_036741535.1 Caproicibacter sp. | reverse complement strand
GAAACGACCGGCACAAATCTTTACGCTACGATCAACAAAGCAAGGCTCGAAGCGGCCAGATCGCTGATCGGCGGAAAGAATTCAAATATCGGCGCCGCTGCAAGGGCCACGGGGTTCGAGTCCCCCCAGTACTTCGCAACCGTATTCAAAAAAGCATACGGCATGACGCCCACTGAATACAGGGTCCTGCATGTCCTGACGGACGACGAAAAGGCAGCCCATCCGGAGCAGGCCGTTCCGGGCGCCTGACGAACCGATTCCAAGCCGGCCGTGTTCCCCGAGACAAGCCGAGGGACGGCGGAAACATTTCCGCCGTCCCTCGTTTTCCGTAACCGGACGTCCCAGATCCGCAAAGGGGGGCCGCCGGGCGCCGGCTCAGGCCGGAAGCGCCGAAATCGCCTCCGCCAGCTCCTTCCAGCTCCGGACCTCCAGGTGGCGGCAGGCAGGCCGCGCGTCGTCCGAAAAGGAGCAGCAGCCCCGGTACCAGACCGGAAAGATGCCCGCGGCGGCGGCCCCGGCGAGGTCGACGGCCGGGTTGTCCCCGCAGAAGAACGCCTCCGAGGCGGCCACGCCCGCCCTTTTCAGCGCGCAGCGGAAGATCCGCGGATGGGGCTTGCGGAAGATCGCGTCGCTGGACGCGACGACGGGGTCGAACGCGCAGCCGGGAATCCGCTCCCGCAGCACCTCGGCGAGGACGTCCCCCGTCATGGTGATATTGCTGATGACGCCGGCGCGGATGCCGTTCTTTTTCAAAAAGGCAAGCAGGTCCCCGATCCCCGGCGACGGCGCGGCGGTCTTCGCGTTCCGCTCGAAAATCATCTCGATCTCGCGGCTGCTTTTCGTCGGGCGGATGCCGAAACAGCCGAACAGATAGCGCTGCATCAGCGGTTCGGACACCTCGATATACTGCATCCCCGCGTACTCCCGCGCGGGCCGGTTGATGTCCTCGATCATGCCGCGGTAAAAGGCGGTGAGGTCCTCCGCGCGGAGCCCGTGCGCATTCTCCACCGCGGTTTCAAGGACGGCGCGCATTCCCTTCAGCGGGTCGAAGGCCGTCTCGTTCATCAGCGTCTGGCCGTAATCGAAAAACACGATCTTCGGTCTTTTCATAGGATCCCTCTTTCTTTCGCAAATACAGCCGCCGCCCCGGCAAGCCCTCTCTCCCGGCAAAACCCTTCGCTTTCACGCGGGGCCGCCTCTGCCTTTGCTCTGAAGAGGAACCGGGGCGCGCTGCAAAAAGGTTCCCCCGGCGAACCGGGGGAACCCAGCCTGGAAATGATTTCTTCAGGATTTGTTTTTCTGCTGGAACTCTTCGAACTGACTCTTGAACTCATCCACGATCTGGTCGATCCCGGCCTTTTTGAGCTGCTTCAGGGCTTCCGGGAAATTGGACTCGTAATCCTTCACACCGGTCGCGATCGGCACGATGTTGGAGGACATCACCGTCTTCACGTCCGTCATCTGCGTCTGAACCTTGGAAGCGTCGAACGTAAACTCGGCGGTGACGCTGTTCTCGGCTTTCGTGTCCTCCGTGTAGAGCAGCTTGTTGGTGATGGTCGGCGTGCCGGTCGCGGTGCGCTCGAAGTGCAGGTTGCCGATCAGCCAGTCGGCGAAGTAATAAAGCGGGGTGGACGTGGCGGAGTTGACGATGTCGGTGCGCTGCCTGTCGCCCGACTTTTTATAGTCGGTCCCCTCGCGGCCGTACAGGAAGAGGTCGTAGTTGTCCTGGTTGGCATAGATCCAGTTGACGAGCTTCACGGCCGCCTCCGGGTGCTGGCTGGACTTCGGGACCGCGTTCATGTTCCTCGTCCCGTAAGGGCGGACGTTCGGCTTATCCGGCGCGAAATCGAGGAACCCGAAGTCGTCCACCGTGATGTCCGGGTAGTTTTTCTTGATGTTGTCGATGGAGCTGCCGTAGGTGCCGAAATGGACGAACCAGTCGCCGGCGTTCAGCTGGTTGTTGAGCTGATCGGAGGTAAAGGTGATGACGTCCGGGTTGATGAGGCCGAGCTGATACCATTTGCGGGCGTTCGCGCAGTCCTGCTTGAACTCGTCGGTTTCAAAGAAATCCTTGACGGTGCCCTTCTGGTCCACGTAGATCATGTTCTCGCACCTTACGAAGGGCCACGAGTCGTAGGTCTTCTGCGCGGGGCCGAAGTCGAAGCAGTTCGAGCCGAGCAGCGGCAGGTACGGCTTGTTGGGCCCCTTCCAGTTTTTCATGACGGTCACGTAGTCGTCCGTCAGTTCGTCGAAGGTCGTCGGCACCTTGCTGATGCCGTACTTTTTCAGGATGTCGAGCCGGATCGTGATCTCCGGGCTGTGCGAGGACTCGAACCAGTAAGCCGGGATGGCGTACTGCTTGCCGTTGACCTGGCCGCACTTCATGATGGCGGGGGAATCGTATTTCGTGATGTTCTGGCCGTACTTCTCCATCGCGTCCGTGATGTCGGCGACGGCGCCGCGCGCCTGATAGTTGGCGAGGGTGACGCGGTCGTTCATCACGGCGAACATGTCGCACTCCCCCTGCCCGGTGGAAAGCATGATGTTGATCTTGGAATCCCACGAATCCCAGGGGATGTACTTCGTCACCAGCTTCACGCCGACGCCGTCCTTCTGCATCTTGTCGTTGATGAGCTGAAGCGCCTTGTCGTTTTCCTTCGGCTCGTCGCCGGGGACGAAATAGTTGCACGTCACCGTCTCGGCGGCCTGCGAACCAGCGGACTGCGCGGCGGAGCCGCCTTCCGCCGACGAAGCGGGACTCTGATTGGAACAGCCGGTGAAGACCGAGCCGATCAAGGCCCCGCACAGGAACAGGGACAAAACTTTTTTCATGAAAATCTCTCCTTATCTTAAATTGATTCGTGTTTCAAAAATTGATGAAGCCCTAATTAATGAAGCCAGCGTCAGCCCTTTACCGAGCCGATGACCAGGCCCTTCACATAATACTTCTGCAAAAACGGGTACAGAAGGACGATCGGCCCGACCGTGACGATCGCGGTCGCCATCTTCAGCGATTCCGTCGGCGGGGTCAGGCTTCCGCTCCCGCTGAGGTACTGCAGATCCCGAAGCATGGAGATGCGGGACTTGAGCTGCAGCAGGAAATACTGGATGGGGTAAAGCGACTGGTCGTCGACGAGCATGATGGCGTTCCACCAGTCGTTCCAGTAGGCAAGGCCGTAAAACAGCCCCACGGTCGCAAGGGCGGGCATGCACAGGGGAAAATAGATGCGGAACGCGATGACCGCGTCGTTCGCCCCGTCGATCGTGGCGGACTCCCTGAAATTGCGGACAAGGTACATGTTGAACGGGTTGAAAAGAAGATTGGGAACGATCAGCGCCGCCAGGTTGTTCCTCAGGTGCAGCCAGGTGCAGATCAGGTACCACGGGACGATCCCGGCCGTAAAGACCATGGGGATGAAGATGAACAGCGCCAGCGCGTTCAGCAAAGAGGTTTTGCCCGAACT
>DAINSB010000179.1:0-3520 GCA_036741535.1 Caproicibacter sp. | reverse complement strand
GGCACATACCGCCTTTGTTGCCCAGCTTGCAAAGCTGCGAAGCGACTATGCCTCTTCCGGCGGAAATTTGCTGGTCATCCTAAACGCCAATCAATTGGTGCTCGGATGGCTGACCCAGCATATTTCCAATATGGACAAGAAAATAGGCCAGTTTGTAAGAGCGGGCCAGGAAAAATAGCAACAGGCAGAAAGGCGCGGGTCGAAAATTTCGATCCACGCCTTTCTGCTGCTTCTTCGGCGGGCCGCACACCCGGCCTTACTTCACAGGCTCGCCCGATGCGCTTCCCCGGCTCAGGGCTTCCGCAACCTCCGACAGGGACAAGCCGTTTTCCCTTGCGGCCCGGGCGATGTCTTCGTACTCCGGTTTGAATTTTACAAACCCGTCGCCGTAGGACGTTTTGAAGCGGATGGGGCCGTACGGCGTCTGTCTTACCGTCTCCTCGCGGCGCAGCGTATAGCGCCGGAAAATTGTTTCCCGCACGCCCAGCGTGGTGGTATGCCTCAGCATCAGCGCGGCCATCTTTTCGGCGGATTCCCGAAGGCACATACAGGCGAGCAGAACGCCGGGCCGCGATTTTTTCATGCCGATGGGCACCGTATAAACATCCAGCGCCCCGGCGCGGAACAGCACTTCCTGCGCAAACGAGACCGCCTCGGGCGTCATATCGTCCAGATTGCAGGAAAGCTCCGCCACTTCATTTTCAGCCTCGTCGGTCATCCCCAGGTACGCCCGGACACAGTTGACGGCCTCGAAGTCCTTTTTTCCCATTCCGTAGCCGATTCTGGAAACGTGCATAACCGGCATGGGACAGAACCCCGCCGCAAAATGCTTCAGCAGCGCCGCCCCGGTCGGCGTGCAGAGCTCGCCGCGGATCGTGCCGCCGTAAATGGGCACATCCTGCAAAAGGTACGCCGTCGCCGGCGCGGGCACCGGAAAAATGCCATGGGCACAGCGCACCTGCCCGCTCCCCACATGGACGGGAGAAGCCAGCACCCGCTCCGGGGAAAGCTCCTCCATCAGCAGGCAGACGCCGACAATGTCCGCGACCGCGTCCATCGCCCCCACCTCGTGAAAATGGATGCTGCCGACCGGCTTGCCGTGAGAGCGGCTCTCCGCTTCCGCGATCAGCTTGTAAACGGCGAGCGCATCGGATTTTACTTTCCCGCTGACGGCAAGCCCGTCGATGATCCTGACGATATCGTCCATACCGGAACACTGGTGCGCATGATGGTGTTCCGGCCCGCCGGCGCCCTCTTCCTCCCCATCCACAGTCACGGAAACATGGGCCCCCGCGATGCCGCATTTGACCGAAGACTCGAGCCTGACGGCCACGCCCGGGAGGCCGAGGCCGTTCATTCGGGAAACGAAGCCCCCGGGATCGGAAACAAGCTGCGCGAGGGCTGCCGTCAGCATATCGCCGGCGGCACCCATATTGCACTCCAGATAAAGCATCTTCATCCTTTTTCCCCCATGTGATTGATCATGCTCGCAAGATACCCGGCCCCGAACCCGTTGTCGATGTTGACCACGCTGACGCCGCTCGCGCAGGAATTGAGCATCGACAGCAGCGCCGAAAGCCCCTTCATCGAAGCACCGTAGCCGACGCTCGTCGGGACGCCGATCACCGGGCAGTCCGCCAGGCCGCCGATCACGCTGGCGAGCGCGCCCTCCATGCCGGCGATGGCGATGACGACGCGGGCGCTCATGATCTCGTCGAGATGCGCCAGCAGCCGGTGCAGGCCGGCCACCCCGACGTCGTACAGGCGGACGACCTCGTTGCCGAGCGCCTCGGCCGTAAGCGCGGCCTCCTCCGCGACCGGCATATCGCTTGTGCCGCCGGTCGCGACGACGATCCGGCCGATGCCGTCGGGCGCGGGCACCTCGCCGATGATTCCCACCTTTCCGGTCTTATCGTAACGCAGCGGGCACGTCTTCCCCACGAAATCCGCCGCTTCGCCCGACATGCGGGTGATCAGGATCGTCCGCTGCCCCCTTCGCATCATGGAAGCGGCGATTGCGGCAATCTGCTCCGGCGTTTTTCCGGCGCCGAAGACGACTTCCGCCACTCCCTGGCGAAGCTCCCGATGATGATCGATCTTGGCAAAGCCGATGTCCTCAAACGGCTCCATCCTCAGCCATAGAAGCGCATCCTCCGCGGACAATCCGCCCTGCTCCACCTGCTTTAAAATGCGCAGGATCGCCTTCTGCCCCATCGCTCTCCCCCCTATCGCGCGGTCAGGTCAAGCAGCACCGACGAAAATTCATCCTTCAGCGCGGCCCTGATCTGCTCCCGCCGTCCAAAAGCCTTTTCGAGCTGCGCTTCCGGAAGCTGCAGGCGCGCGGAATCCCCCAGAACGCGCACCCGGAAATCGGTGAACCCCATCGCGAAAAGCGCGTTTTCCGCCCCTTCCACCCGGGAAAGCAGTTCATCCGTAATCGTCCGCCCCGCCGGGACCCTCGTGGCAAGGCAGGCATAGGAAGGCTTGTCGGCCGTGAAAAGGCCGTACCCGCGGGAAATTTTCCGGACCTGCGCTTTGGTGATTCCGCATTCGGCCAGCGGCGAACGGATGTGAAGCTCGCGGAGAGCCGCCATGCCCGGGCGGTCGCCCGCGTCATCCGAGGCGTTCGTGCCGTCGACGACAAGCGAACAGCCGCCCCGCGCCGAAGCATCCAGAATCTTCCGGAAAACGCGCTTTTTGCAGGAATAGCACCTGTCCGGTGGGTTGGACGCCACCGCCGGATCGCTCAACGCATTCAGCGGCAGAACGGTCAGTTCGACGCCGAGCTGCCCGCACAGCCTTTTGGCGTCATCCAGCTCGAACTGCGGCTGGAATTGTGATTTTACAAAATACGGCCTGATCTCGCAGCCCGCCTTTTTCGCGGAATACAGAACGAGCGAAGAATCCGTCCCGCCCGAAAAAGCCAGAGCCGCCTTCGGAATCTTTTTAAAAAAGGAATCCAGCGCCTCGGCGGCAGTATCGGGCGCATCGGACATCCAGCTTTCTTTGACCGCGCAATGGTTTTCAGGATCGCTTGTCATTGTTTCCTCCTTTTTTCAGCCGCAGCACCGGCCGGTATCACAAAAGCACCGGCAAAGGTTTTTCCAAAGCCGGTGCTTCGCAGCCTGTTCCATCGCATTTCCAGCTAATATGTAGAATTTAGTTTTGTTCCTCCCCCGCCAAAGGCGAGGGAACAAAACCGGATTCGCAAACATAAGTGGAATCGCTGTCATTTCAGTTCCTGAACTGGAACACTTTCTTCGGATCGCTGCAGAGCAAAATCAGCAGCCAAGCAACCAAGCCGCAGATCACGATCAGAAGCCCCAAGAGGGCGTCGTTGGCGCTGAGATCCAGAAACGGTTCGCCCTCTGCGATGCAAAAGAAGCCGTCGACCATCCACATCAGGGACGCGCCCCAGTACATCAGGCTGAGCGTCCCCAGTTTCAACTTGTTCTGCGGCGCGTTAACATACCAGACGATCGTGGAAACAACGGCCGCAAGCAGGGTGATCATCAAACAC
>DAINSB010000178.1:0-3562 GCA_036741535.1 Caproicibacter sp. | reverse complement strand
GGAGGCGTGCACGAAGAAAGCCCGCAGTCTCTAACCCCCGGCACATGAACTGACCTGGAAAAGAAATTCTCTGCCATAGCATTGTCATAGCAATTTCCCCGCCTTGACATGGACGGCGTAATGCCGTACTCTTTAGTCAGATGGAAGTATGCTTGAGAGGTGTACTGAAATCCCTGGTCGCTGTGGAGCTGCAACCCCACGGCGGCCTTCTCTTTTTTCACGGCAGACCGAATCGTGTTTAGCACCAGGTTTACCGTCTGTTCCGTGCCGGTTTGGTAGGCAACGATGCTTCTGCCGTACAGGTCCCGGATGATAGAAAGGTAGAGGACACCTTGGCCGGTATGTATATAGGAGATATCCGTCACCCATTTGCGGTTCGGCGCATCGGCATGGAATTCTCTGTTGAGCAGATTTTCATATCTGTGGAGTTGCTCCCCCGTCTGCCGATACTTCCTGCGGCGGCGCACTTCAGAAAGCAGGTCATATTTCCTCATCATGCGCAGGATTGTCTTGGGATTTCTGTGGACTTTTTTGATTTTGCTCAACCAAAGCTGGATGCGTCGGTATCCATAGGTTTTATTACAATGCTGCTGGCACGCCGCAATCAATTCTGCCAGGGGCTCATCCCGGTCAGGCCGGTTCAGGCGATGAAGGAAACCATAATAACCGCTTCGGGATACCTCAAAGAAACAGCACATCTGTGAGATCGGATATCGCTCCCGATGCCGATAAATGACATGGTATTTTACCGTAGCGTTCACTTCCTTCCAACGAAATGCAGAAAATCCCGCAGCAGCTCATTCTCCATTGTAAGCCGCCGATTCTCATCCTTGTATTCCTGAAGCGATACTGCCGGCTTTCGAATCCTGCCCACCAATATCCAGAATCGTGCGAACCCCCGGGTTGAGGTAATGCGCGCCCATGGCATGGCAGGCGATTTCGGTAACTGCGTCATTGGGCGTCCCGTCAAATTTTAAAGCGACCCTTCCGTACCGTGCCCACGATATAGCGGATTTCTTCCCTCTTCAGGTTCGACGCAGACAGGATTTCTTCCAGCAGCACCAAGGCGGTCTTCTGCATATCAAAGCCGGTCGGGATCTGACTTGTGTACAGTCGGCTGCCGTTCAGCAAAACCGCTTTGCCGGTTCGGAAACCAATATCAATGCCGACGACGGGAATACCGGAAATGGTATGGATCAGTTTGGATGTAATGATTTCTTTGAGCTCCATAATTCCCTCCTAAACAAATCTTATATAAAAAATCACAGGCAAATCGGGACATTCGCCTCGACCTTGCGTAGACTATATGATTGATACAGAAATTATGATACATAACCGCAGACCCCCTCTCCGGTTGAAAGACATGTAAAACCCACAGAACAAAACCAGAGGCCCGGTAAAAGTGTAAACGCTTTTATCAAGCCTCTGGTTGTCCCTGGGGTGACTCCCCGTGCCATAGCGGCAACTGCTGCGCAATTAAAAGACATTGCCGCCGGTTTTTTGGCATGGGATTTGCCAACCGTGCAGGAACGGTACGGCATCCCGCGCGGCTAAAAGACCGCCTCTCGGCGGAAGGCTTCCCACCCCTCGTCGGGACTTGTCGAGGCGGGCGATGCCCGGTGGGACGGCGCTGCATTTGCCCCGGAACTGAAAAATTCTCCGAAACAGTTCTGAGAGAAAGAAACTTCGGGGACTGCCCCGTCTTCGATGACGCGGCGGGGCTTGCCCCGACGGACGAATCACTCCGGATCGTCCAGTGTGCGGATCGCCTTCAGCATCTTGATGATCCTGTGGGCTCTTTTGTTCATGAATTCCCGAACGTCGACGCCGGTATAATCGTAGCAGCCCTTTTTCGTTTTCAGACCGAAGCGGCCCTCTTTGACCAGCTGTTCGCCCAGCCGGTCTCCGTCGGTATCGTTGCACAGGGTCTTGAAAACGTCCCGGGAAACGCTGGTCGTCAGGTCCCAGCCCACCACGTCGTGCAGCGACAGCGGACCCTCGAAGCAGTACCGGACCCCGCTCGTATAGCGGATCGCGCGCTCCACGTCCTCGGCGGTCGTCCAGCCCTGCGTGATCATGTAGGCGATCTCCCTGGAAAGCACATTGTCGAGACGGTTCACGATGAAGCCCGGGATGTATTTTTTGATCACGGCGGGCTCTTTGCCCACGGAACGCAACACATCGCGGACCGCTTCGACGGTCTTCTGAGACGTTTTCGGCCCCATCACGACTTCCACCAGCGGCATGACATACGGCGGATTGAAGAAATGCGTGATCAGCAGGCGCTCCGGATGGCTGATCTTCGCGATTTCAAAAATATTGGAGGCCGAGGTATTGCTGCAGAAAATGCAGTCCGGCGCGCATAGTTTGTTCAGCCTGTCGAAAATATCCCTCTTGACGTCGGCTTTTTCAAAGACGCCCTCAATCACCAGGTTGACCTTCGGGGCGATTTTTTCCAGGTTCTCCTCGTAGGAGATGAATTTCTCGGTATTCCGGATCTCATCGGGCGAAACGATCCCCTCTTTCGCGTAATAGGCCATATCCGACCGGATCGTCTCCCTGGCTTTCGGCAGCTGCTCCGGGAAAGCGTCGTAAAGAGTGATGCCGATCCCCTTCGCGGAGAAGACCTCGGCGATCCCGCGCCCCATCGTGCCCGCGCCGACCATCAGGACATTCCACTTGTTCAAAGCAACTCCCCGCTTTCAAAAAATATCGTCGGGAAAGGCCCGACTTTCAGTACTTCTGGTTCATCAGGATGCGCCCGGTCGTGCCGCCCGTCACTTCCAGAACGGAGCCGCTCACATAGGAGGACTGGTCCGTCGAGAGGAAGGCCACCGCGTTCGCGCACTCCTGGGTCGTTCCGAAACGTCCCAGGGCGATATTGCGGGTGAACGTCTCTTCCCCGACTTTCTTGTAGCCCACGACCAGCCTCGCGGTCGAGATAAACCCGAGCGCGACGACGTTGCAGGTGATGTTGTAGGGGCCGAGCTCCTGGGCGAGCAGTTTGGTGTAGTGGATGATGGCGGCCTTCGAGGAAGCGTAGTGCGCGTAGCTGCCGTCGCTGTTCGCGGCCAGGCCCCCGATGGAAGCCACGGTGACGATCTTGCCGTACTTGTTCTTTTTCATCATCGGCGCCACGGCGTTGCAGGTATACACGGTCCCGAAGAAGTTCCTCGCCACCACGGCGTGGAACTGGTCCCAGTTCATCTGCGAGGCCTTGTTCCCGTCCATCGGGCCCATGCCGCCGCCGGCGTTGCAGACGCAGATGGAGATGTCCCCCAGCTTTGAGGCAATCTCTTCGACCGCCGCGAAGACCTCTTCCCTTTTGGTGATGTCCGCCGTGGCCCCGACCGATTTTACTCCCAGCGCGCTGATTTCGTCCATGACCGTGGGGGCCGTCAGAAGGGCCTTCTCCGCCGCGTATTCCTCAAAGGATTTCAGGTTGATGTCGATCACGCCCACGTTCGCGCCCAGAGAGGCGAGCTTCAGCGCGTATTCTCTGCCGAGCCCTCTCGCCGCACCTGTCACGATCGCATTTTTCCCCGTTAAAACACCCATTTCA
>DAINSB010000177.1:0-3570 GCA_036741535.1 Caproicibacter sp. | reverse complement strand
CGGGATTCTGCGAGACGAAGCCGATCAATGTGCTTGCATCGCGCGGGGAAAGGGCGCCGATGTCCTTCCCGCGGAACGTGATCGTCCCGCTCCGCTTGCCAAACGGCGCGATGGCCGGCTTGAGCTGTTTCAGAAGCGTCGTCTTGCCGCATCCGGACCGGCCGAACAGCAGGATGAAATCGCCCTTTTCGATGGAGAGGCTGATGTCCGTCAGGCCGGCGCCGCCCGAATCCGGGTAGGAGAAATTCAGCCCGCTGATTGTAATCTGTTCCATTCCACGCCCTCCCTGATGTCCGCAACGACCGGCAGCAGACAGAACAGCGCATAAGCGAAATAAAACGGAAGCGTCCCCGTGTCGAGGCCCGCGATGCGGATCGCTGGGATATATCCGCAATCGAACCTGCCGGAGAGCAGCGCCACCAGCACGGCGCCGGACGTGGCGAGTTCGGCGATCAGCAGGAGCCTGTCCCCTCTTTTCCAGGAATAGATGGAAAACGAGGTCCTGCCCTTGAGCCCGAATCCCCGCGCCTTCATCGAGTCCGCGGATTCGATCGCGTTTTCCAGCGCCCAGGTGATCAGGATCGAAAGGATCCGCACGCCGTTTTTCACGCGGCGAAGGACGTTCCCGTGCGACGGGTCCATGCCGATGCCTTTCTGCGCGCGGGCGATCCTCCCGATCTGCGCCTTGTACCGGGGGACGAAGCGCAGCGTCATCGAAAACATCAGGGAAAGGACCGGCGCCAGCCTGCCGAACAGGTACATCAGTTTGTCGCTCGTCATGATCCTGTTGAAGCAGGAAAACGCGATGATGACCGTGACGAAGGCGAGCGCGTAGACCCACCCGAAGACGATGGATTCCAGCGTGACCGGATTGTCGTTGAGGTAAAACAGGATGGTGACGCCCGCGTGGTTGAACAGCGGGTTGAGCAGCGCGACGGCGAGCGTGACGGGCAGCATGGCGACCAGATTGAACCGCAGCGCCTTGCTGCCGTTCAGCAGGACCGACCAGCAGAACTCGCAGACGAACGAGATGGCAAGGATGACGGGGTGCAGCGAAAACATGCAGAAAAACAGGACGACGCAGAAATAAAGCAGCAGAAGGGCGGGGTGGAACCGGGAAAATGCGTCCGGCTCATTTCTGCGAGACATTCCAGCCACAGCCGACATCCCTTCCCAGATCGCAGGTGTACCGCCAGCTCACCGTGTCGCCGTTCTTCAGGAGATACCGGCTGCACCCGTAGTTCGGGTACCATCCGTTCACCTGATACATCCATCCGCTCAAGGATCCGCAGTCGAATTCATAAAGGTTGTGGATCCCCTCGATATAGCTGGAATTGTACGCCGGGGTCGTTTTGTATTCCATCTGGATCTTGTTTTTTTTCGTCTCCCTTACGAGGACGTCGAACACCGATTCGCCCTGATAGAACAGCACCTTCTGCGACTGAAAGACTGTCCCGTCGGCCGGCAGGACCGATTTTTTCGCCCGGTTGAGCCGGTCCATGTTGTTCAGGATCGTCTTGCAGTCGATGGAGAGGGTGCAGTAATCGGCTTTGCGGGTGTTCTGATGGACCTCCTGCGGCTCGACCGGCTTCGGCCGGCCCGGGGGCGTCGAATCCGTCTGATACCGGTCCTTGCCGCCCGCCCCGGCGGAAGGCGAAGAGGCTTTCGGCGCCGATCCGGCCTTGGCCGCAGGATTCTGCGAGCCGGCGCCCTTCCGCTCCGGCCCGCCGGCCGACGCGGCGGATCCCGCGTCCACGGAGGAAGAGGATGCGCCGGCCGACGCCGTGCCGGAACCGCTCTGCAAATCGGAGGCGACTTTGGAAGGATCTTCCCGGAATGAAGGATCCATCGCCGCGAGATAAAAATCCCCGTCCGTCCCGCTTACCGGAAAGGTCACGGAGGAAATCTTGTCGTTGTTCAGAGGCGCCTCGAGGAGCCGGTCGATTTCCCCGGATCCTTTTCGGTAGAGCCGGACCGTCCGGGCGTCCAGCAGCTTCGGGAAATCGATCCGCAGGGTCGTTTTGGCCTGGATCAGGCGGCTCTCGTGGAAACGGAGCCGGACGACTTCGGAGGAGGAGACCGCCCCCGCCGGGGAATCCCCGGCGTCCGCGAGATCCACCTTCAGGTTCTGGTCGGAGGGCGCGGAGATCGACGCCCCGTCGAAAAACCAGGAATACGAAAAGTCCCCCGACTTTCCGTGGATCGTGAGCATCTGCGAATTCTTTTTGGCATTCTCGAAGACCGACTGCTTCACGACGCCGTCGGCGGGCAGCTCGAGGTCGCCGGAAGCGGAACTGACGGAGCAGCCGAAAAGCGAAAGCGCCACGGAACATCCGGCGAGGAAAACGACCAGAAACTTTTTCAGGATTTTCATGTTTCCCTCCGACCTGCTGCGGCATTTCTTCGAACGACCGGATCCAAAACAAAAGCCGGCGCTTTCGGAAGCACCGGCTTTTTCATAGCAAAGCAGGCAATTATGCATGACATAACTGCTACAGTCTGTGAAATCCTTTTCTTACCAAAAGTTTTCAGATGATTCCCGGCAGGTCTCCCGGCTTCCGATCGTCCCGAATCCACCCTTCTCATGCATGAAGCACAATGGCTTTGCAGATTCAGTCCCGGTTCACGGTAAAGTAAGCTGTCAGAGATTTCCACTCTGTTCCCTATTGATCCATGAAAATGAAACCGGCAATCAAGATTCAGTTTTCAAATGTTGGAAATATTCCTTCCATTGAATTATCGATTGTATTGTAGCATCTTCGCTAAAAATGTCAACAAACACTTCGGTCATCCTGTCCAAAGAAACCCGGCGAAACGGCCTGTGCCGGCATGAAAATAAAATCGGCCGGCCCAGTCTCCCTATGCTATAATGGAGCCGACGAAGAGTGCGCGCCCTCCGGTCGGGAAGGCGGCACCAGAAAGGAGGGCGGAATGCGATGAAAGGGCTGATCCACGTTTACTGCGGCGACGGCCAGGGGAAAACGATGGCCGCAATCGGCATGGGCATCCGTGCCTGCGGCAGGGGAAAGCGCGTGCTGCTGGTCCAGTTCCTGAAGGGTGGCGATTCCGGCGAATGGAAGGTCCTCGACAGGGTGCCGAATTTCAGCGCCCTGCCAAACCCGGAGCACATGAAATTCACCTTTCAGATGAATCAGGCGGAACGGACGGAAGCCGCGGAGCTCTGCAGATCGCGCCTCCAAAAAGCGGCCGAGACCGCCGACGCCGGCCGATGCGATCTGCTGATCCTGGACGAAGTGTTCGGCGCGATCAACGCGGGCATGCTGCCGGATCGGGCGCTGGTTGCGCTCCTGAAAAGCAAGCCCGATCCTTTGGAAATCGTGCTGACGGGCCGCAACCCCTCGGCGGAGATTCTGGAACTCGCCGATTATGTATCGGAAATCAAAAAGGTCAAGCATCCGTTCGATCGGGGCATCCCGGCGCGGGAAGGGATTGAATTCTGACCAGAAACGCCGGGCGCCGCGCGCCATTTGCGCCTGCGGCGGCCGCGGCTTAATGCGGAAACGAATTCAGGGCGATTCTCCGCGCGCCGGGTACGCTTTCAACGTGCTG
>DAINSB010000176.1:0-3599 GCA_036741535.1 Caproicibacter sp. | reverse complement strand
TTTGCAATAAATTTTTACTAATCATTAACCGGTAGAAAGTGGGGGATTAATACTGAACAAAAGAAACCATGATCAGTCGCGTCAGGCGGGAATGTGGCTTGCAGGTGTTGAACGAGGATGAGAATGATACCGGCATCCAAAAGATTCATGAAAATCAAAGATGGAAAAAATTTTTTCTGTAAAGAACAACAAAAATGTCTTGCGCTTTTCCGAAAAACAAGATATAATGATCGCAACGAGCTGGTAAGACGTCTGACGTCTTACCAGAGAGAATCTGGAAGGATTCCACAAGTAATCGATCCTTTTTGGGAATAGTAAGAAATATTTCCGTTCCGTTTTACTTGTGATACGGTTTTCCGGGGAATCGGCCGTTTGGAGATCCGATTTCCGGGAAGCATCCGCGGCGGAAGTTCAGGAAGGCCGCGCCGTATTTTGAAACCGGACCGGGAAAGGGACGAATCATGAAGAAAATGCTGATCGAAAACCGGGAGCTGCCTCTGCTTTTGTCGAGCAAGCTCCGCGAAATGATTGCGGAAAAAGGGATGAAGCCCGGCGACCGGATGCCCAGCGAGGGCGAGCTTGTCGAAATGTTCGGCGTCGGGCGCTCCACCGTGCGCGAGGCGGTCAAGCTTCTGCTCGCGGACAACGTGGTGGAAATCCACCGCGGCAGGGGGACGTATCTGACCGAGGCCCCGGGCGTGAAAAAAGATCCCCTGGGGCTGGGGTTTTCCAACCAGAACAAGCTGCTGCAGAATCTTTTGGAAAGCAGGCTGCTGATCGAGCCGCAGATCGCGCGCCTGGCGGCCCTGCGGGCGACCGGGGAGAACCTTTCCCGCCTGAGCCGCGCGATCGGGGAAATGGATGCCGCCGAAAAACAGAAGGCGAAGGATTTCCCGAGCCGCGACGTGGAATTCCATATGGCGGTGGCCGAATGTACGCAGAACGACGTCTTGTACCGAATTCTGCCTTTAATCTGTGATTCGATTCGGGAAGGATATCTCGAAACGATGAATGTCCCTGGCAGCAACCGGAAGGCGATCGAGTCCCACATCCGGATTTTCGAGGCCATTCGGTCGGGAAACCCGGATGATGCGATGAAACAGATGAGATTGCACATCCTGCAGGCCATGGACGACGCCAAAATCGTGATAGGAGGAATGAAAAAGTGAAAAAGCTTCTGGCATGTGCCCTTGCCTTTGCAATGGCGGCCGCTTCGTTTTCCGGATGCGCCGGGAAAAAGGGCGCCGAATCCGGCGCAGGCTCCGCCGCGGGCTCCGGGGCCGCCGGCGAGCCCGTGACCATCACCCACTGGTATTGGGCGGACAACAGCGATTATTCCGCCACGATGCAGCAGATCGCGAAGGATTTCAACGCCTCCAACGGGAAGAACATCACCGTGAAGGCGGAAGAGTACCCGTGGGACGGCGGCGCCTACAGCGAGAACCTGTTCAATGCCGTCATGGGCGGCGGCGCGCCCGACACCGCGGCGTGGAAGCTGACCGCGACCCCGCTGTTCACGGCGAACAACCTGCTCGCCAAGCTGGACGACTATGTGACAAGCTGGAAGGACAAGGATGAGATCGACGACAACATCTACAAGATCATGAGGGAAGCCGGCGGAAAATCGGAAATGTACGTCATGCCGTGGAACATTCAGGTGCTTTATGTGTATTACCGCCCCTCCATTTTCAAGAAGGCGGGCGTGGAGGTCCCGAAGACCTATGAGGAGTTCCTCGACGCGGTCAAGAAATGCACGCTCGACACGAACGGCGACGGAAAGACCGATGTTTACGGGTTCGGCATGCGCGGAGCCAAGGGCGGGCAGGAGCCGTGGGGCAGCTTCCTTTACGGCCGCGGCGGCAGCTTTGAAAAGCTGGATTCCCCCGAATCCGTTCAGGGAATGCAGGACTTCATCGACCTTTACAAGAACCATTACGTCCCGCCGACCGCTCCGCAGGACGGCTTCAACGAGATCATCGCGAACTTCAAATCCGGCAAGACCGCAATGACCATCCACCACACCGGCTCTTCAGCGGACATGGTGAAAACCTTCGGCGACGACGTGGACGCGTTCCCGTTCCCGAAAGGAAAGGGCCAGTGGACCTCGATGGGCGACACCGAAAACGTGATTTTCGAGGCCAGCGAACATAAGGACGCCGCTTTTGAGTGGGTCTCTTACCTCGCGACCGGGGCGGGGCAGGAAAAGTGGTGCAAGGTGACCGGCAATGTGCCCGTCAGCAAGAAAGTGCAGGAAATGTCCGAATTCAAGGACAACAAGTTCATGAAAGCTTCCATCGCGGGGCAGTCCTACGCGGGCATCCTGCCGATCCGCGACACCACCACCGAGTGGATCAGCACCGTCTGGCCGAACACGGTCGCCTCCGCCCTTGCGGGAAAGACGAGCGCGGCCGACGCGATGAAGACCCTTCAGAAAGCCTTGTATGAAAAATAACGGGCGGCACGATTTTAACCGAAACAGAGTGGTTTCTTAGATTGTTCAAACGAGGCCTGGGGGCTGCGGGAAACTGCGGTCCCGTATTTTTAAAAAGAGGTGACCCGCAGTGCAGCGCAGTAAATTCAACATATGGCCGTACCTGCTGATCCTTCCGGCGGTGCTGATCATCGGCGCGGTCGTTCTGTTCCCCGCGGCGAACGCCGTCTGGATGAGCCTGCAGAACTACGACCTGAGAAGGCCCGGCCAGATCGGCTTTGTCGGGCTGGCTAACTATATCGGGGCTTTTCAGGACCCGCTGTTCTGGTCGTCTCTTTGGCGGACCGTTCTCTGGGTGGTCTTCGGCGTGGGGTTCCAGTTCGTTTTCGGATTTATCCTGGCGAATCTTTTGAACAAGAGTTTCCGCGGGCGCGGCGTGGTCCGCTCCGTCAGCCTGATCCCCTGGGTGACCCCCGGGGTGCTGATCGGCCTGATGTGGCGCTGGATCTACGACGGCTCCTACGGCGTGCTCAACGACCTTCTGATGAAAACCGGCCTGATCGGCGCCCCCATCCCGTTCCTTGCGCAGCAGGATACGGTGTTCCCTTCCGTCGTCGTGACGATCATCTGGCAGGGGATCCCGTTCTTCGCGCTGATGCTGCTGGCGGGGCTGCAGGGGGTTCCGGAGGAGCTGTACGAGGCGGCGGATATCGATGGCGCCACCGGCTTTCAGAAGCTGTTCCGCATCACGATCCCGGCGATCAAAAACACGATTTTCGTCACGACGCTGCTGCGCATCATCTGGGTGGCGAATTCCGTGGATGTCATTTTCAACATGACCGGCGGCGGCCCCGCCTATGCGTCGCAGACGCTCAGCGTCTATATCTTCAACAAGGCGAACGCGCTGAATCTGGGCTATTCCGCCGCGATGGCCATTCTGCTGGCCCTGGTCCTTCTGCTGGTGGCCGTGCCGTACCTGAAAACCATGTTTCGCAATCAGGAGGTGTGAAGATGAATCAGAAGCAAACGGCCGGGCACAGATTCTTTCTGCTGTTTCTTCCGCTTTTCCTGCTCCTTCTGTTCCTGCTTTTTCCGTTTTACTGGACCTTCGTTACGTCGATCAAGCCGGAATCGGAGCTTTACGGGGCCGCGGTGACGTACTGGCCGC
>DAINSB010000175.1:0-3621 GCA_036741535.1 Caproicibacter sp. | reverse complement strand
GCCGCACGATCCAAAATTCCGTTGTCTCCTTGGACTTAATTTCTAAATTTTACCTTATCTTTATAGATTTTTTGAAGAATGTTAATAACTTGTCAGTTGTCTTACAAGAAAGCATGTCACGAACCTTCGCAGCATCTACATAGACTTCTGCCACTCGATCAGCGTGTCGATATGTTGCGCCATGACCGCCGCGGCCCGTTCCCCATCGGCCTTCTTCAATGCTTCCAAAATTTCGGAATGGTAGATCAAAGCCGATTGCACGCCTGTCGCCGTATTGAAAAGGACCTGCTGCCTTTTCATCTCGGCATCCACGCAATCCATACTTTGCAGGATCAACCGATTATTCATGGCTTTCATGATTTCACGGTGGAACTTCATATCATTTTCGATAAAGATCTTACTGTTATCGGCGTTGCTTTGCATATTGTCCAAGTATTTTTCCAACTGATGCAAAGACTCCGCTGTAATTCTTTTTGCCACCAACCTGCAGCTTTCGACTTCAATGATCCTGCGGAATTCCAGCAGGTCGTTCAATTCCGACTTGGAATAAAAATTGTGCAGCCGTTTTTCGATCTCTTCAAAAGGCAGCATCTGTACATATGTACCTTTTCCCTGAATACTCTGCAAAACGCCAACTGCTATCAGCTGCTGGATGGCAAACCTCACGCTCGCCCTGCTGACATTGAGCGTGGAAGAGAGGTCATGCTCCGAATCAATCTTTTCTCCTATTCCCCATACGCCGTCCTCTATATTCTTTCTTAAATAATCTACGACCTGATTGGTGATATTTTTATGTTTAAAATCTATAACTTGTATTACAACCACCTCTTTATGATCCCATAATAACACGATTCATAGATTTGTCAATACTTTTTTAAATATTATGTCGTTCTTGTCTACGGCTGCCCTTGTACCCTTTGAAAAATTGAAAACCAGCCGACGCAGTTGAACCATTGAATCGGGCACAGGTCTCTCGGGCCACGATCAAAGATCAGGGTTCGGTCCAGTACGCGCCGCGGCATGAAAAAGTCATCCGGCCGAAGGATCCGAAACCGCGCCGGGGAAGACGGGCAGCGAAGTTTTGGTGTCGACGACCGCGATCAGGGACGGGCGGTCGAACACGCGGCGCTGCACGGGGGCGGCCGTGGAGGCCACGGTGACCTTCGTCGCCGCGCCGGCCCTCAGGCCGAGCTCGTCGACCTCGATGAACGTCTTGTGCAGCACGTCGCTGAGGAAGAGATTCCCCTCGGGCGAGGAACCCATCGCGGAGAAGTCGGCTTTTTCTCCGTCGAACGCGTCGGAGAGGCCGGGCGAGATCAGCGCGTCGTTCAGGGTCAGATCGCAGTCGAATTTGAATTTCGGCAAAGCGGCGAACACCTGCTCGTCTCCGGCCGAGCGCAGCAGATTCAAAAACTTCTTGCCGGTGAGGCCGGCGACATAATCAGCGAGCGGAGTCCCGGAGCTCGGAGACCCGACCGACGATTTTTCGTCGGGAAGGATCGCCGCGAATGCGAAGCGCGGGTCTTTCAGCGGCGGAAACGCCCTCCATCAGATTTTTCCGCGCCTGTGCGGTCGTAACCGCTCTCCCCTGCAAGGGGAAATCGGCTTCGGGATCATTTTCTTTTCAGGACCCTTTTGACAGCCTCGGCGACATTTTCGCTCACAAGCCCGAATTTCCTCATCAATTCGCCGGGCTCCCCGGACTCTCCGAACCGGTCGTGAACGCCCACCATCTGGGCGGGGACCGCGCAGTTCTGCGCAAGCAATTCCAGCACCGCGCTCCCCATGCCGCCGGCCACCTGATGCTCCTCCGCGGTGACGACCGCCCCCGTTCTCCGCGCCGCTTCCAGGATCGTCTCGGAATCCAGCGGCTTTACCGTCGGATTGTCGATCACCATGACGCTGATGCCCTCCTTGGCGAGCCGTTCGGCCGCCACCAGACTTTCGTACACCATCACCCCGCACGCAACGACGGCCACATCCGTGCCGTCCCTCACGCAGTACGCCTTTCCGATCTCAAACGGCGTATCCCCGCCGGTGATGAGCGGCACCTTTTCCCTTCCGAACCTTATGTAAACCGGGCCGAACATTTCCGCCGCGGCGATCGTGGCCTTTCTGGTCTCGTTTGAATCCGCGGGGACGATCACCGTCATATGGGGCAGGCATCTCATCAGAGAAATCTCCTCCAGGGCCTGATGGGTCGCTCCGTCCGGGCCCACGGAAATCCCCCCGTGGGCGCCGCCCATCTTCACGTTCAGGTTTCCATAACAGACCGTGGTGCGGATCTGGTCCCACGCTCTTCCCGACAAAAACACGCCGTAGTTCGTCACGAAGGGGACTTTCCCCGCCAAACTCAGGCCGGCGGCCACCCCCATTTGATTCTGCTCCGCGATCCCGATGCTGAGGAAACGTTCGGGAAATCTGTCCCTGAACCAGTCCACCCGGACGGAAGACGAGATGTCCGCTCCCAATACCACGACATCCGGATTCTTTTCCCCCGCCGCGAGCAGGCCCTCTCCATATCCGTCCCGGGTGGGTTTCATGGGGACGTCGTTTAGATCCACATTCAAATCGATTTTCATGTTTTCATCCCCTCACGCGTTTAATTCGGCCAGCGCCGCCTCAAGCTGCGCTCGATCGGGGGCCCTGCCGTGCCATGCCGAAGTGTTTTCCATGAACGAAACCCCTTTGCCCTTGACGGTATGGGCGATCAGAACGGTGGGCTTCCCCTTGAATTCCTCCGCCCGCCGGAACGCTTCTTCGATCGCTTTCACGTCGTGCCCGTCGATTTCAAGGACATGCCAGTTAAAAGCCTCCCACTTCTCTCTGAGGGGGTTGATGTCCATGACGTCGACGACTTTGCCGTCGATCTGATACCGGTTGTAATCGACGATCGCGCACAGATGATCCAGCTTGTAGTAGCCTGCGGCCATTGCCGCCTCCCAAACCTGCCCCTCCTGGAGTTCGCCGTCCCCCATCATGCAGTACACGCGAAAGTCCGCGTCGTCCAGTTTTCCGCCCAGCGCAAGCCCCGTCGAAATGGAGAGCCCCTGCCCCAGGGAACCGGACGACACCTCCACGCCCGGCGTTTTTTCCATGTTCGGGTGGCCCTGAAGAATACTTCCGCATTTTCTGAGCGTTTTCAGCTCGCTCTTGGGAAAATATCCGCAGTCCGCCAAAACGGCGTAAAGCGCCGGGCAGACATGCCCCTTCGACAGGATAAACCGGTCCCTGTCCTTCCAACCCGGGTTCTTAGGATCATGCCGCATGATGTTGTTGTACAATACGCACATCACATCGACCGCCGACAACGAACCTCCGGGATGCCCCGACCCGGCTTCATAGATCATCTTCAGGATCTCGATGCGGAGCTGCCTGGCCTTTTCTTTCAACTCTTCCTCGCTCAAATGTTCCATCAATACAATTCCCTCCATTGGACTTCTCTCCCCTGCCGGACAGGCCATGCGCAACCCACCGGTTTTTTGAACGGCGCGCCCGCGTCGTCAAAGACGGGCTCTTCCCGGGAGGCGATTTTTGCCTGTGAGCTTCCTGCCATCCTACTTGAAGTATATGCAGTTTTTGGAAAAAATCAAGGGGGTTCCAACCCGTTCTTGATTTGTT
>DAINSB010000174.1:0-3657 GCA_036741535.1 Caproicibacter sp. | reverse complement strand
GAGCACGGCGGCGGCAACAACTCCAGCTTCACCACGCACGTGGTCGCCTCCTCCGGCACCGACGCCTACTCGGTCATCGCGGCGGCGCTCGGCTCGCTGAAAGGCCCGAAGCACGGGGGCGCAAACATCAAGGTCATGATGATGTTCGAGGATATGAAAAAACATCTGAACGACTGGACGGACGAAGAGGAGGTCGCGGACTACCTGCACAAGCTGCTGAACAGGCAGGCGTTCGACCATGCCGGCCTGATCTACGGCATGGGCCACGCGGTCTACTCGCTCTCCGACCCGAGGGCGGACATCTTCAAACTGTTCGTGAAGCGCCTCTCCGAAGAAAAGGGACTCACCAAGGAGTACGGCCTCTACGCCCTCGTCGAGCGCCTCGCCCCGCAGGTGATCGGCCGCGAACGCAAAACATACAAGGGCGTCAGCGCCAACATCGACTTCTACAGCGGATTCGTCTACCATATGCTCGGCCTTCCGCTGGAGCTCTTCACCCCCGTCTTCGCCATGGCGCGCATCGTCGGCTGGAGCGCGCACCTGATGGAAGAACATATCAACGGCGGAAAGATCATCCGCCCCGCCTACCGGAGCGTCTCCTCCCGGCGGGAATACGTGCCGCTCGAAAGCCGGCAGGATGCGCAGGCCCAGCCTGCACTGCCGAAAAACTAAAACTTTATGATTTGCCCTCGTGGGGCGTCTCGGACTTGCACTCAGGCCGTGCGGGCCCATACTTTCGGGCAGGCTGAGCCTGCACGCAATTTCACACACAGCCAATCGAGTGCGTTCCCGAAGCAAGGCGAAGAAAGTGACACTTCTGAAAGCCATAGTTGTGGTCCGCCGTAGGCGCGTAAGGCGCTTTGCGCCCAAAGCGCGGGTCGGGGGGAGCTTCAAACTCCCGACGAGAGGGGCACCTAACCGCTCCCCCCGACGCCCCCCCCCGCACCTGTCATCTTCCTGGGCACGATCGAAGAACCGAAGAGGTCTTCCTTGTTACGAAAACATGAGAAACCGGCTTTCCTGCCCGTAAAGTGTCCTGGAGTTTCCCTTTCCTCTCGCGCCAAACACAGCTGACGGCTTTTGCCGGGCTTTTCGGCGCGGCTTGACCGCGCGGGCACCGCGCCGCGCCTTGACAGGCGACGGCGTCTGACCTATACTGGTTGCAACGAAACGGTTAGGAGCTGTCGAATCATGCAGGAGATCAAAGAGAGAATCGACGCCCTTCGGGCGGAGATGGAAAAAAGCGGCGTGCAAGGCTATGTCGTGCCCTCGGCGGACCCGCACCTGAGCGAATACACGCCCGCCCACTGGCAGACGAGGCGTTATCTTTCGGGGTTCACCGGCTCCGCCGGGACGCTCGTGGTGACGGGGCGCAAGAGCGGTCTCTGGGCGGACGGGCGCTACTTCATCCAGGCGGAAAGGCAGCTCGCCGGCAGCGGCATCGAGCTGTACCGCATGGGCGTCGGGGGCGTGCCGACTTACCCGGAATTCCTCGCGCGGGAGCTCGGGGAAGGGCAGACGGTCGGCCTCGACGGCAGGCTTTTTTCCGCTTCCGACATCGGGAAGATGCGCGGGACCCTCGCCGGCCGGAAGCTGCGGATCAAAAGCGCGGACCTGACCGCTCCCCTGTGGCCGGACCGTCCGCCGCTGCCGAACTCGGAGGTCTTCTCCCTCGCCCTGAAATACACCGGGTATTCCTGCGCGGAAAAACTCGCGCAGGTCCGGAAGGCCCTGAAAAAGCACGGCGCGGACGGCCAACTCTACGGCCGGCTCGACTGCGTCGCGTGGCTGACGAACATCCGGGCGACCGACGTGGAGGACACCCCCTTCGCGGTCGCCTACGCCGCCGTCCTCCCGGATTCCGCCTTCCTGTTCATCGACTCCTCGCGCGTCCCCGCGCCGGTCCGGGACACCCTCTCCCAGAACGGCGTGCAGATACGCGGATATGAGGAGATCGGGGCGTTCGCCGATTCCCTCTCGGGTCCAAAAATGCTCGTCGATCCGGCGGACACGAGCTGGGAACTGTATGAAAGGCTCTCGAAGAACCCCGGCGTCACGGTCAAAGACGGGCCGGATCTCGTGTACGAGCTCAAGAGCATCCGGAACGACACGGAGATCCGCAATCTGCGGGAAGTACATATCCGCGACGGCTGCGCGCAGGTCGAAGCCTTCACCGAACTGGAGCGCCAGCTCTCCGAGGGGTATGAGGTCACGGAATGGACCGTCTGCACGCTGCTGAAAGAGGCGCGCGCCAGGCAGAAGGACAACCGCGGCGAGAGCTTCGGCACCATCGCCGCGTACGGCCCGAACGCCGCGATGATGCACTACGCGCCGAAACCGGACGCGTGCAGCCCCCTCGCGCGGCGCGGGTTCCTTCTGGTCGATTCCGGCGGGCAGTACCTCGGCGCCACGACCGACATCACCCGCACGTTCGCGCTCGGCCCCCTGACGCAGGAGGAAAAGGAGTGCTACACCCGCGTGCTCAAGAGCCACATCGCGCTCGCGACGGCCGTCTTCCTGGAAGGGACCACCGGCGGCGGGCTGGATGTGCTGTGCCGCGAGCCGCTGTGGCGGGCCGGCATCGACTACCGCTGCGGGACCGGGCACGGCGTGGGGGCCTTCGGCACGGTGCACGAGGGGCCGCCCAGCATCCGCCCCCGGAACGGCACCGCGCTGTGCCCGGGTATGACCGTCACCGACGAGCCGGGCGTCTACACGGAAGGCCGGTTCGGCATCCGCACGGAAAACCTGATGCTCGTCGAGGAGGCGTTCGAGAACGAATACGGGAAGTTCCTGCGCTTCGAAGTCGTCACCTGCTTCCCCATCGACACGAGGCCGGTCCTGCCGGAACTGCTGACCGACGACGAGCTTGCCTGGCTGAACCGCTACAACGGCCATGTGCGCGAGACGCTGATGCCGATGTTCTCCGGCCGGGAGCTCAAATGGCTGCTCCGCCGGACGGAACCCCTGCGGCGGGGCTAATCTTGTTCTCCCATAGAACGAGGAACAAATTTATCTGTGGGAGCAGTGCCAATTTAGAGGTTAACAGATTAGTTGTTTCTGACACTCGCGCCAGTCGCAGTCAGGAACTTTCACCGGGCCGCACGGCGCGGCCTGACAGCGGGGGCACCCCGCTGTAGCGCGACAGAAACGCTTTCGTCCGCTCGCTCCGCGCGTTGCCGAAGACCTGCTCCGGCGGCCCCTGCTCCACAACGGCGCCGTCCGCCATGAAAACGACCTGGTCTGCAACATCGCGGGCAAACGCCATCTCGTGCGTCACGACGACCATCGTCATGCGCTCCGCGGCCAGGCTGCGGATGACCTTCAGGATCTCTCCCGTCAGTTCGGGGTCGAGCGCGCTGGTCGGCTCGTCGAAAAACAGCACGTCCGGGTTCATGGCGAGGGCGCGCGCGATGGAGACGCGCTGCTGCTGCCCGCCCGAAAGCTGACACGGGTATGCGTCTTCCTTCTCGGAGAGATCCATTTTTGTAAGCAGCGCGCGCGCGGAGGCTTCGGCCTCCGCTTTTGTTTTGCCCAGCACGTGGACGGGCGCCTCGGTGATGTTGCGCAGCACCGAAAAATGCGGGAACAGATTGAAATTCTGGAAGACGAGCCCCACATGCAGCGCGACGCGGCTGCGGACCGAGCGGTCCGCAT
>DAINSB010000173.1:863-3665 GCA_036741535.1 Caproicibacter sp. | reverse complement strand
GGTCGCAGGTGCGCGCGGTCTGCACCACGCCGAACGGCGTGCGCTGGCTGACCCGGACCTGGCCGGCGCCGCCGCACTGCGGGCACGTCTTCGCGGCGCCGCCGCCCTTCACGCCGGTGCCGCGGCAGTCCGGGCAGACCTCCACCTGTTCGTAGGTGACGGTTTTTTCGCAGCCCTTCGCGGCCTCCTCAAAACTGATGCCGATGGTGGTTTCGCTGTCGCTGCCGCGGCGCGGAGTGTTCGGATTGGCGCGGCGCCTTCCGCCGAAACCGAAGCCGCCGAAATCGAAGCCGTCGAATACGCTGTTGAAAATATCGTCGATGTTGATGTTCCCGGTGAACGGGCTGCCGCCCGCCCCGCCGCCGAAGCCGGCGTCCACGCCCGCGTGGCCGAACTGGTCGTAGCGCGCCCTCTTGTCCTTGTCGGAGAGCACTTCGTAAGCCTCGTTGATCTCCTTGAACTTCGCCTCGGCCTCTTTGTCGCCGGGGTGCAGATCCGGATGATACTTTTTCGCCAGCTTGCGGTACGCCTGCTTGATCTCGGCTTCCGTGGCGTTCCTGGGAACACCCATCACCTCGTAGTAATCCCTTTTTTCAGCCAAACTGATTCACTCCCGGAAATACGCGTGGAGGGCAGCCCGCAGGGCTGCCCCGACCCGCGATTTATGTCAACGCCGCGCCGTCCGCGGATGCGGCTGCGTCCGCCGCATCCCGTTCGGTCCTGCAGGCGGTTCCAAAATTATTTCTTGTCGTCGACGTCGTGGTACTCCGCATTGTAGACGTTCCCGTCCGGACCGTTGCCGCCGCCCTGCGCGGAACCGCCGTTCTGCGGGGGCGGGGTCTGGCCGCCTCCCGGCTGCTGCGGCGCCGCGTTCTTGTACAGCTTTTCGCTCGCGGCGTACATGGCCTTCTGCAGCTCGTCGCTCTTCTGCTTGATGCCGTCCGCGTTGTTCGCGGAAATCTCGCTGCGCAGAGCCGCCACCTTCGCGTTCAGGTCGTCTTTGTCGGACTGCGGGATCTTGTCTCCGCCGTCCTTGAGGAGCTTCTCGACCGAGTAGCAAAGGTTTTCGGCCTCGTTCTTGCGGTCGATCTCCTCGCGGCGCTTCTTGTCCTCCGCGGCGTATTTTTCCGCTTCCTTCACGGCGCGGTCGACGTCCTCCTTGTTCATGTTCGAGCTCGAGGAAATCGTGATCTTCTGCTGTTTGCCGGTGCCGAGGTCCTTCGCGGAAACGTTCACGATGCCGTTCGCGTCGATGTCGAACGAAACCTCGATCTGCGGCACGCCGCGCGGCGCCGGGGCGATGCCGTCCAGGCGGAACAGGCCGAGCTGCTTGTTGTCGCGGGCGAATTCGCGCTCGCCCTGCAGCACGTTGATCTCCACCTGGGTCTGTCCGTCGGCCGCCGTCGAGAAGATCTGGCTCTTCTTGGTCGGGATGGTCGTGTTGCGGTCGATGATCTTCGTCATCACGCCGCCCATGGTCTCCACGCCGAGCGAAAGCGGGGTGACGTCGAGGAGCAGGAGCCCTTCGACCTCGCCGCCCAGAACGCCGGCCTGCAGCGCGGCGCCGATCGCGACGCATTCGTCCGGGTTGATGCCCTTGAACGGATCCTTGCCCGAAAGCCCCCTGACCTTCTCCTGCACGGAGGGCATCCGGGTCGAACCGCCGACCAGCAGCACCCTGCCGATGTCGTTCCAGGCAAGGCCCGCGTCGGAAAGCGCCTGTTTGACCGGGCCGACGGTCTGTTCCACAAGGTCGGCGGTCAGTTCGTCGAATTTCGCGCGGGACAGCGTCATGTCCAGATGCTTCGGGCCGTTCGCGTCCGCGGTGATGAACGGCAGGTTGATGTTGGTGGACGTCACGCCGGAAAGCTCGATCTTCGCCTTTTCGGCCGCGTCCTTCAGGCGCTGCATCGTCGCCTTGTCGCCGGAGAGGTCGATGCCGGTGTCCTTCTTGAATTCGGAGACCATCCAGTCGATGACCCGCTTGTCGAAGTCGTCGCCGCCGAGGCGGTTGTTGCCCGCCGTCGCGAGGACCTCCTGCACGCCGTCGCCCATTTCGATGATCGAAACGTCGAACGTGCCGCCGCCGAGGTCGTAGACCATGATCTTCTGTTCCTTATCCTTGTCGATGCCGTAGGAAAGCGCGGCCGCCGTCGGCTCGTTGATGATGCGCTTGACGTCCAGCCCGGCGATCTTGCCGGCGTCCTTGGTGGCCTGGCGCTGGCTGTCCGTGAAATAAGCGGGAACGGTAATCACGGCCTCCGTGACCTTTTCGCCCAGATATGCCTCGGCGTCCGTCTTCAGCTTCTGAAGCACCATGGCGCTGATCTCCTGGGGCGTATATGCCTTGCCGTCAATCGTCACCTTGTAGCCGGACCCCATTTCACGCTTAATGGAGCTGATGGTGCGGTCGGGGTTGGTGATGGCCTGACGTCTGGCGACCTGACCGATCATACGCTCGCCGGTTTTAGAAAACGCTACCACGGAAGGCGTTGTGCGCGCGCCTTCGGCGTTGGGAATGACGACAGCCTCGCCGCCTTCCATAACGGACACACAGGAATTGGTGGTGCCCAGATCGATGCCTATTATTTTACCCATTATATTTTATCCTCCATAAGATTAAAGTGAAATGATCTTATTTATCATACGCAGTCGGTTATCGCTGCCCGCCGGGCGCGTTCGGTCTCTCCGGCGTATCAGTTGGCAACCTTGACCATGGCAAACCTGATGACCCTGTCCCCCAATTTAAAGCCTCTGCACAGCTCCTGGACGATTTCTCCCTCGCCCTTTGTCTCGTCTTTC
>DAINSB010000173.1:271-853 GCA_036741535.1 Caproicibacter sp. | reverse complement strand
CGCCAGCGCCTGGATTCGCGACGGTTTCTTCAGGAAGATCTCCGCCACCCTCGTCTTTCTCGTGAAATACGGCCTCATGAAGCAGCGGGTCGAATTTCTTCCCCAGCGCTTCTATTTCCGTCACACCGAAACAGGTGAGCGTCTCCCTAAACTGCGACATGATCATTTCGACGCCCTTGCTGTAGGCCGCATCCTCCGTGGGCTGTTCCAGGGCCCGGACGAGATTGTCGTAAACCGGCAGGAATTTCGTAATCGTATCGCAGAGAAGATCGGTATATATGTTTTCCCGCTCCCTGGCGCTGCGCTTGCGATAGTTGTCATATTCGGCCATCAGGCGGAGATATTTGTCCTTTTCGGCCTTCAGTTCCGCCTCAAAAGAAGGCTTCGTCGGGGCTGTCGGGGTTTCTGTCTTGTCCGCCGGCGTCTGCTCGGCGTCCACGTTCTGCTCATCCGTCTTGATCTCCGGAGTCTCCTCCTCGGGTTTCCTATCGTTTTTCTTACTACTCATTGGTATCTCCCTTTATTATCAGCTTATTATCGAGCCCCGGCGGCGGAGCCGCCCCACCGCCAAGGCGCTGCGAC
>DAINSB010000173.1:0-261 GCA_036741535.1 Caproicibacter sp. | reverse complement strand
GGAGGCAATCAGCGAAAGCTTTGCCGCCACTTTGGAATAGTCCATTCTGGTAGGGCCAACCACACCGATAAGCCCCCGTGTATTGTCGCCGGCGTCATAACTTGCCATGACGACGCTGGAATCCTTCAGCTCCTCGGCCACATTCTCCGGGCCAATGAGCACCCGGATCTCGTTTTCCGGATCCAGTGCGGAAGCCGGCAGGCTTTTCAGGTTCCTACTGTCCGAAAGATAAGCCATGAGGGCGTGGGAACCTGAAAAGCC
>DAINSB010000172.1:0-3692 GCA_036741535.1 Caproicibacter sp. | reverse complement strand
TCTCTGATCCGCCGGTTGCGGCATCTCCCGTAAAAAGAATTAATATAAAAGTTTCACTCAGGCTTTTTCAAAAGCCTGCGGGGGTTTTGGGAAAAGCTCCAAGGTCCCGCCTTTTCTGACGCTCTAACCTCCAAATCTCTAAATCTCTAACTTCTAAGTCGGGTGATTGAAATGAAAAATTATCGTTTTGCCCTCATCGGCTGCGGGCGTATCTCGAAGAACCACATTGCGGCCGCCGCCGCGAACCGCGACATCATGACGCTCGCGGCGGTCTGCGACCCCGTCGCGGAGCGCGCGGAGAAGAAAGCGGCGGATTATCTGGCAGCGGCGGGGAAGAAGCCCGCCGTCTATGCCGACTACCGGGAGATGCTCGAAAAGGAGCGGATCGACTGCTGTGCCGTCGCGACGGAGAGCGGCTATCACGCGAAAATCGCGCTCGACTGCATCCGCGCGGGGAAGCACACGCTGGTCGAAAAGCCGATGGCCCTGTCGACGGACGACGCGGAGCAGATGATCCGCGAGGCGGAGCAGAAGGGCGTCACGCTCGGCGTCTGCCACCAGAACCGCTTCAACGCGCCGGTGCGGCAGCTTCACAGGGCGCTCGAAGACGGGCGCTTCGGCAAGCTGGTGAGCGGCAGCGCGCGCATCCTGTGGAACCGCTCCATGCCGTACTACCGGCAGGCGCCGTGGCGCGGCACCTGGGCGCAGGACGGCGGCACGCTGATGAACCAGTGGAGCCTCGGCGGCGAGCCGGACACCGTCATGGCCATGACCGGCAACTACCTGCGCGACATCGAGGCCGAGGACTTCGGGGCGGTGCTGATCCGCTTCAAGAACGGCGCGGTCGGCATCGTCGAGGGCACAGCCTGCATCTACCCGAAAAATCTCGAAGAGACGCTCTCCGTCTGCGGCGAGACCGGAACCGCCGTCATCGGGGGCCTCGCGGTCAACCGCGTGCAGACCTGGAACTTCGCGTCGCCCGCCCCGCAGGACGCGGAGGTGGAGAAGCTCTCCGGCACGGACCCGCGCGACGTGTACGGCAGCGGGCACAACGCGCTGTACCGCAATTTCCTCGAGGCCGCCGACACGCACACGCAGCCGCTCGTGAGCGGGTACGAGGGCATCAAGGGCCTGAAGATCATCCTCGCGGCCTACAAGTCGCAGAAGACCGGCCTGCCCGTCAAATTCGACGGCCTCCGGTTCTCCACGCTCGAGATGTCGCACGACGACGTAAAGGTGGGGTAAAGCGATGAAACTTCTCACGGTTGTCGGTGCGAGGCCGCAGTTCATCAAGGCTTCGGTCGTGTCGCGGGCGCTCGCGCCCGTGTGCGAAGAGGTGCTCGTCCACACGGGGCAGCATTACGACCGGAACATGTCCGCCGTGTTTTTCGAGGAGCTCGGCATCCCGAAGCCGGCCTACAACCTCGGCGTCGGCTCCGGCACGCACGGCAGGCAGACCGGCGAGATGCTGATGAAGATCGAGGACGTCCTCTTCGACGAGAAGCCGGACATCGTGCTGGTTTACGGCGACACCAATTCCACCCTGGCGGGCGCGCTCGCCGCGTCGAAGCTGCACATCCCCGTGGCGCATGTGGAGGCGGGCCTGCGCTCGTACAACATGCGTATGCCGGAGGAGCAGAACCGCGTGCTGACCGACCACATCTCTTCGTGGCTCTTCTGCCCCACCAAGACGGCGGCGGCCAATCTGCGCAAAGAGAACGTCACGCGTGGCGTGGACATCTGCGGCGACGTGATGCTCGACGCGGTGCAACATTTTCTGAAGCTCGCCGAGGGCAATCCCGAAAAGACGGCCATCTACGGTCAGCTCGGCATCAAACCGAAGCAGTACCGCCTGGCAACGCTCCACCGCGCGGAGACGACGGACGGCGGCCTCGACGCCATCGTGCGCATCTTCGACGCGTTCGAGAAGCTGCCCCAGCCCGTCGTTATCCCCATCCATCCGCGCACGCGGCCGCTGGCCCAGCAGGCGATCGCCAAAAAGGGATACCGGAACATCCGCCTCATCGCGCCCGTCGGCTACCTCGAGATGCTGCTGCTGACGCACGGGGCCTGCCAGGTGCTGACCGATTCCGGCGGCCTGCAGAAAGAGGCGTGGTTCATGGAGGTGCCCTGCGTCACGCTGCGCAGGGAGACCGAATGGGTCGAGACGCTCGCGGGCGGCTGGAACGTGCTGTCCGGCCTCGGGACGGACGAGATCTACGCGAAGGCGATGCACACCGTCCCCGACCCGGCGGCGAGGCTCGAAGCGCCGTTCGGCGGCGGGCATGCGTCCGAGCGGATCGCCACCATGCTGTCCCAGTACGGAGTATGACATGAACATCCTCTATATCAACCATTACGCGGGCTCCCCGCGGCACGGGATGGAATTCCGGCCGTATTACCTCGCGCGGCGCTGGGCGGAAAAAGGCTGCGGCGTGACGATCGCCGCAAGCTCTTTTTCGCATCTGCGCACGCAGAACCCGGAACTCGGCGGCAGGAAGTTCATGGTGCAGAACATCGACGGCGTCCGCTATTTCTGGATCGCGGGGAACAAATACTGCGGCAACAACCTGGGCCGCATCAAAAACATGCTGTCGTTCCTGCGGGGGCTGTACCGGTACCGGCGGCGGATCGTGGAAACTGGCGGGCCGGACGCCGTCATCGCCTCCTCGACGTATCCGCTCGACATTTACCCGGCGCACCGGATCGCCAGAAAATACGGCGCCATGCTGCTCTACGAGGTGCACGACCTGTGGCCGCTCAGCCCCATCGAGCTGGGTGGGATGAGCCCGAAGCACCCGTACATCCGGCTGATGCAGGCCGCTGAGGACTACTGCTACAAACACAGCGACTACGTCGTGTCTCTTCTGCCGAACGCGCAGCAGCATATGGTGGAACACGGCATGGCGCCGGAGAAGTTCGTCTACATCCCGAACGGCATCGAGCGGAGCGAGTGGGAAGGGCCGTTTCACTACCCGCAGATCTACCGGGAAAAGCTCAGGCAGTACCACGACGACGGCTGGTTTCTCGTGGGCTACACGGGCGCGCACGGCATCGCCAACGCGCTCGACAGCTACGTGGAGGCGGGCGGGAAGCTGAAGGGGAAAAAGATCAAGCTGATCTCCGTCGGACCCGGCCCGGAGCGCGACCGGCTGATCAAAAAGGCGCATGACAGGGGCCTCGACGACCATGTGGAATTCCTGCCGGCGGTGGGGCGCGACCGCGTGCCGGAGCTGCTCGACCAGTTCGACGCGCTGTACGTCGGCCTGCAGCGCCAGCCGCTGTTTCGGTTCGGCGTGAGCCCGAACAAGCTGATGGATTACATGATGGCGGGCAAACCCGTCATTTTTGCGATCGACGCGCCGAACGACATGGTCGCCGAGGCGAAGTGCGGCATTTCCATCCCGCCGGAGGACAGCGGCGCGATCGCCGAGGCCGTTCTGAAGCTCACCGCCCTTTCGGAAAAGGAACGGCAGGACATGGGCGAGCGGGGCAGGCTCTACATTCTCTCGCACAACGAATACGACGTGCTGGCGGGAAAATTCCTGAAGGTCTTTTCCATGCCCCGGCAGGAAAAATAAAGGATTGATTTTTCGGCCGGTCGGCGTATAATTGGATCTGACAACTGAATCCGTTCAAATGTCTTCAGGGCAGGGTGAAATTCCCGATCGGCGGTACAGTCCGCGAGCGCG
>DAINSB010000171.1:3419-3748 GCA_036741535.1 Caproicibacter sp. | reverse complement strand
CCCTGGGCGGCCGTTTCCGCGGGGATCTCCGCCGGCAGAAAAATTTTCTCCCCGTCGGGCTTTGTCAGGTAAAAGGTTACGGCGCTCCCGGTCAGGTCGAACGGCTGGGATGCGTTTTGCATCAGGTGGAAAACCAACTGTTCCGAGCCGGCTTCCCCCTGGACCGCGTGGAGGAATCCTTTTTCCCGACGGCATTCCCCCGGGCTTTTCCAGTCCCGATGCGGATCGTCCTTGAAAAGATAGACCTGTGTTTGAACCATTTTTACCCCTCTTTCAAAGAAATTCTCAATGACCCGGCAGAGTCGTTGAAAATTTTGTCTCAGGAGGGA
>DAINSB010000171.1:0-3409 GCA_036741535.1 Caproicibacter sp. | reverse complement strand
CAGGCAAACCAGATCTGCCCGCATTTCCGGAAGAAACCCGTTTTCCAGAAGTCGTCTCTTCGGATGACGGCGAGCCGCTTCCATTTGCCGAGGGACGGGACGGCTATGAAATCGCGGAGAAGCTGCCTCCGGCCTTCTCCGAGCAGAGGGCCGAAGCGGTCGAGAAATTCTCCGGCCTGCCGGTAGGCCGCGCTCAGCGACTGCTTCGACGCCCTGCCGTCGGCGAGCCGGCGGAGGTTGTAGGAAAGGCTTCCGGCGTTTTTCGCGCCGACCTGATTGTTTTGGTGCTGGCGGTAGAGCACGGTCGCCCGCGGGACAAAACCGATCCGCCCCAGGGCGGAGGCGATCAGCGCGAACCACCAGTCGTGCATCACGGCGTGCCGCGGCAGGCCCTGCCGCACCACAAGCTCCAGCAGACGCCGGTTGACCATCATGGTGCAGCCGGTGGCGTTGTTCTGCACCAGCAGGCGGTTCAGGCTCCTGCAGGCTGGGTCGAGCTTTTGCGTGCGCATCATGGAAGCGGAGATCGTCTTCAGTTCCGCGTCGACCACGCGGAGGTCCGTGTGGACCAGAAGCGGCGTTTCAGGGCCGGCCGTTTGCTCTAGCCGCTTCATCTCTGAAAGCGTCGTGGCGATCTTGTCCGGAAGCCAGACATCGTCGTCGTCGCAGAACATCGCGTATTCGGAGCCGGCGAAACGCAGCATGCTGAAAAAATTGTTCTGCGCGCTGCCGGAGGGCGTCTCCCTTTGGACCGCGAGGATGCGGCCGGGATCTTTCCGCGCGTACCCCCGCGCGATCCCGAACGTGCCGTCCGTGGAGCGGTCGTCCTGAATGACCAGCTTCCAGTCCCGCTCCGTCTGGTGCAGAATGGATTCGATCTGCTCCGCAAGATATTTTTCGCCGTTGCAGGCGGCCATTAAAATCGTGATCATCTTTATAAACTCCGTCGGCTTTTTTAAAGGACAGGACCCGGATCTTTGCCCTCTGTTTTCATTATTATATCATAGATCCGCCGGCCCGCGGCGAACGGATTGCGCCTTGATTTGGCTTCGGGTGTGTTATATACTTGATTTGACAATAAACTGCTGGGAGAAAAACATGCGCGACGAGATCAGACGGCTTTCCGTTTTCTATCGAAAATACCGGTGGGCGTTTTTGGCCTCCCTCTGCCTTTGCCTTCTGGCGTTCGGCTTTATGCTGACGCACAGCTCCCTGACCATCGACGAAGAAACATGGATCCATCACTCTTCCGGCTCGCTTGCCTGGATCCCGCAGGGGAGGTTCGGCATCTGGCTGCTGAATTTCGTGCTGTCGCCGCAGGGAAGCTACGTGCCCGGGGTCTGGGACTGGCTCTCCGTGATCCTCTGGGCTTGCAGCGCGCCGCTTTTTCTCTACAGCCTGCCGCAGTTCTGCCGGAAATACAGCCGGTTCTCAGCTTTTGTGTTCTGCTCGTATTTTTCCGCCTTGCCGCTCTGCGCCGGAGAGATCCTGTCGTATTCCATGTTCAACCTGCAGATTTCCATCGCCATGCTTCTCACGGCCCTGGCCTGCTGCCTGTCCGATTTTTACGCGCGGCGGGGGAAGAAGCTGCCGCTGGCCGGCGCCGCGGCCGCTCTGTTTTTTGCCGTCTCCGTCTATCAGGCCTTTCTGTGCGTTTATCTGACCTGGATCGCCGTCTTCTTTTTTCTCCGCACGGTGCGCGGCGGAAGGAATCTCCGCGCGGCGCTTTTCCGCCTGCTGCCTTACGGCGCGGTCCTGGCCGTCTCTTTCGCCGCCTATCTCGCGGTCGATTCCCTGCTCTACCGCTCTTTTCGCTTGACCGGGATGCAGGACTTCGCTGAAAGTTATGTGGGATGGGCGGGGACGAACCCCGTAAAAGCTCTCGCCTTCGCGCTCGCCAAGGTGGTGCAGGTGTCGTTCGGGATCACGGTTTTCGGCGTTTACATCTACAGCGGATTTGCCGTCTGCGTGACGACGGCGGCTTTCTGCCTTGCGGTGCTTTTCCTGATCCGGAGGCGGCGCGGCGGGGGAAGGAGGGGGCTGCCCTTGTTTCTTGCGGCGCTGTGCCTGATCGTTTCGCCGTTCGCCCTGTTCCTCGCGCTGGGGACCTACCGGATGCCCGGACGCGCGCTTCTGGCGCTGGTTCTGCTTGGGGCGTTCCAGTGGGTCTGGCTGCTGACCGATTTCGTCCGGTGGCTTCCGGCGGCGTCCGTCAGGAGGATCGCCGCCGGTGCCGCGGCCGTGGTGCTGGCTTACGACGTGTTCGCCATGAACCGGCTGTTTTACGACAGCTACCGGGTCTATCTGCGGGACGTTTCCACAGCGGAATCGATCGCCGGCGCAATGGAAAAGAAGGATCTGCCGTTCCGGCGGGAACCCGTCGTTTTTATCGGGATGTATCACGATCATACGGATGAAAATCTGGTGATTTCCGGTTCCTGCGGAGGTTCTTTCTTCGACTGGGACGACGGCAACGATTCCAGGCTCCACAACTTTTTCGGCGCGGAGGGGATCCCGTTGATCCGACCCTCTTCCCGTCAGGTCGGGGAGGCGCTTCAGGCTTCAAAAAATAGGCCGGTCTGGCCGGATGCCCGCAGCGTTTTCAAAGCGGGGGACTGCATCGTCGTCCATCTTTCGGAACCGACGGAGAAATGGTACCGCGTCAATCGGATGAGGTGAACGGTCGGCCCGGTCCAGATCGAATCCTCCGTGACGCGCCGATCCTGGCGGGAAACCGGTAACGACCCGTTCGGGGAAGCCGGGAGACATAAAAAAGGCCGCTTGAGCAGCGGCCTTTGAAAGGAATGCGGTCGGTACCTTTTGTGTTACATCTCGTCACTGAAAATGCAGCCGTCCGGGAATTCCGCGGAGCAGCAGGCCTCATTCGGAATGGTATAAAAATTATCCTTCTTCGGCTCTTTCTCGGCCGCGACCTTCGTCCTTGTCTTCGTATTCTTCAGTTCCACTTTTTTCATACCAAAACCTCCTGACGTTGCGGAGCGATTTCGCTCCCTTATTCTTCCCGGTCCCGCCGGCCGGCGGAACTTCCGCGGACCGGTCAACCGGTTTCTTTTTATCTTCCGACACCAGTATAGCGGCTTTCGCACGCTAAATCAACCCTAATTTAGTAGATTTTAAGGGTAATTTTTCCACTTTTTTTATGAATGATGGCAGGTCCGCCCCGTCGTCCCGGCGGAAAACGGCGGCTGAGGCGGAAAATCCGGGCCCATCAGACGGCGATTTTTGTTTTCCCCGATTGACATCTCAGCTATTACGTGTTACTATGCAGCAGTAATAAGTGTTACTGCATATAAGTCATAAAAAATAGCGGGGGGGATTATGCTGGAAAACCTGACGGAAATGCTCAAAGGCGTGCTTGAGGGCTGCGTCCTTGAAATTATAAGCCGCA
>DAINSB010000170.1:0-3764 GCA_036741535.1 Caproicibacter sp. | reverse complement strand
GCTTGCCCATCGGGGTGCGCGTGCGGTCCAGCACCCAGAGCAGGGAGCCGCGCTTTTCCTTGCTGCGCATGGTCTCGAGCAGTTCGAGGTTGCGGCGCGTCGTCAGGTTCAGGCGCATGTACTGCCCGCCGCTGTAAAGGTCGAGGGAGTTCAGGCGCTCGAGGCCCGTGCGCTCGGTCTCTTTGAGGTAGGAGAGCAGTGCGCCGAGCGCGCCCGTGATCTCTGGCTTGTCCGAAAGGCGGAGGTCGTCGAGGCTCTTGCCCGCAAACTGGGCGGTGACTTCGCCCGCCGCCGCCTTCGGGTCGAACTTCTCTTCGCCGGGCATCTCCACGCTGGCGCCGAAGCGGTTTTTGATGAACTGCGGCAGGGCGGAAAGATCGAGCACGCCGTCGTTGATCAGGATCTCCTTCGGGGAAAACCGCGACAGCTCATTCTGAACCTGCGCCGTCAGCTCCGCCGCGTTTTTGGCGGAAAGCAGCGTCGCGTGCAGCTCGCCGGTGGAAATGTCGGCAAAGCAGACGCCCGCGCGATTTTCGGCGGCGCAGAGCGAGCAAAGGAAGTTGTTGCGCCCTTCGTCGAGCATGCTGCTCTCCAAGACCGTGCCGGGCGTGATGACGCGGATGATGGCCCGTTTGACCAGGCCCTTCGCCAGGGCGGGGTCCTCCATCTGCTCGCAGATGGCGACCTTGTAGCCCTTCGCGATCAGCTTTGCCACATAGGTCTCGTAGCTGTGGAACGGCACGCCGCACATGGGGGCGCGCTCCTCCTGCCCGCAGTCGCGGCCGGTCAGCGTCAGGTCCAGCTCGCGCGAAGCGAGCTTCGCGTCGTCGTAGAACATCTCGTAAAAATCGCCCAGGCGAAAGAACAGAATCGTGTCCGGATATTGCTTTTTGATGTCGAAATACTGCTGCATCATGGGGGAAAGATCCGCCAACGTCCTCGCCTCCTGCTCCTGCGTTTTCCCCGCTTAATGGCAGCCGGCGCAGGAAGCGCAGTCCCCTCCGCAGGCGGATTCCGAATAGTCGGCCGTCTCGGGGTCCATGCCCTCCGCGCTCTGCGAAAGGATGGCGTTGACCCGGCGCATCAGCAGGTTGAAATCCCGGCTCGCCTCGTTGTAGGCGGCCATCTTCGGGTGCTTCATCACAGAGTCGTAAAGGCCGTTCAGCTCCTGCTGGAACGACTTGACCTTGTCTTCGTCGCGGTCGGGCTTGCGCAGTTCGTCCTGCAGCGAGAGGCGCTGAAGATTGTACCGGCCGATCAGGTCCTGCAGGTCCGCGTCCTCGTTGGCGCTCTGAAGCGCAATGCGCATCTTGAGGTATCGCTCGTCCTTCTGGATCTCTTTGCCGATTTCACGGGCCAAATTGATGATGTCCATAAAAATCTCCTTATCGATATATTCTTAAGATTCACAGTTTATGATTCACGGCGGTTTCCGACGATCTCGCCGCCCAGGACCCAGTTGCGCGCCGCGGTGATCTGCACGTCGGCAAAGCTGCCGACGAGGGCGTCCTCCCCGGGAAAATTGACGATCACGTTGCCGTCGGTCCGCCCGCAGAGAAGGCCCGTCTTCGCGTTGCGCTCTTCGACCAGCACCCGCCGGGTCCTGCCGACTTCCGAAGAGCAGCGGGCGGCGGAGATTTGCTCCTGTTCCGCGCAGAGCTCCTGCAGCCAGCGCGCCTTCTCTTCCTTCGGGACGGGGTCGGGCAGCGACGCGGCCCGCGTGCCTTCGCGCGGGGAATAGACGAAGGTGAAAAGCGAAGTAAAGCCGACTTCTTTTACCAGCTCGACCGTCTCGCGGAACTCTTCGTAAGTTTCCCCGGGAAAGCCCACGATAATGTCCGTCGTGAGCGACAGGTCCGGAATTTTTTCCTTCGCGTACTCCACGAGCGCGAGGTATTGCTCCCTGGTGTATCCGCGGTTCATCGCCTTCAGGATCCGGTTGCAGCCGGACTGGACGGGCAGGTGCAGGTGATGGCTGATGTGCTTCCCCGCCGCCATGGTGTCGATCAGCTCGTGCGTCGCGTCCTTCGGGTGGGAGGTCATGAACCGCAGGCGGTAGTCGCCCTCCACCGCGTCGAGCCTCCGCAGAAGCTGCGAAAAGCTGACGGGCTCCGGGAGGCCTTTGCCGTAGGAATTCACGTTCTGCCCGAGCAGCGTGATGTCGCGATACCCGTTTTCCACGATCCCGCGGAATTCCCGCAGCACGGCCCCGGGCCCGCGGCTGCGCTCCCGGCCCCGGACGTAGGGCACGATGCAGTAGGAGCAGAAATTGTCGCAGCCGACCATCACGGTCAGAAAGGCGCGCACGCGGCTTCTCCGGCGGATCGGGAGGCCCTCGGCGATCCCGGCGTCCTCCCCTTCGTCGCCCCGCTCGAAAACGCGGCGGCCGGCCGTCAGGGCGGTCCACAGAAGCTCCGGGAAACGGTGCAGCACATGGGTGCCGAAAACCAGCCCGACGAACGGGAATTTGCGGCGGATGCGCTCGGAGGCCTCTTTCTCTTCCATCATGCAGCCGCACACGGCGACGAGTAGCGACGGATGCCGGCGCGCGAGGTCTTTGAGCGCCCCGACGTTGCCGAACACGCGGTTTTCCGCATGGCCCCGCACCGCGCAGGTGTTGAATACGATCAGGTCCGCCCGCTCGGGGTCCTCGGTGAACGAAAAGCCCATCCGCACAAGAAAACCCATGAGCTTTTCGCTGTCCGCCACGTTCTGCTGGCAGCCGTAAGTCCGCACGAGCGCCGTCGGAACGGCACCGCGCCTGCGGGTCTGCATGAGGCCGGCCACGCGGCCGACGTAATATTCCTGCGGATGCTCCGGGGCACGCAGGAGTCCGGAAAAATTATCTGCCAAACGGAAATACCTCCACTGGCTTTCGTAGCCTGACGGTTTAGCATTTATTATAGCATGGCACCGGCATTCCTGCAACAAAAAAGCGGCCCTCTTCCAGCCTGCGCATTCCGCTGGAAGAGGGCCGAGACGGGACCAGGCCGGACGTGTCACGGACGGTACAGCCACGGCGCGGCTTTCCAGACGAGGATGCGCCGCCTGAGCCCCTTTTCCGTCCTGCCGTCCACGGTCAGCAGGCGGTCGTAGCCGCTTTCCGAAAGATACCGCCTGACCTGCAGGAAGCTCCTGCCCTCCCGCAGGACAACGTCCACGCAGCTCATGACCGTCCTCGGCAGTTTGTCTTTCTGGAGCAGGCGCATCAGCTCCGCATCGTTCGGGAAGCGGAGCCGCGCCGTCTCCCTGACACGCAGAACCGCCTGCGTGCGCTGGAAAACATTCCATCCGACCGGGCCCTGACGGCCCCGCTTCAGCGCAAAAGTATCGTCCCTCACCAGCAGCACCGGGACCTGCTGCACCGAGGAGGCCGAAAGAAAGCACCGGTCCAAAAATTCCTCGGCGTACCCGTACGCGCACGATTCGGCGAAAACAAGTCCGTTCTCCATGACGAAAGAGCGCCGGATCAGGACCGCGGCGAGGTCGGGAGAAATGGCGCGGCGCAGCATGTCGCGCAGGAACCACGCCCCGTCCGGCTGGCGGATGGCGCTGCTGATCGTGCGCCGTTCCGCCGCCTGCACCTCGTCTTTCCCCTCGCAACCGAACACGAGGTCCACCTGCCCGCGGCGGGCGGCTTCCAGCAGAGGGGAGGCGAAGCCGCTGTACAATCTGCGGGCGAAAAGAAAACAGAGATATTCTCCGCTGGATTTCTGGATCGCCGTGTTCAGTGCTTCCGGCACGAGCGAAGCGCCGTTCTGAAC
>DAINSB010000169.1:0-3833 GCA_036741535.1 Caproicibacter sp. | reverse complement strand
CGCATTGGGCTGCATCGTGCTCCTGTACTTCTCTCTTGAGGCGTTTGTAAAATAATACAAAAAGCCCGCAGCAATTCTACTTATGATCGCAAATCCGGATTTGTTTCTCCCCGCATCCGGCTGAGAGAAACAAATCAAATTTTGCATCTTGGCTGGGAATGCTATATTTATGAGGATAAAGTGTGGTGAAACGGAATGGATCAATCGGATCAGCGACCGGACCCGGATGCTATCTTAGAAGAGATTCAGACGCAGCCGGACAAGAGGCTGGGCAAACTGAAAATTTTCTTCGGGTACGCCGCAGGCGTCGGAAAAACATATGCCATGCTGGACGAGGCGCGGGAGCGGTATCGGTGCGGCGTCGACGTTCTGGTCGGCTATATCGAGCCGCATACCCGCCCGGAGACCATGCAGCTGCTGCACGGCCTTCCTGCTCTGCCGAACAAAACGATCCGGTACAAGAACATCGAGCTCAGGGAGTTTGACCTGGATGAAGCGCTCCGGCGCAAGCCGGCGCTGATTCTGGTGGACGAACTGGCCCATACGAACGCGAAGGGCGTGCGCAACCGGAAGCGTTTTCAGGATATCGAGGAGCTGCTGAACGCCGGGATCGACGTCTACACGACCGTGAATGTCCAGCACATGGAAAGCCTGAACGACGTGATCGAAACCATCACGAAGGTCCGGGTTCAGGAAACGGTACCGGATTCCATCTTCGAGCGCGCCGATAAAATCAAGCTGATCGACATCGAGCCGGACGAATTGCTCCGCCGCTTTCAGGAAGGCAAAATTTACAGGCCCGACCGCGCCGAAACGGCCATGCGCCATTTCTTCACGAAGGAAAACCTGCGCCTGCTGCGCGAGCTTGCGATGCGCACGGCGGCCGACAGGATCAGCAACGAAAATCAGAACGAGCGTTCTTTCCCGAAAAAGACGGCGAACACCAGGATGCTCGTATGCATCGGCCCATCCCCTTCGTCCGCAAAATGCATCCGATGGACCGCCCGCACCGCGGAAGCCTTTCACGCGCACTGGACCGCCCTGTATGTGGAGAGCATCGAAAGCGATTCCCTGTCCAAAGAGCAGAAAAAGGCGATCCGCGCAAATATCGATCTGGCGGAAAAGCTCGGCGCAGAAGTGGTAACCCTGACCGGCCACGATGTGGCGGAATCCGTTTCCGAATATGCGAAGCTGTCGGGCATCACCAATATCGTGGTCGGCAAAAGCAGAAACCGCAGGACGCTCCGGACGCTGTTTGAAATGGATTTCGAGGACCGGCTGATCTCGCTTTTACCGGGCATAGAGGTCCACATCATCCCCGGCAGCACGCCCCTGCGCAATTACAAAAAGCCGCGCGGAAAAAGCCGGAATCTGAATTTCAGCTTTTCCTGGATCGACGTCGCCAAAACGCTCCTTCTTCTGGCCGCCGCCACCCTGCTTTCGCTCGGGCTGCGCAGATTCGACATCGGGGACCAGAATATCATCATGGTCTATATCCTCTCCGTTCTGGTGATTTCACGGGTCACCGGAGGATATTTGTACGGCATGATCGCTTCCGTCATCAGCGTGCTGGCCTTCAATTTCTTTTTCACGGAACCTTATCTGACGTTTACCGCGCTGGAGTCCGGCTATCCCCTCACGTTCGTCATCATGCTGATGATCGCGCTGATCACCAGCACGCTGACCGTGAGGATCAAAACGCAGGCAAGGCTGGCGGTGCGCAGGGAACGCCGCACCGAGGTCCTGTATGAAATCAACAAGAAGCTGCTGGCCACACGAGGCCTGGAGCACATCGTGAGCCTGACGAACGAGTGCATCGTCAACCTGTTCGAACGCTCCGTCGTCTTTTTTACGGTGGACCCGGAGGAAGGGGCGGACGGCAGCGTCGGGCAGGCGCCCGGCGACGTGGACGCCTCCTTTCTGAATTCCACGGATGAAAAGGCGGTCGCGCACTGGGTGTTTGCGAACCAAAAGCGAGCCGGGGCGGGAACCGATACGCTGATGGGCGCCGGGGCCTTTTATATGCCGATCGTCTCGCAGGGGAAAGTGCTTGCCGTCTGGGGGATTTCCTGCGCAAAAGGCATTTTGGACCACAACACCCGCCTGTTTCTGCGCATGATCGGCTCCCAGGCCGCCATGGCGCTGGAGCGCCAGCGCCTTTCGGACGAGCAGCGCAACATCATTGTGGAAGCCGAAAAGGAAAAAATGCGGGGCAACCTTCTGCGCGCAATCTCCCACGATCTGCGCACGCCGCTCTCCGGAATTCTGGGGGCCAGCTCCGCGATCCGCGAAAACGGGAAAAATCTGGATCAGGCCACGCGGGACAAGCTGATCGCCGACATCCAGGAAGAATCCCAATGGCTCATCCGAATGGTGGAGAACCTGCTTTCCGTGACCCGGATCAACGAGGGGAAAACCAAAGTCGCGAAAAATCCGGAAGCGGCAGAAGAGGTGGTCGCCGCCGCGGTCAGCCGCATCAGGAAGCGGTTCCCGCAGCGGACGATCACGGTGCATGTGCCGGATCAGCTGCTGGAAGTGCCGATGGATGGGACGCTGATCGAGCAGGTATTGATCAATCTGCTGGAAAACGCGGTGAAATATTCCCCAAGCGAGCTCCCCGTGGAAGTCTTTCTGAAGAAGGAAGGCAACCAGGCCCTGTTTGAGGTGCATAACCATGGAAAAGAAATCGCGGAAGAGGAGTTCCCCTATCTTTTCACCGGCAACGCCCCGGGCGCGAAAAGCCCGGACTCGGTTAGGGGCATGGGGATCGGCCTTTCCATCTGCATGACGATCATCAAAGCGCACAACGGGAAAATGGAAGCGGAAAACCGGAAAGAGGGCGGCGTGGTGTTCCGGTTCACCCTGCCGCTGAAGGAAGGCGATTGAATTGGACGTGAAGCCGCTGGTTCTGATCGTGGAAGACGAGGAGCCCATCTGCAATTTCATCACGGCGATCCTGGATTCAAACGGCTATCGGGTGATGAAAACCGGGTCCGGCAAAGAAGGGCTTTCCATGACCGCATCTTATTCCCCGGATGTCGTGCTTCTGGACTTGGGGCTGCCGGACCTTGACGGGACAGAAGTGCTGAAGAAGCTGCGGCAGTGGACGAAAATCCCGGTTGTGGTGGTATCGGCGCGCGGGCAGGAGCGGGAAAAAGTGGAGGCCCTCGATCTGGGCGCGGACGATTACATCGTAAAGCCGTTCGGGACTTCCGAGCTTCTTGCCAGAATCCGCACGGCGCTGCGCCACAGCCCCGAAAGCATGGGCGCGGCGGCGGGCGGAAAAGAAAAATTCGTTCTTGGGGACCTGGAAATCGACTACAGCCGCCGCGCGGTATTTCTGGCCGGGGAGAAAATCCATCTGACACCCGTCGAGTATAAAATTCTAGCGCTGCTGGCAAAAAATGCGGGTAAGGTGCTGACGCACGATTTTATCATCAAGGAAATATGGGGGCTGTATTCCAGCGACAGCCATACGCTGCGCGTCAACATGGCCAACATCCGCAGAAAGATCGAGGAAAACCCGGGCGAGCCCAAATACATTCTGACCGAGGTGGGCGTGGGATACCGAATGGCGGAGGAGCTGCCCTGAAAAGCCTGCGTGCAGACGGTATTCGCGGGCACTGTGCAATTCCCCACCACCCGCGAATACCAACGATCGAAATTTTTTCCTGCGAAGACAAGGAGAGCCAGCCTTTTGAGGCTGGCTCTCCTTGTCTTTGACCGAATCCGTACGCTTACGGGGTGTCTGTAAAGCAGGGATTTTTCCGTTTAGAATCGGCAGCAGAACCGTTTTTCAAAGGCCCCGGCGAGCTGCTCCCTGAACTGCGGAT
>DAINSB010000168.1:3543-3963 GCA_036741535.1 Caproicibacter sp. | reverse complement strand
TTCCGGTTGCGACGGTGCCGCGGCCGCTGATGGTCATGACGTCCTCAATCGGCATCAGGAACGGCTCGTCGGACTTGCGCTTCGGCGTCGGGATATAGGTGTCGACCGCATCCATCAGTTCCAGGATGGACTTATATTCCGGGGCATTGATATCCGTCGATTTGCTTTCGAGCGCCTTGAGGGCGGACCCGCGGATAATGGGGGTCTTGTCGCCCGGAAAGCTGTACTCGGTGAGCAGATCGCGGATCTCCATTTCGACCAGGTCAAGCAGTTCGGGGTCGTCGACCTGATCCACCTTGTTCATATATACGACAATATACGGCACGCCCACCTGACGGGCCAGCAGGATATGCTCGCGGGTCTGGGGCATGGGGCCGTCGGCGGCCGACACGACCAGGATTGCGCCGTCCATCTGGGCCG
>DAINSB010000168.1:0-3533 GCA_036741535.1 Caproicibacter sp. | reverse complement strand
CATGTTCTTAATATAGTCGGCATGGCCGGGGCAGTCGACATGCGCATAGTGGCGCTTGTCGGTCTGATATTCCACGTGCGCGGTGTTGATGGTGATGCCGCGGGCACGCTCTTCCGGCGCCTTGTCGATGTTGGCGTAATCGACAAACTTCGCCTCGCCCTTGAGCGAGAGAACTTTGGTAATCGCCGCCGTCAGGGTGGTCTTGCCGTGGTCGACGTGGCCGATGGTGCCGATGTTGACATGGGGTTTGCTCCGGTCAAATTTTGCTTTTGCCATGGGGGATCCTCCTTTTATTTTGACTGTCTGTCATTTTATTCAGTATTAGAGCACCTAGTGACCTGATTTCAGGTGCTTTTTATTTTAACAAAAAAATGGCTGAAAATCAAGACCAGCGCGCGGTCTGTCACGTTTTTTTGCCGCGGGCGGTGATGATTTTCTCCGAAATGTTCTTCGGGGCCTCAGCGTAGTTGTCAGGCTCCATCACATACTGTCCGCGGCCCTGCGTCTTGGAGCGCAGATCCGTCGCGTAACCGAACATTTCGGAAAGCGGGACCCGCGCGCGGATGCGCTGGGCGCCGGGGATCGCTTCAATCCCCTCTATCATCCCGCGGCGGGAATTCAGGTCTCCCATCACGTCTCCGAGGTATTCCTCCGGGGTCGTGACGTTGACTTTCATGATGGGCTCCAGAATGACCGGATCTGCTTTGGACATCGCGTCCTTAAACGCCATGGAACCCGCGATTTTAAAGGCCAGCTCGGAGGAGTCAACTTCATGGTACGACCCATCATACAGCGTGACCTTCGTGTCGACCACGGGATAGCCGGCCAGCACGCCGGCTTCCATTGCGCCCCGGACACCCAGATCGACGGCCGGAATAAATTCCTTCGGGATGGCGCCGCCGGTCACGGCATTCACAAACTCGTAGCCTTTGCCGGGGTTCGGCTCAACCCGGATCTTGACGTCCCCGTACTGGCCGTGGCCGCCGGACTGGCGGATATACCGGTTCTGCACGTCCGCCATCCTGCGGATGGTCTCCTTGTAGGCGACCTGCGGCTTGCCGACGTTTGCCTCCACATGGAACTCGCGCGTCAGGCGGTCGACAATGATCTCTAGGTGAAGCTCGCCCATTCCGGCGATGATGGTCTGGCCGGTATCCTTGTCGGTATAGGCTTTAAAAGTCGGATCCTCTTCCGCCAGCTTTGCTAAGGCGATGCTCATTTTTTCCTGCCCGGCCTTGGTCTTTGGCTCGATGGCGACGCGGATGACGGGATCCGGGAACTTCATGGATTCGAGCACGATCGGACGCTTGGGATCGCAGAGCGTGTCGCCCGTCGTCGTCCGCTTGAGGCCGACGGCGGCGGCGATATCGCCCGCGTATACGCTGCCAAGATCCTGCCTGTGGTTCGCGTGCATCTGAAGGATGCGGCCCATGCGCTCATTATCCTGTTTCTTGGAATTGTAGACCGTGTCACCGGCGTTCAGTTTTCCGGAATAAACACGGAAATAAACCAGCTTGCCGACATACGGATCCGTCGCAACCTTGAAAGCCAGCGCGGCGAACGGCTCATCGTCGGAAGCGTGGCAGTCCTCTTCCTTCCCGGTGTCCGGATTGGTCCCCCGGATGGCGGCGACGTCCGTCGGTGCCGGCATAAATGCCACAATAGCATCCAGCAGCTTCTGGACGCCCTTGTTTTTATAGGACGACCCGCACGTGACCGGGACGAACTTGTTGGTGACGGTCGCTTTCCGGATGGTGGAGATAACCTCGTCGCGTGTAAGTTCCTTGCCGTCAAGATATTTTTCCATGATGGCGTCGTCCTGTTCGGCGACCGCCTCAATCAGCTTCGAGTGATACTCCGCGGCAATTTTTTTCATGCTGTCCGGGATTTCCTCGGTGCGCATGTCCTTGCCCATTTCGTCGTAATAGAGATCGGCCTTCATGTCGATGAGGTCGATGATACCCTTGAAGCTGTCTTCCTTGCCAATCGGAAGCTGGATGGGGACGGCGTTGCATTTGAGCCTGTCCCTCATCATTTTGACGGCGTTTAAATAGTCGGCGCCCATGATGTCCATCTTGTTGACGTAAGCGAGGCACGGAACCCCGAACTGCTGCGCCTGGCGCCAGACCGTCTCGGTCTGGGGCTCGACGCCGCCTTTGGCGGAAAGAACCATCACATCGCCGTCCAGCACGCGCAGGGAACGCTCCACTTCTACCGTGAAGTCCACATGCCCGGGAGTGTCGATAATATTGATGCGGTGGCCCTTCCAGAAACAGGTCGTCGCAGCGGAAGTAATGGTGATTCCTCGTTCCTGTTCCTCCGACATCCAGTCCATCGTAGCTTCCCCATCATGGACTTCGCCCATTTTATGGTTGATGCCGGTATAATACAGGATTCGCTCCGTCGTCGTGGTCTTGCCGGCATCGATATGCGCCGTAATGCCGATATTTCTTACTAAATTAAGTGGTACCTGCCTTGGCATAATTCCCTCCTAAACTGAAAAGTGCGCCGGGCTCGTTACCAGCGGTAATGGGCGAACGCCTTGTTCGCTTCCGCCATTTTATGCGTTTCCTCGCGCTTTCTGGCTGCGCCGCCGGCGCCGTTTACGGCGTCCATGATTTCCCCGGCAAGCCTTTCCCGCATGGTCTTTTCAGAACGCTGGCGGGCATAGGTTGCCATCCAGCGGAGGCCCAGGGTCTGACGCCTTTCCGGCCGGACTTCCATGGGGACCTGGTACGTCGCGCCGCCGACACGGCGGGCTTTGACCTCAAGCGAAGGCATTACGTTTTCCATTGCATGCTCGAAAACCTCGAGCGGTTCCTTCCCTGTCTTGTCCTTTACGATGTCGAACGCCCCGTAGACGATCTTTTGTGCCACACCCTTCTTGCCGTCATACATCACGTTGTTGATAAGGCGCGTCACAATCTTGGAATGATAAAGCGGATCCGGCAAAACGTCCCGTTTTGCAGTTGCACCTCTTCTTGGCACCTTGCTTCCCTCCTTCACAGAAATGAATTCATCGGTACTCGAAAGCGACAAACTCCCGTTGGCCAATACAGAGGGGCGTAAAAACATCTATCTTCACGACGCTCTGCATTGCTGTCTTTTCAACATGCAGCCGTTCGGTATCTTGTCATCGGTTGGTCACGAAAAACTTATTTGGCTGCCTTTGCGGCGCCGGCCTTGGGCCGTTTCGCCCCGTACTTCGACCGGCCCTGCATGCGCTGGGCCACGCCCTGCGTGTCGAGCGAGCCGCGGATAATGTGATAGCGTACGCCAGGCAGGTCTTTCACACGGCCGCCGCGGATCATCACGACGCTGTGCTCCTGAAGGTTATGGCCGATGCCCGGAATATAGGCGCTGACTTCGATCCCGTTGGAAAGCCGGACTCTCGCGATCTTGCGGAGGGCGGAATTCGGCTTCTTCGGGGTTGCGGTCTTCACGACGGTGCAGACACCGCGCTTCTGGGGGGAATTCTGGTCGATGGGAATTCTCTTCTTCGCGTTCCATCCTCTTAAAAGCGCAGGGGCCTT
>DAINSB010000167.1:0-4030 GCA_036741535.1 Caproicibacter sp. | reverse complement strand
GACACGCCGCCCGCAGGAAGGAAGATCGTGAACGTGGTGCCGCCGCCCCGCGTGCTGTCGACGCGCACGGTGCCCGCGTGGCGCTCGACGATCCATCGCACGATGGACAGCCCCAAGCCGGAGGAGGCGCCCTGCCCGCGCGTGCGGGATTCGTCCGCCTTGTAGAACCGGTCGAAGATGTGCGGAAGGTCCTTTTCCGCGATCCCGACGCCGGTGTCCTTCACCGAGATCTCCGCCCCGTTTCCCACCGCCCGGCAGCAGACCGTGACGGTGCCGCCCTCCGGCGTGTATTTCTCGCTGTTCTCGAGCAGGGCGCGCACCGCCTGCTTGATGAGGGCGGGGTCCCCCGTGACGGAAACGTCCGCGCAGATCTCCTGCTCGAGGACGTGCCCCGTGTCGATCAGGCGGGTCTCCTCCATCACGTCCTCCATCAGATTGCTCAGGCAGAAACGCTCCATCTTGACCGGCTGGGTCTTCTTGTCCGCCCGCGCCAGAAAGAGCAGGCGCTCCGTCAGGCGCTGCATGTTGCCGGCCTCCTCGACGATCTTGGAGACCGACTCCTCCAGCACGGCCCGGTCGCCGCTCCCCCACCGGCGCAGAAGGTTCGCATAGCCGGAGATGACGGAAAGCGGCGTGCGCAGCTCGTGAGACGCGTCGGAGACGAACCGGTTCTGCTGCTCGTACGCCCGTTGGATGCGGTCGAGCATTTCGTTGAACGTTTTGGCAAGCTCCCCGACCTCGTCGCGGGCTTTCCCCGCGTCGATGCGAAGGCTCAGATCCTTCGCCGAGATCTCCCGCGCCGTCTGCGTCATCTCATACACGGGGCGCATCATCCGGCGCATCAGGGCGGCGCCGGCCAGCGCGGCCAGGAACATCATCCCGACGAGGGCGGTGATCGTCCACGGCAGGGTGACCCATTCCGCCGGGCCCAAGTCGTCCAGGTCCACCACGCGCACGGCGGGGCGCCCTGACCGCGGGCGGCCCTGCGGCCCCGAGGCGGCGGACGCGGGCAGTTTTCCCCACGGCGCGGAAGCGGCCCCGCCGCCCATGCCCGGCCTGGGCTGGTCCACCGGGCGCACGGCCTCCGCATGCTTCTTGTTCGGGTCCGGGGCGGTTCCGTAACTTGCGGTCTTCGCGCCCCCGGGGTCCATCAGCTGGATATAGATGCGGTTCGCCTGTGCGAAAGAGGAAAAATCGAAATTTTCCCCTCCGCGGGCAAACCGCTCCGCAAGATAAACGGCCATGCGGTCCAGCCGCTGGGCGCGCTCGGCCCGCGTGGCCATGGCCCAGGCAAACAGCCCGACGGTCAGCGCGAGGATCAGCGTGAACATGGCGGTGTAGATGGCGCTCGCCTTGAACGCGATGGAAAATTTCACCGACCGGGGCGCGGGGCGCGCGCGTCTATTCTTTCTCTTCATTTTTTCCGCTCTTGATGATGTACCCCACGCCCCGGATGGTGCGGATCAGCCCGATGTGGAACCGGTAGTCGATCTTGTTGCGCAGGTAGCGGATATAGACGTCGACCAGATTGGTCTGCCCGAGAAAATCATACCCCCAAACGTTTTCCATCAGCCGCTCGCGCGAGCAGACGAAATCCATATTCTGCACCAGATAGGCCAGCAGGTCGAACTCCCGCTTGGTCAGGCGGATCGGCTCGCCGTCGTAGGCCACCTCGTGCGCGGACGTGTCGATGGTCAGCTTCCCGGCCGTCAGCACCTGCGGGACCGGCACGCCCGAGGCGGCCTTCTTGTTTTTCAGAACGACGCGCATCCGCGCCAGCAGCTCCTCAATGGCGAAAGGCTTCGTCAGATAGTCGTCGGCGCCGCTGTCAAGGCCGGACACCTTGTCCGGGATCGCGTCCTTCGCAGTCAGCATGATCACGGGCATATCCGACACGGCCCGGAGCCGCCGGAGCACTTCCATCCCGTCCAGGGAAGGCAGCATGACATCCAGCAGGATCAGGTCGAACTGCTCTTTCAGCGCGCGGGAAAGGCCCGCTTCGCCGTCGTATTCCTTCTCCACCCGGTACCCCTCGTGCCGGAGTTCGAGTTCCAGAAAACGGACGCTGTTCCTGTCGTCGTCAACGATCAGAATTTTTTCGCCTGGCATTGCTCCACCGCCCTTCTGCCCGGGAAACGACCGCGTTTATACGCCGGGGGACAGTTCCGCGGATTCCTGCGCTTTGTTCAGCGCCTCCTGCTCCATCTGCTCCACAAACATCCTGACAAACAACTGGTAATCGTCCGTGCTGAAAAAAAGGCCGCCGGTTCCCACCGCGTCCGGCCGGGCCGCATCGGACGCCGAAGCGGAGGACGGCGAGGCCTCCGCGGAATCCGGGACCGACAGAGAGCTGCCGTCCCCGGCATAGGAAAGTACCCGCTTCACGTAATTCTGCGTCTCGGCGAACGGAGGGACGCCGCCGTATTTTTTCACGGCCCCGCTGCCCGCGTTATAGGCCGCGAGGGCCAGCTTCTCGTCGCCACCGTAGGAAGAAAGCAGGCCGCCGAGGTATTTGGCCCCGCCCATGATATTCTGTTCGGGATCGAACGGATCGCCGACGCCGAGCGACGCCGCCGTGGAGGGCATTAACTGCATGATGCCCTCGGCCCCGCAGGAAGAGACGGCGTCCGCCTGAAAACCGGACTCCGCTTTGGCCACGGCCTTCAGCAGATTGACGGGCACGCCGTATTCGTCGGCCGCCCGGCTGAAAATGCCGTCGAGGCTTTCCGTTTTCGCTCCGCCGTATTTTCCGGCGGCGGAACGCAGCACATCCGAAAAACCGGCGCCGGCCGGCGCCTGACGCTGCGTCCGCACGGTGCCGGATTTCAATGTCGTCCTTCCAAGACCGGCAATTGATGTCATTTTCCTTCACCTCGTACAAATTGCTTTATTTTATCTGTATCATATCGCATTTACCCGGAAAAATCAATGCGGTTCCGGCAATCCGAATATCACCTTTTCGATTCCGCCGTCATACCTATGGCTATACGGGAAGAAAGGAGGAACCGGTTTTGCCATTCGGAATTGCCTTCGCCGGGGGTGGGGTCCGCGGGGCCGCGCACGTGGGCGTGCTGCTGGCGCTGGAGGAGCAGGGCCTGCTGCCCGCCGCCGTGGCGGGCACGAGCGCGGGCGGGCTGGTGGCCGGCCTCTACGCCGCGGGCCTGCCGCCCGCCGGAATGCGCCAGATCATCGGGGAGCTGTCGCGGAACGCGGACTCGCTGGCCGATCCCGACCTGAAGGGGATCCTGCTGATGATCCCGAATCTGCTGGCAAAAAGGGGCTGCGCGAACTGCTCCGGCCTGCTGAAGGGGGACCGGATGGAGGAGTACATGTGCCGGCTGACCGGCGGCATCGCGCTGCGCGAGGTGCCCATGCGCGTCGTCATCCCGGCGGTGGACCTGATCTCGAGCCATACCGTGGCCTTCACGAACAGCCTGTTCGGCCTTCGGCCGATGCCGTCGGTGCGGTGGTACACCAATGCGCGCCTTTGCGACGCCATGCGCGCCACGGCTTCGCTGCCCGGCATCTTCCGCCCGAAGCGGATCGGAGACATGTTCCTCGTCGACGGCGGCATCGCCGACGTGCTCCCCGTCGATCTGCTGATCGCCTCCGGCTGCCTGAACGTGCTCGCGGTGGACGTCTCGGACCGGTACCGCATGCCGAAGCGGATCGACCTGCCGAGCGTGATCTTCCATTCCCTCGGCATCATGGAGACCCGCCTGCGGGAATGCATGACGCGCGGCGAGCGGTTCCTGCTGACGCCGGCCCTGCCGGAGACGACGGGCGTGCTGGCCCTCGGCGAGATGCCAGCCTGCATGGAGGCGGGCTATGCGGCCGCGCAGCAGGTCATGCCCCAGCTGCGCAGCCTTTTCCAGTAACAGCGGCGTGCCGCCGCCCCCAAGGCCGGGGCAGGCTGAGCGGGAGTTGTCTCAGACACTCCCGCCAAAATCAGTTATTCTTTTTCCCCGCGCCAAATGGCGGGGGCCCGGCCGCGGCGGCACGCCGCCCCTACCTTTGCAGATAACTCTGC
>DAINSB010000166.1:0-4139 GCA_036741535.1 Caproicibacter sp. | reverse complement strand
TCCGGATGATCGGAGTCCGCGCCAGCGGGAGGCCCCTGCACCTCGCCGGTATCCTCGTCAACATGGATGTCGGTGGGCTCGGCGTTGGCGAACTGTTTGATTTCCCGGGCCGTGGTGCGATACGCCTCGTCCGTCGTTTCCTCAAACATGGTTTCAAGGGTTCCGTTTCCGAAGTCTTTCGGGATCTTCTTGATCGCGTTGTTCCGCATCTTCCGCTCGATCATACTTTCGCGGGAGAACGGCTCGGTCCACGCCGGGCTGATGTAGGGATGAAGATCCGGGTCGTCGAGAATATCGTCCAGGGTCTTGTGGGCACGCGCCTTGTCGAAAATTTCCTTCTTCTTCGCGGCGATCTTCTTTTTCTGGTCCGGTGTGGCCTTGTATTTGCTCTCGGCAATGCCGAAGGTCTCCTGCATCAGGTTATTGTTCAGGTGGGCCAGCAGGTTGTGCTGGACGTCCTCACGCTCTGCAATATAGAAATCGACGTAATCCTTCCCGTCCTTCCCGTCCATGATGATCGGGTACACGACTTTCGAGATCTTCCCGGAGCCGCCCTTCGGCGTCCATTTTGGCGGCGTCATGTCGAGGCCGTCGAAGGACGGATATGTAAAATCGTCTCCTTCGTGGACTTTCCAGATCTGTGCGACGCGCTTCACGCCGCGGCCGAAATTTGCGAGAATGGTGTCGTTTCCGTCGCCCTCGATGCCCATCTCGACCTGCTTCATCCAGCCGTCTTTCCCCTCTTTCACATTGCGAAGCTCGAAATACACTTCCCGGGGCTGCACGGCGGCGTTCAGCCGCAGGCAGGCGACCTTGATAAGAATATCAGAGATCGTGCTGCGGTCGAGCTCCTGACTGGCCCAGGACACGCCCGCCTTATCCAGCAAGGCGTTGATGCCGGAGATGGCGTGCATGACGCACTGTTTGGAATAGGCTGAGAGATTGAGGGAATTTTTCTGCATCTGGCTCTCTATCAGAGGCATGAACTGATCATTGATAACGGTAAGCTGGGTCTTGAATTCCTTCGGCTGCGCTGCAGCCGGTGATTTATTTTCACTCATGATTCGTCATCCTCCTGTTTTTCATCATCGAACGGCGGAAAGTCATCTTCGCCGCCGCCTTGGTCCTGCTCTTCATCGTTGCCCTCCTCGGGGGCATCTTCGCCGGTGCCTTCCTGCTGCTCGTCCGCGGGCGGCTCCTCCTGGGCACCATCCTCGAAATGCTCCACAATGCCGGTCTTGCCGTCCACCGTGGCCGTCCCGCCGACGGGCACCTCGTCGAAAGAGAGCTGATGTTCCCGGGCGGCCGGGATGATCGGATTGCCCTGGGCGTCGAACTGCAATTCCACCGCGTCACCGATCACTTTCTGTGGCTTCATGGTTAGATTGATTTTTCCGGACACCGCGCCGCCGAAGATATAGCTTCCGCCGTCGCACTCAAAAGTAACCTTGATGTTGATTTCGCCGTCATGCTGTTTTTTCGCGTGGAGCATGGCGACGAAACGATTCAGCGCATCATTTGCCGGGTTGACGATGAAGTCAAATTCGTCCCCGCGCAGATCAAGCGGATCGCCGGTCACTTCGGCCGGCGCTTCCTCGTCCTGGCTATCGTCTTCCTCGTCGTCATCGCCGCCGGAGGCGTTCTTCCAGTCGCAGGGCGGCTGCTCCGCGGGCGCGCCGTCAGGTTCCGATACAGTGCCATCATTGGGTTCGGGCGCATCCGTACCCGAAGGATCGGGAATGAGATCACCCGCTCCGGCGAGCTCGTTCATCTCTTCCGCCCCCTCCGGGTAGCCGGTGACGTCGTCCGCGGATTCCGTAGGCTCGTCTGCCGGTTCCGGCATCGGAGCATCCTCACGGCCTTCGGAGCTCTCGGCCGTGAACCCTTTCAGCACGGCGTAACCGTCCAGGGCGTTCTGCGCTTCGGCGAAAGTGTCAAATTCGGGGATATTGAAAATCTCGGCTTTCATCCCTTCTGCGCCTTCGGCCGTGGATCTCATAAAGACGGCAAATTTGTCCGTCTCTTCCCGCCGGTCAACAAAATACCTCCAGACCTCGTGAATATAGACCGTCCCGGTCTGCCCTGCCTCCTCAGGCTCTTTTTCCTGTGCCAATGCTTTAGCCTCCTTGATCTGATTCAAAACGATCTCTTTTTCCTGCTCCGGGGTGACGTCCTTGCGGACGAGGCGTTCGTCGCCACTGGGCAACTCTCCGAGACGCTCTCCCTCCGACCTGAAATAACGGTTGATGAGCGCTTTCCGGTCCGCGTCGCCCTGCTTATTGGCGGCGAAGCCAAAACCATATTGCCGCCTACCGTTCTCAGGAGAATCCATGCCGCTATAAAGTTTCTCGTAGGTGTGACCGGGCAGCGCCAGATAATCCTTGAAAAAAGCCTGGATGAATTCGAGGTCCAGCGTCCGGACGTGGAGTGCGGCGCCCTTGGAATCGCAGCAGTAGGCATCCGTCTGATAGTCCAGCACCTTGCTCCCGCGGCAAGCCGCAATGTCGGAAAGCTTGTTGGTGAACGGGTCCTTCCAAGTCTCGGTTTGAACGAACGGGCAGCCCCAGCACTCGTGATCCGGCCCGTAATCTGGCATTCGGAAGCCGGTCGTTCCGGCTCCCGTGTTCTTCTGAAAGGTCTTTCCGCATTTGCAGATGTAGGTGGTCACGCGAAATCATCCCCTTCCAGCGGGATCCGGCTCTCGAAATAGGCGGCGTTGCGCCTCTCGACCGGAATGTCTTCGGGATAATATGTGCCCCGGCTCTCCCAGTCGTGGAAGCAGGCCGGGCACATGTAGTGATCCAGCACAGGCGCCAGGTAGCCGCTCTCCGAAAATTCTCCGCAATCGTCGCAGATGCCGGCGCCGTCCAGCAGGGCGGTTTCCTCGGCGGTCACCTCATAAGCAATATAGCCGGACCTGGTCTTGAATTTTCTCATTTCCGCCCGCCTCCTTCACACCAAAAGAAATCATCCGCCGGGGTCCAATCCTCCATAACCATCTTCGGTGGCATGGCCCGGTTGCAGATGGCGTCGCCCTCGCCGATGTAGCAGAAAAAATCGCATTGATCGTCGCAGGTCTTAGGCCGGGGCCGCTCATGCCTTTTGCTCATTTGGATCCGCCTTCCTTTCATCCAGATATGTAGCCTTCAGATCGGCCGCGTGGAGAAGCAACGCCAGAGGGTACTTCTCAAAAGCTCCGGAAATGGCATAGCTCCCGCCCTTCGCCGCATCGTCGAATCCCCCCATGTGCCAGCGGATCGCGATCGCTTCCGCCGGTTTCAGGCGCATGAACCGCTCGATCAGGAACACCGACTTCTCACCGTGGCCGTAGGGGAACTGGTCCTCCACCTGATAGAAGGGCTGCTTCTCCCACCTGCCGGTCTCCTCGTTCTTCACGTTCCGCTGGGACACCTTGTAGAAATTGGCCTTGCAGATGTCGTGCAGCAGGCCGCAGATGGCGACGGTCTCCGGCTTGACGTTCGGGGCCCCGGTTGAAACGGTGACTTCGGTCTGCAGCCGATGATAGACGTTCAGAGAATGCTCGGCGAGGCCGCCCTCATGATCTCCATGGAAGCGGGTGCTCGCCGGGGCCGTGAAGAAATCGGTCTCCTGCTCCAACCATGAGAAAAGCTTATCAGCACCAGGGCGCTGAACTGTCTTTGCAAAAGCAGTCCGAAAATCGTCTTTTACGCTCATTTCTGCACCTCCGTCCTGAGCTGCTTGTCGTCCGCGGAGACGTGCAACCGGATCATCTGCGTCTCGGCCGGGAAGATCGACGTCACGGACTCCGCGTTGTCGATCCAGACTGGCACGGACTTCCCGTAGATGTGGGACAACGTATTGATGATGTCGAGGCCGGCGTTCATCTTAGCGGCGCTGTTGAGGTTCTTCCCGTACGGGATGCCGTTCACCGTCGCCTCGCAGCAGGATTCGATCCCGCCGTTGACCTGCGTCTTGAACAGCTTCCACCGGACCAGTTGAAAGGCACCGTTGACCTTGGCCTCGACGTCCTGCGCCTTCGCCTGCGTGAACTGCTCGGCGAGCTGCAGGCCTTTGTCATAGGTGGCCAGCATCTGCGAGAGTTCCTTCTCCTGCCGCTTCAGCTCGTCGATGCGGGCGTCCTGCCGGGCGACGGCGTT
>DAINSB010000165.1:0-4169 GCA_036741535.1 Caproicibacter sp. | reverse complement strand
AGGACTGGTTCTCCGTGTTTTTCAAGGGCTGCCGTCTCGCCTGCCGGTGGTGCCACAACCCGGAGAACCAGTCCTTCCGGCCGGAGATCGTATACACCGCCGAAAAATGCACCGGCTGCCGGGCGTGCGAGGCGGTCTGCCCGAAAGGGGCGATCAGTTTCGACCCGGCCTCGCACCACGTGCTTCTCGACCGCGCCAAGTGCATCGCCTGCGGCCGCTGCGTCGAAAAATGCGCTTTCGGGGCGAGAGAGATCGCCGGGCGGCAATACCCCGTCGAAGAGCTTTTCCACGAGGTCCAGAAGGACCGGATGTTTTTTGAGCTTTCCGGCGGCGGCGTAACGCTTTCCGGCGGTGAGGTCATGGAGCAGGACATGGACTATATCGAGGCGCTTCTTAAAAAGTTCGCGGACCGCGGTTATTCGGTGGACATCGACACCTGCGGGTACGCCCCGTACGAGTCCTTCCGGCGGATTCTCCCCTACGTCGACACCTTTCTGTACGACATCAAAATGATGGATTCCGAAAAGCATAAACGCTTTATCGGGCATGGAAACGAGCGGATTCTCGAGAACCTCAAACAGCTTTCCAAGGACGGGGCCAGAATCCATATCCGTATCCCCACCATCGGCGGGGTCAACGACGATCCGGATTCCATGCGGGCAACCGCCGCATTCCTGAAAGAAAACGTCGTCGTTAAGGCCATCAGCCTGTTGCCCTACCACACCTTCGGTTCGGATAAATACACAAAGCTCGCGCGAACTTATCCCGGGGAGGGCCTGACCGTGCCGGACGCGGAAAAAATGGAGGCGCTCCGGAAGATTTTTGAGCAGCAGGGATTTTCCAACGTCAAGATCGGCGGATGACAGCAATGTTCCAAATTGACAGTATAGCAGTTAGAGAGCTAGAGAAAGGGAGTCGTGAGTCATGGAAACCAGAGGAATGAACGAACGGATCAGGAAACTGCGCCAGCAAAGCCTCGACGCGGTTCCGCACATCGACCTGGAACGGGCCAGGCTGGTTACGGAGGCTTACAAGAAGTACGACGGCAGCGTTTCGGTGCCCGAGATGCGCGCGCTGGCGTTTAAGCATTTCGTGGAGCACCGCACGCTCTGCATCAACGACGGCGAGCTGATCGTGGGAGAAAAGGGAAGAGCCCCGCAGTATGCCCCAACCTTCCCGGAGCTGTGCTGTCACACGCTCGAGGATCTTCACGTGATGAACGACCGCGAGCTCATTTCGTTCAAGGTGTCGGAGGAGGATTTCCGCATTCAGGAGGAGGAGATCATCCCCTACTGGCAGAACCGCTGCACGCGCCGCAAGATTCTGGAGGCCATGAGCCCCGAGTGGCTCGATTGCTACCACAGCGGCATCTTCACGGAATTCATGGAGCAGCGCGGCCCGGGGCATACGGTCGGCTCCAACAAGATCTATGAAAAGGGCTTCCTCGATTATAAAAAGGACATCGAAGAAGCCATCGCCGGGCTTGACTTCCTCCACGACACGGAGGCGCTCGACAAAAAGGCCGAACTGACCGCCATGAGCATCTGCTGCGACGCGATCATGATTCTTGGGAAGCGGTACGGCGACCTGGCGCGCGAACTGGCCGGAAAAGAACAAAATCCGGAGCGCCGGCAGGAGCTTCTTCAGATCGCCGCAAACTGCGACGTGATCCCGGCGCACAAGCCGGAGACATACTGGCAGGCCATCCAGATGTACTGGTTCGTGCACCTCTGCGTCACGACCGAGCTGAACCCGTGGGACGCTTACAGCCCGGGGCGGCTCGACCAGCACCTGTATCCCTTCTACAAAAAGGACACCGCAGCGGGCACCCTAGACGACCGCCGGGCTCTGGAGCTGCTCGAGTGCCTCTGGGTCAAGTTCAACAACCAGCCGGCGCCGCCGAAAGTGGGCATCACGCTGAAGGAAAGCGGCACCTACACCGATTTTGCGAACATCAACACGGGCGGCATCACGCCGGACGGCGAGGACGGGGTCAACGAGGTCAGCTATCTGATCTTGGACTGCATGGACGATATGAGGCTGCTTCAGCCGAGCTCGAACGTGCAGATCAGCCGGAAAAACCCGAAGAAGTTTCTCCTGCGCGCCTGCGAGATCTCCCGCGAGGGCTGGGGGCAGCCGGCATTCTACAACACAGAGAGCATCATCCAGGAGCTGCTCAACGCAGGCAAATCGATCGAGGACGCCCGCCGCGGCGGCACCAGCGGCTGCGTGGAAACCGGCGCCTTCGGGAACGAGGCGTATATCCTGACCGGCTACTTCAACCTTCCGAAGGTCCTGGAGCTCACGCTCAACAACGGATACGACGAAGTGAGCGGGAAGCAGCTCGGCCTCAAGCTCGGCAAAGCCACCGATTTCAAGAGCTACGACGATCTGTTTGCGGCCTATAAAAAGCAGGTTGAGCATTTTGTCGACATCAAGGTACGGGGCAGCAACGTCATCGAGCAGATTTTCGCCGAATACATGCCCGCTCCGTTCCTGTCCATCATCACGAACGACTGCATCAAAAAGGGCCGCGATTACAACGCGGGCGGCGCGAGATACAACACCAGCTACATTCAGGGCGTGGGCATCGGGACCGTCACGGATTGCCTCTCGTCGCTCAAATACAACGTCTTCGAGCACCGTACGTTTACGATGGAAGCCCTAATGGACGCGCTGGAGCACAATTTTGAAAACAACGAAGTGATCGCGGACATCGTGAAGAACAGGACCCCCAAGTACGGCAACGACGACGATTATGCGGACTCAATCATGCAGGCCGTGTTTAATTGCTACTATTCGGCGGTGGTCGGCCGGCCGAACATGCGCGGGGGCACGTACCGCATCAATATGCTGCCGACGACCTGCCACGTCTATTTCGGCGAAGTGATGATGGCGAGCGCCGACGGGCGGCTTGCGCACAAGCCGGTTTCGGAAGGGATTTCCCCCGTTCAGGGCGCGGATACGCACGGACCCACGGCGGTCATCTGCTCTTGCTCGAAGATGGATCAACTGCGCACCAGCGGCACACTGCTCAACCAGAAATTCACGCCGAGCGTTCTGGCCGGCGACAACGGACTGGAGCAGTTCGCGAATCTGATCCGCACTTATTTCAACATGGACGGCCACCACATCCAGTTCAACGTCGTCGACCGGCAGACGCTGATCGCGGCGCAGAAAAATCCGGAGGAGTACCGGGACCTGATCGTGCGGGTGGCCGGTTACAGCGATCACTTCCGCAACCTCAGCAAGGCGCTTCAGGACGAGATCATCGACAGAACGGAACAGAGCTTCGCCTGACGTCCTCCGCCCGATGCGTTTGATAAAATATTTTAGTCTAGAAAGGATGGTTCTAAATGAAGTTGGGATTTATAGGCGCAGGAAACATGGCAAAAGCCATGATGAAGGGCATCATTGGAGCGGGGCTTGTTCCCGCGGGGGAAATTATAGCCGCCGATCTGTTTCAGCCCGCTCTTGACAAAGCGAAAGCGGAACTGGGCGTCTCGGTGACGACGGACAACAAGGTCGCCGCTGCGGCCGACACAATCGTGCTTGCCGTAAAGCCGCAGTTTTACCCGACCGTGATCCACGAGATCGCGCCGGTCGTGAAGGACAGCACGCTCATCGTCACCATCGCGCCGGGGCAGACGCTGGATCGGCTGCACGAGCAGTTCGGGCGGGACCTGAAGATCATCCGCACGATGCCCAACACCCCGGCTATGGTTGGGGAAGGCATGACGGCCGTCTGTGCCTCGAAGCCGGTCACGAAGGAGGAACTCGATTACGTCTGCTCGCTGTTCAACGGCTTCGGCAGATGCGCGGTCGTCGCCGAATACATGATGGACGCGGTCGTTTCCGTCAGCTCCAGCTCGCCGGCCTATGTGTTCCTCTTCATTGAGGCTCTCGCGGACGGCGCGGTGCGGGACGGTCTGCCCCGCAACCTCGCCTATCAGTTTGCGGCGCAGGCGGTGCTCGGCAGTGCCAAAATGGTGCTGGAGACCGGGAAACACCCCGGGGAGCTCAAGGACATGGTCTGCTCCCCCGCCGGCACGACGATCGAGGCGGTCAGCGTTCTCGAGGCGAAGGGTTTCCGCAGCAGCGTGATCGAAGCGATGGAGGCGTGCACGAAGAAAGCCCGCAGTCTCTAACCCCCGGCACATGAACTGACC
>DAINSB010000164.1:2917-4175 GCA_036741535.1 Caproicibacter sp. | reverse complement strand
CGCACTCGATTGGCTGTGTGTAAACCTGTATGCAGGCTCAGCCTGCCCGAAAGTACGGGCCCGCACGGCCTGAGTGCAAAACCCCCAGTCGCCCCTCGGGGGCGATTTCAAAAAGTAAGGGCCCGGCCGTATCCGTGAAAGGTTTGACAGGCCGCCGCGCCGCCGGTATAATAGTGACAGATTCCGCCCGGCGCTGTCCGGGCGATGCGGGTCGGCGACCGGCCGCGGGGGCACCCCGCCCGCCGGGAGCTCCCCCATATACTCGCGCCCGCCGCGGCCCTGGATTTTTACCTGGCTGCACGGCGCGGCTTGCATGCAGGCTCAGCCTGCCGCAGGAGAAAGGTGGAAAACATGGCCGAGATCAAACCCTTCCGCGCGCTGCGCTACACCGCCGCCGCGGGAGACATCTCCCTTCTGACCTGCCCCCCTTACGACATCATCGGCGAAGAAGCGCGCAGGCGCTACCTGGAAGGCAGCCCGTACAACGTCGTCCGCCTGGAGCTGCCGAAGGGGGAAGACCCCTACGCCGAGGCCGGGCGGACGCTGCGCGCCTGGCTCGCGGACGGCATCCTGCGCCGGGACACGGACCCCGGCTTCTATATCTACGAAGAGGAATTCACGGCCGGCGGGGAAAAGAAAAAAGTGAAGGGCTTCATCTGCCTCGTCAGGCTCGAGGAATTCTCGAAGGGAATTATCCTGCCGCACGAGGAGACGCTCTCCAAGGCGAAGGAAGACCGCTTCAACCTGATGAAGGCGACGGGATGCAACTTCAGCCAGATCTACTCCCTCTACATGGACCCGGAGCGCGCGACGGCCGAAAAGCTGGACGCGCTTTCCTCCGGCGCGCCGCGCTACGAGTTCTCCGACGGCGCGGTCACGCACCGCATGTGGCTCGTGAACGACCGGGAGGTCCTCGCCGCGATCTCGGCCGATTTCGCGGACCGCAAGCTCTACATCGCTGACGGACACCACCGCTACGAGACCGCGCTCCATTACCGCGACTGGCGGCGGGAGCAGGGCACGGCCACGGGCGGCGAGGATTACGTGATGATGATGCTGGTCGATATGGCGAGCGATGGCCTCGTCGTCTTCCCGACGCACCGTATGGTGCGCGGCCTGCCCGATTTCGACGCCGAACGGCTTCTCCGCGCCTGCGAGGGTACGTTTGAGGTCACCCGCTTCCCTTCCCTCGACGGGATGGAGAAGGCCCTCGCAAACCAGTACGCCCGCGGGGCGAACGTCGCCTCCGGGGCGAACG
>DAINSB010000164.1:0-2817 GCA_036741535.1 Caproicibacter sp. | reverse complement strand
CGGGGCGAACGTCGCCTCCGGGGCGAACGCATTCGCGTTTTACGCCGGCGGCGACGGCTGGGCGCAGCTTGTGCTGAGGGACGCGGACGCCGTGGCAAAGGCCCTGCCGGGGAAGAGCGAAGCCTACCGGAGCCTCGACGTGGCGGTGCTGCACAGCCTGATCCTGGAGAAGCTCCTCGGCATCGACAAAGAAAACATGGCGAAACAGACGAACCTGATCTACACCCGTTCGACGGAGGAGGCGCTCCGGTCGGTCCGCTCGGGCGAAAGCCAGTGCGCGTTCCTGCTGAACCCCACGCGCGTGACGCAGATCCGAGATGTCGCCGCGGCGGGGGAGAAAATGCCGCAGAAATCCACTTACTTTTACCCGAAGCTCATCACCGGGCTGGTTCTCAACAAAATCGGGGAAGACTGTTAAAAACCATTGACAGATGCCCGGACCGCTGCTAAAATGAAGAAAATCGAATAACGGCATTGGGGAGCTTGCGCGACAGGCTGAGAGGAAATTGTTGAATTTCGACCCAAAACCTGATTTGGATAATGCCAACGTAGGGAATTGCATCTGGAACCGCATCTGTGGGATATGCCTATCGCTGGCATATCCCACTTTATTTTTTGCAAGGAGATCGATAAACATGCAGACGACAAAGAAAATGGCGATTGCGGGACTGCTGGCCGCCCTGGGCGTGGCCGCCTCGGCTTTTTACATCCCGGTCGGCGCGTCCAAATGCTTCCCCGTACAGTCCATGGTCAACATCCTCGCGGGCATCCTGCTGGGGCCCGCCTATGCGGTGGGGGTCGCCTTCGTCACGTCGACGCTGCGCATCCTGCTGGGCACGGGCAGCCTGCTGGCCTATCCCGGCAGCATGATCGGCGCGCTGTGCTGCGGGCTGCTCTACAAGTACACCGGAAAACTTTCCCTGACCTACCTCGGGGAGCTCTTCGGGACCGGCGTTCTGGGCGCGCTGGCGGCCTATCCCGTCGTGACGCTCGTCCTCGGGAAACAGGCGGCGCTTTTTACCTATGTCGTCCCCTTTCTCATCAGCGCGTTCGGCGGCGCGACCATCTCGATCTTTCTGGTGGGCATTCTGCGGCGGACGAAAGTGTTCCAGAAGCTCGTGCCGGGCGCAAAACTCTGAAGCGGTCTACCCTTTCGGCCCTTTGCCGTTCTTTTCTTCCCGGCTGTCGGACGATTCCGGTTCTTTCGCGCCGGTGGTTTTCTCCGGCGGTTCTTCTCTTTTTGCGGCCCGGGGGTCTTTGTCTTCCGGCTTCGATTTCCGCCTCGTAAACAGATAGGCGATCTCGTCGATCGCGACGCCCGCCGCGATGGCGATCGCCAGCCACCACCCGCCCTGCCCGACGGCGGCAAGGAAAGCCGCCGCCAGCAGCAGGGTCAGGTAGGTGATCTGCCGCTTCCGCCTTTCGTTCATCCCGACTTGTTTCCGCTGCTTCATGGCCGGCCCCCTACAGTTTCCCTTCCCGGAGAAGTCTCTCGGTTTTCAGCACCAGCACCTGTGTTTTGGCATCGACGATCCCGCCGGACAGGACCATCTCGACGGCCTTCGCGAGCGGGATGACCTCGGCCTCGAGGAATTCCCCCTCGTCGAGGTGGTTCCCCCCGCGCGAAGACGCCCGGCAGGCATACAGGTAGATGATCTCGTTCGTGTAGCCGGGGGAAGGGTACAGCCTGCCGCAGTCCACGTAATTCCCGCCGGCGACCCCGGTCTCTTCGCGCAGCTCGCGCTTTCCGGCCCCGAGCGGATCTTCCCCTTTTTCCAGCTTGCCCGCGGGCAGTTCGAGCACCACCTCATGATACGGGTACCGGTACTGCCGCACGAAATACAGCCCGTTGTCCGCGGTCAAGGCGGCGACGCAGACCCCCCCGGGGTGGTCGATGCACTCCCGCGTGACGACGCGGCCGTTTTCAAGCTCCGCTTTATCCACGTGGAAGGTGAGGATCCTGCCCCGGTACCTATCGTTGCGCTCCAGTGTTTTTTCCGTCAGTTTCATAACATTTTTTCCTTTACAAAACGGCTACGATGCAGATTATTTTACAATGCGGCAGGCTGAGCCTGCACGCAAGCCGCGCCGGTCCTAAAATTTACATTTTAAGCCGATACGCGGCGGATTCTGTTGTCCTATTTGTATAATATTTGATCATTTCGACTGAAAGGCATAGGTGTAGTTCCTGTCGTAATTATAGAGCTCCCGGTAAAGCCGGTTTGCGCGGCTGCGGTAAAAATCCATGATCTGGGAGGAAGAGTCCACCTGCGCCATGGTGCCTCCGGCCGCCTGCGCGTCGGAGGCGATCTTCCGCAGCGCGGCGGATTTGCCGTTCTCCCATTTCTGCTGCTCGGTCTTCAGCTCTTCGGGGTATTTGTATTTCTGCAGCTCGCTCCAGGCGCGGTCGATCTCTTTCTGCCACAACGCGGCGTATTTGTCCGAGACCTTCACCATGTCGATGTTCGAGACGGCGGCGGCGGATTCCGAAACATAGCTCTTGTCGACGGGGTTCTTCTTGAACTTCGCGTCGAACTCGCTGCTGTCCGTCTGGATGTCGAGCACCGGGCCGTTCTGCGAGGAGGCCGGCCCCGTCGGCGCGGCGGACGCGCCGTCCGACGAAGCGGGGGCGGAGGACGGCGAAACCGGTCCGGAAACGGCGGAAGAAGCCTGTCCGGAAGAAACGGATGCGTTCCCGCCCGCCGGAACGGTGGAAGGGGAACCGTCTTTTTTCGAGCAGCCGAAAACCGCGGCCGCCGCGAAAACGGCAAGCAATAAAACCGTCAGTATTTTTTTCATGAAATATACCTCCTGATT
>DAINSB010000163.1:0-4374 GCA_036741535.1 Caproicibacter sp. | reverse complement strand
AGCGGCGGAGCGCCGGGAAGAGCTCAGGAGCCTGCTGGAGGCCGGCCTGATCACGCGGGAAGAATACCGGGAGCGCCTGGCGGCGATCGACAACTTCCGAAGGTGAGCCTCCGGAGAAAGGTTTTGCAATGGATTATATTACAGCGGACCACGTGACGTTCGCCTACGGGCCCGGCGAGGGCGAAGAGCCGTACGAGGTTTTGCACGACGTTTCGCTCGGCATCCGGAAGGGCGAATTCGTCGCGCTCGTCGGGCACAACGGTTCCGGCAAGTCCACGCTGGCGAAGCATTTCAACGCCATGCTGCTGCCGTCCGGGGGCAAAGTCTATGTGGACGGGCTCGACACGATGGACGAGGACCTCAAGCTCGAGATCCGCCGGCGCGTCGGGCTGGTCCTCCAGAACCCGGACAACCAGCTCGTGGCGAGCATCGTGGAGGAAGACGTCGCGTTCGGCCCGGAAAATCTGGGCGTCGACCCTCCCGAGATCCGCAGGCGGGTGGACGACGCCCTGCGCGCCGTGGAGATGTACGACTACCGTCTGAACGCGCCGTACAAGCTCTCCGGCGGGCAGAAGCAGCGCGTGGCCATCGCGGGCATCATCGCCATGCAGCCGGACTGCATCGTGCTGGACGAGCCGACGGCCATGCTGGACCCGCGCGGCCGGCAGGAGGTCCTCGACACCGTCCACAGGCTCAACCGCGAAAAGGGCATCACCATCGTGCTGATCACGCATTATATGGACGAGGCCGCGGGCGCCGACCGCGTCGTCGTGATGGACGACGGGAAGATCCTGACCGAGGGCTCGCCGCGGGAGGTCTTTTCGCAGGTGCGGCTTTTGAAGGACCACCAGCTTGACGTGCCGCAGGCCACGGAACTGGTCTGGCGCCTGCGCGGCGAGGGCTTCGACCTTCCGGAATGCGCCCTGGACGCCGCGGAGTGCGTCGCGGCGCTGGAACCGCTCTTCAAATCATAAAACTGGGAGAAAACGATGTTTGTCCTTGAAACCAAAGAACTGACTTATATTTACGGGGCCGGAACGCCGTTTGAGAAAACCGCCGTGGACCATGTGAGCATCGGCGTGGAGCGCGGGGAGTTTCTGGGCGTCATCGGTCATACCGGTTCCGGCAAGTCCACCCTGATCCAGATGCTCAACGGCCTTCTGAAACCCGCTTCCGGCACGGTCCTGCTGAACGGCGGGGACATCTGGGCGGAGCCGAAGAAGATCCGGTCGGTCCGGTTTCAGGTCGGCATGGTTTTTCAGTACCCCGAGCACCAGCTTTTTGAGGAGACCGTTCTCAAAGACATCTGCTTCGGGCCGCGCAACATGGGTCTTGCCGACACCGAGGCGGAACAGCGCGCGCGGCGGGCGGCCCGGTTCGTCGGGCTGGACGACGAGCTGCTGGGGAAGAGCCCGTTCGAGATCTCCGGCGGGGAAAAACGCCGCGCGGCCATCGCGGGCGTGATCGCCATGGACCCGGACGTCCTCGTGCTGGACGAGCCCACCGCCGGCCTCGACCCCAACGGCCGGGACACGTTGCTGCAACAGATTTCCGACTACCACAAAAAACGCGGCAGCACGGTCATCCTCGTTTCGCACAGCATGGAGGACATCGCACGCTTTGCGGACCGCGTTCTCGTCCTGAACGAGGGGAAGGCCGTGATGCTCGACCGCACAGACCGCGTGTTCGCGCGCGGCAGAGAGCTTTCCAAAATGGGCCTGCGCGTCCCGCAGATCACCGAGATCCTGCTGATGCTCCGGGAAAAGGGCTATCCCGTGCATCCGGTGCTGACGGTGGAACAGGCCGTGGAGCAGCTTCGCCCCCTGCTTCGCAAAGGAGGTGTTCGCCGTGGTCAGTGACATCACCATCGGGCAGTATTTCCCCGGCAGGTCCCTGATCCACCGCATGGACCCGCGCGTGAAGATCGTCCTCACGGTCGCCTATATCGTCTTTCTGTTCATCGCTTCCAATTTTGCGGGCCTTCTCTGCATGGTGGCGCTCATGGCCGTGGTGCTGTTCTCTTCGGGAGTGCCGTTCCCGCAGTATTTCAAGAGCCTGAAGGCGATCATCGCCATCGTGATTTTCACCGGGGTGCTGAACCTGTTCTACGGGACCGGGACCGTCCTGTGGAGATGGAAATTCATGCAGATCACCGACGGCGGCGTCTACAATGCGATCTTCATCTCCGTACGCATTGTCAGCCTGATCCTGTTCAGCTGCGTGCTGACCTTCACGACCTCCCCGACGGACCTGACGGACGCGCTCGAGCGCATCATGAAGCCGCTCAGGGTCCTGCACGTGCATGTGCACGAGATCGCCATGATGATGACCATCGCGCTGCGCTTCGTGCCCACGCTGCTCGAGGAGACCGACAAGATCATGAGCGCGCAGAAGGCGCGCGGCGCTGACCTCGAGAGCGGCGGCATGATGCAGCGCATCCGCGCGCTGATCCCGATCCTGATCCCGCTTTTCGTCTCGTCGTTCCGGCGCGCGTACGACCTCGCGATGGCGATGGAGTGCCGCTGCTACCACGGCGGGGAGGGCCGCACCAAGATGAAACAGCTCCACCTGTCGCGCCTCGACGTTTGGGCGTCGGCCGGCATGGCGCTCTTCTGCGCCGCCGCGCTGCTGTGCACGCTGTTTCTGCCCGCGTCGCTGCATTAGAGGTTAGAGATTAGATGTTAGATGTTAGAAAGGGCAAAACCGGAGTTTCTCTTGACGTTCCAGCCTCCGACTTCCAGCCTCCGGCCTCCAAATCGGGAGTTGCCTCAAACTCTCGCGCCAGCAGGGGGTCGAGATTTCAACCTGACGAAACGGCGCGGCTTGACCGCGCGGGCGCCGCGCCGCGCAATCTGCTGCTGACCATCCGGTTCGATGGGTCCGGCTATCACGGCTGGCAGGTCCAGCGGAACGCCGTTTCCGTACAGGAGGTCTTCCAGACGGCGCTCGAAAAGGTCCTCGGGGAGCGCCCCGACCTCAAGGGGTGCAGCCGCACGGATTCCTTCGTGCACGCCCTCGAGTTCTGCGTCAGCTTCCGCACGGAGCGGGACATCCCCTGCGGGCGGCTGACGGGCGCGCTGAACCACTTTCTTCCGGACGACATCGCCGTGCTCTCGTGCCGGGAGGTGCCGCTGCCGTTCCACGCCCGGTATTCCTGCACGGGCAAGGAGTATCTCTACCGCGTCTGGACCAGCCCCGTGCGCGACCCGTTCCTGCGCGGAAGGGTGCTGCACTACTGGTACCCGCTGGACCTCGGCCGCATGAACCACGCGGCGGCCTGCCTGCTGGGGACGCACGATTTCACTTCGTTCTGCGCGAAGGACGCGCGCAGGGCGGGCCGCATGGAGCGGACGGTAACAAAAGCGGTCTGGGAACGCATAGACTGCAACGAGGCGGATTTCCGCATCGCCGCGGACGGATTTCTGTACCACATGGTGCGCATTCTGGTCGGCACCCTGCTGCGCGTGAGCCGGAAAAAGCTGGAGCCGGAAGACATACCCCGCATCCTGCTTGCGCGCGACCGCGCGGCCGCCGGCCCCACCGCCCCACCGCAGGGCCTTTACCTGCGGAAGGTGTTTTACGAGGATGTGAATGTCGATGGATGACCGCGAACACCGTTACGACACCGCCGGGGTGGACCTCGGCAGGCACCGCCTTCCGGCAAGGGATCGGTTGCGCCGGACGCGCCGCGTCCCGCGGTGGGTCTACCGGGTGATCCTCATTCTGGCGCTCTCCGCCCTTGCGGTGCTCGCGTGGTACAACCGCAACGACCTCACGCCGTCGAATATCGTCCAGTGGGCGCAGGGCCGCGTGGTGGGGCTCGGCGTCGGCGACGGCTTTCCGCAGGCGGTGGCGGGGTCTTCCGTCGCGCCGGGGAATTTCGTCGTCTCGGAGAAGAACCTCTACACGGCGAGCGACACGGCGATGACCGTCTACAACTCCACGGCGAAGGAGCTGCTGAGCTTCCAGCACAGCTTCAGCACTCCCGTGCTGAAGGTGAACGGGTCCCGCACGCTGCTGTATAATCTCGGCGGCAAGAGCTTCCGGCTGGATTCCCTGAACGGACAGTCGAAGCGGATCAATACCCAGCAGAACATCCTCGCGGGCGCGCTTTCCGCGAACGGCCGCTGCGCCGTGCTGACTCAGGCCGACGGCTACTGCGGCGAGCTCACCGTCTACAACGAAGAGGGCGGCGTGCAGTCCTATTACTGGTTCTACGATTATTACCCGGATGCGGTGGCGCTGAATTCCGACGGCACAGAGGCCGCGGTCGCGGGTATCTCGGCGAAGGACGGGGACCTGGTCTCGGCGGTTTACCTGCTCGACCTTTCGAGCGGCAGGGCCGCGCAGCCCTTCGCCACGTACCCGGGGAAC
>DAINSB010000162.1:0-4468 GCA_036741535.1 Caproicibacter sp. | reverse complement strand
GGAACGTGCGGTGGTAGGCGAGGGCCAGCAAATCCGCCGAAGCCTTCGAGGCCGAGTACGGGCTGGAGGTGTGCAGCGGCGTCTCCTCCGTGAAGAACAAATCGGGCCGGTCGAACGGCAGATCGCCGTAGACCTCGTCCGTCGAAACCTGATGGAATCTTCGGATCCCGTATTTGCGGCAGGCATCCATCAGCACGCCGGTCCCGAGGACGTTCGTATGCAAAAAAAGCCCCGGGTCCTCGATGGAACGGTCCACATGGCTTTCCGCGGCAAAATTGACGACGACGTCCGGCTTTTCTTTTTGGAACAGGCCAAAGACGGCTTCCCTGTCGCAGATATTGCCTTTGACAAAGGTGAACCGGGGGTCGTCCATCACGCCGGCCAGCGTCTCCAGGTTGCCCGCGTAGGTCAGGGCGTCCAGGCAGACGACCTCGTCCTCCGGGTGCTTTTCCAGGATATAATGGACGAAATTCCCGCCGATGAATCCCGCGCCGCCGGTCACAAGCAGCTTCATGCTTTCACCTCATAGACAAAATCCACATCGCTCTCGGAGAGGAAGGGGGCCTTCTGATCCTTTTCCGAGAGGATCGGAGCTTCGATCCCCCACTTCACGCCGATCTCCGGGTCGTTCCAGCGGATGTTCCGGTCCGCGGCGGGCGCGTAGAAGTTGTCCGCCTTGTACTGGAACTCCACGTCGTCGGTCAGGGTCAGGAACGCGTGGGCAAACCCGCGCGGGATCAGGAACTGGCGCTTGTTTTCCGCGGAAAGCTCCACGCCCGTCCACTTTTTATACGCCGGCGAGCCCTTCCGCAGATCCACCGCAACGTCCAGCACCGCGCCGCGCGTACAGCGCACCAGCTTGGCCTGCGAGTCGTCCCCCTTCTGGAAATGCAGGCCGCGCAGCGTCCCTTTTTTCGCGGAATACGACTGGTTGTCCTGCACGAACTCATAGCGCAGCCCGGCTTTCTCCATCGTCCGCCGCGACCAGGTCTCCATGAACCAGCCCCGGCTGTCCCCGAACACCTGCGGCTCCAGAATATAAACGCCCGGAACATCCGTTTTGACGATCTTCATATCTTTTTCTCCTAATACAAGATTCTGCCCTCGGCGACTTTTTTCAGATGCGCGCCGTAGCTCGACTTGCCGTATTTCTCCGCGCGTCGGGTCAGACATTCCTCCGAAATCCATCCGTTCCGGTAGGCGATCTCCTCCGGCGCGGAGATCACGATGCCCTCGCGCTTCTCGAGCACGCGCACGAACTCCGACGCGTCGCTCAGGGAATCCATCGTTCCGGTGTCCAGCCAGGCGTAGCCCCGGCCGAGCGTGACGACGTTGAGGTTTCCCTGCGCGAGGTAGATGCGGTTGAGGTCGGTGATCTCCAGCTCGCCGCGCGCGGACGGCGTGAGCGTCTTCGCGTATTCGCAGACGTGGCCGTCGTAAAAATAAAGGCCGGTGACCGCGTAGTTCGACTTCGGATGCTCGGGTTTTTCCTCGATGGAAACGGCCCGCCCCTGCGCATCGAATTCCACGATCCCGAACCTTTCCGGGTCGTCCACGAAGTAGCCGAAGACGGTGGCCCCCCGCGTCTTCGCGGCGGCGGCGCGCAAAAGCCTGGTCAGGCCGCTGCCGTAAAAGATGTTGTCGCCGAGCACCATGGCGCAGCCCTCGCCCGCGAGGAACTCCTCCCCGAGCAGGAACGCCTGCGCGAGGCCGTCCGGGGACGGCTGCTCTATGTAGGAAAGGCTCAGTCCAAGGTCGCTCCCGTTGCCCAGCAGGTCCCTGAAATTCGGCAGATCGTGCGGCGTCGAGATGATCAGGATCTCCCGGATGCCCGCCAGCATCAGCGTGGAAAGCGGATAGTAAATCATCGGTTTATCGTAGATCGGAAGCAGCTGCTTGGAAGTTACCAGCGTCAGCGGATACAGCCTGGTCCCGCTGCCCCCGGCGAGAATGATTCCCTTCATTTTTTCACATCCAAAATCAATTGATAAAAAGGGCGGACGGCAAAGCCCTAAAATAAGTATATAATAATTGGAAATCAAGATCAAGGCGGAGCCGATTTCTTCCGAAAAAAATCACGGTCCTTCCCCGCGCGCCCGATCTTCGCGAGCGCCGCCCGGTATTTCAGCCCGATGGCGCAGAGGACCGCCACGTTCACGACGGCCGGATAATTTCCGCTGTAGTGTTTCCGGTAAAACAGCCTCATGGCGTTGTAAAAGTGGAAGGCGACGGTCCTCGACTGCGTGTGGAGGCCGCTCTGCCCCTTCAGATGCGTGATGGACGCACGCCCGTCGTAAACGACCCGGTAGCCGAGCCGCTTCAGGCGGAAGCAGAGGTCCAGGTCTTCCCCGTACATGAAAAAAGTCTCGTCGAAGCCGTGCAGCGCGGCAAAAACGTCCTTCGGCATCATCAGGAACGAGCCCGCCACGGAATCCACCTCGCCGACGGCTTTTTCGTCCAGATACGTCGCCCGGTAGGCGCCCAGCTTCCGACTGCCCGGTCGGAGCCGGTCGAGGCCGGTGAAATAATAAAACGCGGCCGACGGCGTGGGGAAACCCCGCTTGCAGGCGTGGTCGAGGGCGCCGTCCCGCAGCAGGATGCGGACGCCGAGCGCCCCCGCCTGCGGATGCGCCGAGAGATACCCGACGCCTTCTTCCAGCGTGCCGGGGTGCATCAGCGTGTCGGAATTGAGGAACAGCAGGTATTTCCCCTTCGCGCGGCGGGCGCCGACGTTGCACGCGTTCCCGAACCCGCGGTTTTCCACGCCGCCCAGGACTTCCACGCCCGGCCTCGAACCGGCATACCGCGCGGCGGGGTCTTCGCTGTTGTCGACGACGATGACCTCGAACGCGAGGGCCGGGCGACAGGAAAAGATCGACGAAACCGCCTGTTCCGTCAGCTTCGGGGTATTGTAGTTGATCATGATGATGGAGAGGTCCATAGTTCACCGTCTTTATTTCAGAAACGTCACGTACGGGATCAGGTTGATCCGGTTCGCAAGCAGGATCCAGACATTGTATAAATACCCGACGAACACCAGCGCCGCGAGCGCGTAATAATAGATGTACCGGTGCGTGTTGATCTCGCTTTTGATCTTCCGCCGCTCCTGCAGGGCCTTTTTCCTTTCGGCCCTGCTCTTCGATTTCAGGCTCTCGGCGTTCTGCAGGGCGTCCGCCGGTACGCTCTCGACGCCGATGCTGGCGAACAGCTCCGGAATCACGAGGATCACCGTCGTAAAGAACATCATGCCGAACCGCTGGAACAGGAAGTGCTGACAGGTCATGATGTAGAGCAGGCCGGAATAGACCGCCAGATTGATCAGGACCGTGTTCCTCTCGTCCCTGCGCAGGATGAACGGCGTGAGGATCAGGATCACGACCGTCGTGATGACCGGGATCGCCGCCGTCTGCCAGTCGCGGCCGATCATGTAGTACAGCCCCTGCTGCGTGGCGTAGGCCTGGTAGATATACTTCGTCACCAGGTTGAACAGCGGCCACGTCAGGGCGGAAACCAGAACGGCCAGCCCGCTCCAGGTCAGCAGGGACTTCCAGTTGACGGCGATGCGCGCGACGAAATAGACCGGGATCATGATCAGCATGGACTTGTGGAAGGTCGATGCCAGCAGGATGATCAGCAAATACGGAATGAATTTTTTCTTCTTGATATACTCGATGGAATACAGGTAGATAGCGATCGCGATACACTGGCGGATGAAGCTGAGCGAATTGCCGTAAAAGCCGAAGGAGGCGAACACGAACATGCCGATCCACGGGATGGGCGAGACCCGGTACAGCAGGACGGCCGTCAGGGTGATGACGATGACGGCCACTACCAGCATGAAAATATGCACGTCGCGCGTGAAAAGGGAAACCAGATAGTTCAGCAGGCTGTAGCCCGGCTCCACGCGGTAGCCGTTCGCCGCGCTGATCAGGAAGCTCCAGCCGCCGTCGTGGACCTGGCAGAAATACGCCTCGTACTGCTTGTAGTCGATGCCGACCGTGTCCGCGCGCAGATAGGCGACGACGATCATGGCGAGCGACGAGAGGATCAGGAAAACGACCGTATTCCGCTTCGATTTCCAGACTTCGCACAGCAGGATGCCTAGGACCAGCAGAAACAGGATCAGAAGGTTATAGACCGTCATAAAAATATTTCCTTCCATTTCCATGCACAATTTTAAGAAAATTATAGCATCAATCCGGCACACATACAAGCACAGAGTGTGAACAAACCGCCCGCGGCATGCCGCGCGGCGTCGCCGGAGGAACCACCCCCGGAAAGATCGGCCGGGTCACCCACGCTGCGGCCGCCGCGCCGGGAAATACCATGGTCGGCCGGCAGGATGTTCTGGCATTCGGTTTCGATTTCTTTTCTGGCCCCTCCCCATCCTGTCGTATTGCGCCGGATGCCCATTCGGCCGGCAGGCCCGGGAGACCGCGCATTTGTTCTTATCCGACCTGCCCTGTCT
>DAINSB010000161.1:0-4594 GCA_036741535.1 Caproicibacter sp. | reverse complement strand
TTTCCCATGACGAAACGCATGTGCAGGAGGTCGTGGAGCTTCTCTCGGACTGCCGCGATGTCCCGGCCCCGGCGGCGTTCCGGAGCCGGGAACCTGCGGCGCGCGGATCATGAATTTTTGGATAAGGATGTATGAGGAATGCCAGAATCAAATTTGGGGTTTGACACGCTAAAGGTAAGAGGAGGATATAATCCGGCCGAGCATAACCAGGCTGTTTCCGTACCGATCTATCAATCGACCGCCTTTGAATTGGGCAATACGGAAAGAGCGGCCAGGTTATTTTCCTTTACGGATCCGGACCCGATTTATACCAGACTGAGCAACCCGACCACCGCCGTTCTGGAAGAAAGGGTAGCACTTCTCGACGGGGCGGCCGGTGCCGTTGCGCTCGGTTCCGGAATGGCCGCAGTCACCTATTCCCTGCTGAACGCGGCCGGAAAGGATGGAAGGATTTTAAGCACGACCCGCCTTTACGGCGGTTCGGTGGATTCTTTTGATAAGATCCTGCCGGATTTCGGCATTACGGTCGATTTTGTCGAAGACGCCGACGATCCGGAAAGCTTCGAAAAAAGCATTTACCCGGATACAAAGGCGGTCTATGTGGAAGCGGTGAGCAATCCCAATTCAACCGTTGCGGATCTTGAAGCGATCGCACAGGTGGCGCACAGGCACGGGATCCCTCTGATTGTCGACAACACGCTGGCGACGCCCTACCTGCTGAATCCGATCAGGTTCGGGGCGGATGTGGTGGTATACTCCGCCACAAAAGCACTGAGCGGCCACGGGAATGTCATCGCGGGCCTAGTTCTGGAAAGCGGAAAATTCAATTGGGCCAACGGCAAATACCCTCAGTTCACGAAACCCCTGTACTTTTTGCGCGACGCCGAAGACAGGGAACGCAGCATTCTGGAGGTATTCCCCGAAACCCCGTTTACCGGAAGGATCCGGGCGATTTATCTGAACTACCTGGGCGCGGCGCTCAGTCCGTTCGACGCTTATCTCGTTCTGATCGGGCTGGAGACGCTGTCGGAGCGGCTTGCAAAGCAGGTATCAAATGCCGAAAAGCTGATCCGTTACCTGGAATCCAGAAAGGACCATGTCCTTTGGGTCAAGCATCCATACGCACGAAACAGCCCGTATCGGGAGCTTGCAAAAAAATACCTTCCGAAGGGCGCCGGTTATGTTTTCACTTTCGGTTTTAACGGAACACCGAAGCAATACGAAAAATTTTTGAACTCCGTAAAGCTTTTCAGCTATCACGCGAATATCGGGGACGCACGGTCCATCATTATCAATTCCCCGACCACGACCCACGCGGAGCTTACGCCGGAGCAGCGGAAGCAAGCGGATCTGGCGCCTGAGACCATCCGGATTTCGGCAGGGCTGGAGGACGCCGACGATTTGATCGCCGACCTGGGACAAGCGTTTGAAAAAGCTTACCAATAAAGCGTGTCATGATTTTTTATTGAGGTACCGCGATGGGCATGTTTGATGCGACTTTGGAAATCCTTTCTCAGATGCAGAACATATCGGGATTATCGGCTTCGGATCAGCAGATGATCCAGGAAAAAAGGAAGACGCTGCCGGGGCTGGTGAGGGGGGTCAGCGATATTTGGTCCCGACTGAGTGGAAAAGGCGAACTGCCCGGACAGGACCTGCACGCCCTTTATGAAGTCATGCACCAAAGCGGCGCGGGGACCGTCACACCTTTTTACAATCTGATGCAGGGGCTCGACCTGCCTGTGGCGGAGGGCGTTTTGTCGCCCGAGGAACTCTGCCAATGGGGGATCGAACTCGATCGGATGTCGCCGCGTGTACCCGGAACGACGTCGATGGACGACACGGTTCGATATCTTGTCGACAAGCTTGCCTCGTTCGGAGCCGAAGTGTGGGAAGAACCGCTGACCTTCCGGGGCGTTTTTTTCCATGAGTGGTCGTTCGAGATCGTTTCGCCCGTGGAGCGGACTTTCGCGTGTTTCCCAGAAAACAACGTAGGCTTCGGGGACATCACGGCCCCTCTGGTCGATATCGGCCGCGGCGGAGAATCCGATTATGAAGGGAAGGACGTCAACGGGAAAATCGTCTTTGTCGACTGGGGGGAGCTTTGGGACCACGAGGGTCCATGCGCCATGCGGGAACGGTATGGGCTGCTGCATCTGTACGATCTGGCTTTTGTTCACGGCGCGGCGGGGATGGTCGGCTATTTCAGCGATACGCCGGGGAACGCCCTAAAGCTTGTCGAGCCGGGAATAAAGCCGACAGGAGGGAGTAATGTCCGGGGACAGTCAGAGACCGGAAAACACCGCCAATATAAACTGCCGGTGCTGAATATCGGCCATGACGACGGACTCAGGATACGGACCCTGCTGAAACGCGGAGAGCTTCAGGTCCACCTGGCCGTCAAAGGGGTGAGGAAAGTTTCAACAACGCAGCTTGTGGTCGGTTTTATCCCCGGCCGCACAAGCACGACCATCGCCTGCGGCGCGCATTCCTGCACGGCCTTCGAGGGGGCGGTCTGCGATACGGTCGGGGTGGTCGGGACGCTTGCGCTTGCAAAATATTTTGGTTCGAGGCCGATCGGAGAGCGGAGAAAATCCATGCTGTTTTTCTTCGACAGTTTCCATGTCTGGGGCAATTGCTGCCAGGCGGCGGTAACGCTGCTGAACCGCCGGAAAAGCCTTGTGCCGCGCATCGATACCCTGCTATGGCTCGACCACATCAGCGATGGAAACGCGAACTCTCCGCGCATGGCCATAACTTCAGATAACCCGGTGCTTTGGCCGCTGGTCGCGCTTTCGATGGCCAAACGTGGCATTCCGCCAATGGCGATGCCGATCGCCCGGATCTGGTCGGTGTGTGCGACCGGCGCTTTCGAACGGCGCGGTATCCCCACCATGACGGTGCAGGCCATGAACGAAATGACCCTTACTACGGAAGATACCTGGGATAAATTCGATCCGGCCGTCGTCTATCGGGACGTGATGCTTCATATTGAGCTTGCACAGGCGTTGCACGCCGTAACCGTGCCGCTGGATACGCCCGGGGAACCGATCGGGGGATGCGGCGCACTTTTCACCGAAACTGAAACGCCTGTTTATCCGGCCGAAGAACGTTATATTCCTGAAGAGGCATATCCCCTCTATGTGGGGGGCGGTCACACCCCCGTGACAGTGCTGAAGACAAAAGCCGAAAAGCAGGCATTTATCGGAATAAAACATCAAAGCGATTGAGGCGGGAGATAGAGGATTAATGGAAATTCGAACCGCAGATATAGCGGATTTGGCGGCTGTCGCTGCAGTGGAAGGGAAGTGCTTCCCGAAATCCCTGGCGGCGACGGAAAAGGATTTCAAAGCGAGGCTGCAGGTTTATCCAAACCATTTTTGGCTTCTGGAAGAAGGCGGAAAGCTGGTCGGATTCATCGATGGCATGGCCACCGATGAAGACGCGATCCGGGACGCCATGTATCAGGACGCCCGGCTGCACAATGAAAAAGGCGACTGGCAGGCGATCTTTGGCGTGACCATCCTGCCGGAATACCGCAGAAGAGGCTGCGCCGCCAGGATCATGGAGCGGGTCATTTCCGATGCGAAGGCTCAGGGACGGAAGGGCTGTATCCTCACATGCGAAGATAAACTGATTCATTATTACGAAAAATTCGGGTATGTGAATCTTGGAATATCAAAATCCGTCTGCGGCGGCGTCGTATGGCATGATATGCGGCTGGTATTTTGATTTGCCGGTTTCATCTTGTCATAGGAAGATTTTCGTCAATACTCCGTCGTACGGACGGATAATTTTGTTGCAACCGACAAAATTCAAAAATTGATTGACAAGGCTGAGGAAAAGTATTAAGCTCTATTTAATAAAACATATAAGTTTACTTTACAATGATGGGAGGGTACATCCGTGAAGAAAATGGATCGTTTTGAAAAAAGGTGCAGATTCATAATGCCGTGTTGCGCCGATAGCCGCAACGGGTGTGCTCCCTGCATGAAAGCCGAAAAATAAAGCCAGGTTTCCTAAGTCTTTTGGTGCGTTTGCACGTTTCCGACGGACTGGCAGAGGAACTGTCAGTCTTTTTATTTATCTTGAAGTCTGCAGCGGCATCCGCGATTTCAACACATCAATAAAATACGCTGACTCGTAAACGAGAGGTAGCTATCCTTTGAGCTGCCTCTCGTTTTATATCCATCCGGAAATCCAACGAATGATATGAGGTGTATCGAATGAGCAAAGTAAATCTTCAATCGCCTGAAGTGCAGATCCGGGAAGTCAGGCTCGGCTCCATCACGGGCTATCTGGGGACCGCCGAAAATCTGGTCAGATGCTCGCACAGCGGCAAATTATCCAATCAGACCCGAAGCTTCAGCCAGTGCGTGGGGTGTTCGGCGTGGCAAGCGTCCTACCTGCTCTCCATGATCCCGGACGCCGTGGTCGTTAACCACGCGCCGGTCGGCTGTTCTGGGGACGCGTCGTATTTCAACTTTATCTATCGCGCCGCCCAGATGGACCGCGGCCTCCCCTCGGCAAACAGCCGCTTTTTCACGTCGAACCTCAGGGAAAACGACACGATTTTCGGCGGGGCGCAAAAGCT
>DAINSB010000160.1:0-4603 GCA_036741535.1 Caproicibacter sp. | reverse complement strand
CTCTAAACCGCATTCCAGCCGCAGAAAAATCTATTACTGAGGCCTGAGGCCGGAAAAGGGCAAATTCGGGTGGACCGGGCGGAAAAATATCAGGAATTATATTGTCAGAAGGCTTGACATTTCCAGACGAGAGGTATAGGATAATGCTAATATATAAAGCATATATATATTGTATGATATGTAACAAAAGACCGGAGGGATCGCCATGAAAGCAAGGTTCAACATTTTTTTGTGGGAACCCATGATGTGCGCCGTGGACATCAGGTGTAGCCGTATGCTCAAAATGGGATACGGCCGCGGTCTTCTGCTATTGTGAATGCCTTTGATTAGCAAGAACACCGACAGGCTGAGAGTCTGTCGGTGTTCTTTATTTTTTTCACGGACCGGGAAAACTTTCCCTCTATGCGTCGGGTACCCCGACTCCGCCGACGCGCCCTTTTTGACCACGCCGCCCTATGCCGAATTTCGGCAATAAGCAATAAAATAAAACAGAATGAATGGAGAGAAGTCATTATGAAATTGAGAAACCTTGTCATTGCGTCCTTGGCCGGGCTGACCGCACTTGGATTTTCCGGATGCGCCGGTTCAGGCACCGCCTCCTCCGCGCCCGCGTCTTCCCAAGAGGCAACCGCCTCTTCCGCAGCTTCCGCGGAAGCCGTCTCCGGCTCGATTCCAACACCCTCGGGGAGCGACACGACCATCACCATCGGCGTCACCCCGATCCCGCACGGCGAGATTGTAGACAACGTGGTGAAACCGGCGCTGGAAAAAGTGGGATGGAAAGTCAAGGTGGTCGAATTCAACGACTACGTTCAGCCGAATACGGCGCTGGAAAGCGGCGACCTCGACGCGAACTATTTCCAGACGACGCGCTATCTTGAGGAGGAAAACCAGAAAAGGAGACTGCACCTTGTTTCCATAGCGCCGATTCACCTGGAGCCGATGGGCCTGTACTCCAAAACCATAAAGTCCGTGTCAGCGCTGAAAGATGGCTCTTCCATCGCCATTCCGAACGACGGGTCGAATGAATCGAGAGCGATCCAGCTTCTTGCCGACAACGGGCTGATCAAGGTGGACAAAGCGGACCTTCTGACAACGAAGAACATTACGTCGAATCCGCACAACTTCAAGTTTGTGGAGGTGGAAGCCGCCAACCTGGTCAGAACGCTGGACGATGTGAATGCGGCGGTGATCAACGGCAACTATGCGCTGCAGGCGAAATTCAACCCCGCGACCGACGCCCTGATCAAGGAAAGCTCCGATTCCAAAACCAGCGTGCAGTATTTCAATGACCTTGTGGTAAAGCAGGGCAATGAAAACACAGCGAAGACCCAGGCGCTGAAGGTCGCGCTTACTTCCCAGGCGGTAAAGGATTACATCGAAAAAAGTTACAAAGGTTCTGTTATCCCGGCATTTTAGCGGGCGAAGCGACTCGGCCTGCGGAGGAACTCGGACTTTCTGTCCCGCGTTCCTCCGCAGGCGACTTCAGCGAAGGCGGCGGAAGAAGCCGGCCGGCCCGGACAGACCGGCGTGCGCCGGAGCCGGAAGATTGCCGGAAGAAGATGCGGTATATTCTGGGAGCGGCTGTAAAAGCTGATGAAAGCGCGATAAAATAATTTTAAATTTGAACGTGCGAAGGTGAACTGCATGAAGACTATTTATCTGGCCGGCGGCTGCTTCTGGGGCGTGCAGAAATATTTCGATCAGTTCGGCGGCGTGGTCAATACGGTTACGGGATACGCGAACGGCAACACGGCGAACCCGGCTTACGAGGACGTGAAAGCACAGAAGACCGGTCACGCCGAAACGGTAAAGGTCGAGTTCGACGAAAAGATTCTTCCCGTAACAAAATTGCTGCGGCTCTATTTTCAGGTGATTGATCCGCTTTCCGTGAACAGGCAGGGCGGCGACGAGGGAATCCAGTACCGGACGGGGATTTACTATGACGATCCGTCGCTTCTCCCGGAAATTAAGGCCCGCATAGCGGCGGTGGAGCAACAGGTGGGAAAACCGCTTGCCGTCGAAGTGAAGCCGTTGGAGAACTTTTACCCCGCGGAAGATCGTCACCAGAAGTACCTGGAAAAAAATCCTCAGGGTTACTGCCATATCGACCGCTGTTTCTTTGGCCGGGCCCAAAAGAGGAATTTAGAATGATTCAGATTCAGAACTTATGTAAAAGTTTCGGGGATACGGAAGTCCTAAAAAGCGTCTCCCTGCATATTGACGACGGGGAGATTTATGGAATCATCGGCCAAAGCGGCGCGGGAAAATCCACGCTTCTGCGCTGCATTAACGGCCTGGAGCCTTATGACAGCGGGAGCATCGCCGTTATGGGCAAGGAAATTTCCGAGTTCAGCGGCAAAAGCCTGCGCGTTTTCCAGAAAGAAATCGGCATGATCTTCCAGAATTTTAACCTTCTGAAGCGCGACGACGTATACGACAACATCGCGCTGCCTCTTCAGTTCTGGGGGGAGAAAAAGAACAGTAAAAGAAGCAAGGCCAGAATTATGAACCTGCTTGAGCTGGTCGGGCTGACGGAAAAAATACACAGCAGGCCGTCCGAATTGAGCGGCGGACAGAAACAGAGGGTCGCGATTGCAAGGGCTTTGGTGATGGACCCCAAAATTCTGCTTTGCGACGAAGCGACCTCCGCTCTGGATCCGCAGACCACGAAGGAAATTCTTGCCCTTCTTTCCAAAATCAACAGGGAAATGGGCATTATCGTGATCATCGTCACGCACCAGATGGAAGTTGTAAAACAGGTGTGCAACCGGGTTGCGTTTATTAAAGACGGCGGCATTGTGGCGGAGGGCAAGCCGGAGGACCTGTTTATCGTCCCCAACCAGGACATCAAGCAGTTTTTGGGCGGGATCCCCGACGTGCTCCCGAAGACCAACGTGAACATACAGTTATATTTTACAAGCCGGTATGCGGGCGACCCCGTTATCACCAGGCTAGCGCGCGATCTCGATATCGATTTTTCCATCGTCTGGGGAAAGCTGGAGGATTTCCGCAGCGACGTGATGGGAAGCCTCGTGATCAATATTCAGGAAAAAGACAGGCAAAAAGTGTTGAAATACCTAAGCGAGCATAAGGTCTTGTGGGAGGTGCTGAAATAATATGGCGGATACGATTCTTGAGGCTTTATGGGAAACGGTCCTGATGGTGGTGGCATCCACGCTGCTTTCGGTCGTTCTGGGATTCATCCCCGCCATTGTCCTGACCGTGACCGCGAAGGACGGCCTCCACCCCAACAAAGCAATCTATGGCATCCTTGACTTTCTGGTGAACGTTTTCCGGAGCTTTCCGTTCATTATTCTGATGATTATAATCATTCCGTTTACCAGATTGGTTGCGGGAAAAGCAATCGGGACCACGGCGGCGATTGTGCCGCTTACCATTTCCGCGATCCCGTTCGTAGCGCGCATTATGGAATCGGCCCTGCGCGCGGTTGACCCCGGCGTCATAGAGGCCGCAAAGTCGTTCGGAGCGTCGGACGCTCAGATTATTTTCCGCGTGTCCATGAAAGAAGCGGTCCCGTCCATCCTTGCGGGCATTACCCTTACGATCATCAATCTGGTCGGCTATTCGGCGATGGGCGGGGCGATCGGCGCGGGCGGCCTCGGCGACGTGGCCATCCGATACGGGTATCAGGAATATAGGGTGGAATATCTGGTCGTAACCAGCCTTGTTCTGATTGTGTTCGTGCAGGCGGTCCAGTTCCTCGGCAATCTTCTGTATGAAAAACTGTCATGAGGCGAAACGCGTTCCGCCCCGTGACAACGGCTTTGCCGCTCCATCCTGCCGGGCAGGAATCGCTTCATTCCTCACCTGAAAGCATGGCATGACGGAGAAGCAAAAGCTTTTATTCGCCCCAGTCCAAACGAAATTGGGCTGGGGATTTTATTCCCCAGCCGCCTGGTATCAGGAGGATTCCAGGGGCATCAGCATTTTCTATGTTTTCCGCCAATCCCAGCCTGCTTACAATCACGCCTCCTGCAATAGAAACATAGCGCAGGCGACCCGGGCTTCTCTTGCCATCTAATGTCTATAGCGCATTTACCTTTCCGTCTCTGTCTTTCGCCAACTTAAAAAGGATTTTGTAATCTTCGCCGAATCGGCAGATTCCCCGGCAGTTCTCATAGAGGTCGGAGAAAAGCAGATATCTGAAGGATACATGCCCGAGTTGCTGCAAGGAGGGCCTGCACAGCTGAGCCGTGATTTCCTTCTCCCGTTCATCCGGCGCCACCAGGAAGAAATGATACTGGCGGTCCTCCAGCGAAGCGGCGAGGTCGGCCAGCCGCAAAATTCCCGAATAGATCGAAGTGCTTTTTTCGATTTCAAATGCGCATTCGATTTGGTGTGTCGTCCGGTTGAGCCACAGCATGTCGATCAGCGAGACGGTTTTTACGACTTCCGGAGGCGCATCCAGGGCGGGAAGCGCTTTGACCGTAAGGGAGTCCAGAGCCCTCCCGTCCAGCGTTCTGTGCTTGTCATTGACGGCGGCGAAAACATCATATCCCAGGCTTCGCCCCGTCTCGGCGATAGAGTACAATAAAGTTTGCAATTTAAAAGAAGGCATAGAAAAGCCATTGGGACTCCG
>DAINSB010000159.1:0-4610 GCA_036741535.1 Caproicibacter sp. | reverse complement strand
GCTTCCTCACCCGGGGCCGGACGAATATCTCCACAGAGCTTTACCTCTTGTGCCTTGGGTACAACCTGAACAAGCTGTGGGCAAAATGCAACGCGGGACGCCTGAAAACACATTTATTCCGCGTTCAAAAAGAGTAGTTTTCTGCAAACAGAAAAGCAAGAGTTGAGAGACGGCGCCGGAAAGCATGGCCTCAGCTTTGCTGTGCCTTCCGGTCACTGCTCCAGCAAAGTTTTCAACAAAAACACCGCTGAAAGCAACTTTTCAACAGCCCCTTTTCTTTTGCCCGCGCCAGTTGCCGCTGGCCCGTCCCGGCAGAACGGCAGCAAAGCGGACCCTCAGCCGACGCCCGGGAAAGCATGGCGTCGGCGACCACTTTCGCCCCCATCTCCTGCGCCTTCTGGCAGGCGTGGAGGGCCACGTTCCGCCGCCGGGCCGGGCACGCGGCGGCCGGAAAAATCCAGACACATTCCATAATTAATGGATCGACCGGACGGAATAATTGTATCGAATCATGAAAATCGAGAAAATCGACGGATTGATATTGACTAATAGTCATTTATGACTTATGCTGGAAGTGCTGTAAGATGACTTTTGGTCATTATCCTCTGGAAGGATGTGCGCCATGGGCTACAAAACGACGGAAAAGAAAAAGCTGAAGCTGACGCGGCTCTACAACGCCGCCTACGATCTGCTGACCTCGAACGGCGTGCGGAACACGATCGTCGACGACATCGTAAAAAACGCGGGGGTCGCGAAGGGGACGTTCTACCTGTATTTCAAGGATAAAAACGACCTGGTGGACAAAGTGATCATCCGGAAAACGTCGTCGCTGCTGAACGGGGCGATCGCATCGCTCGAGGAAAAAAGCAAAGCGAAGCCGATGGATCTGCGACAGAGCGTGATCTTCATCGCGAACTACCTGATCAACTTCTTCGTGAAGGACAAAAAATTCCTGGAGCTGATCCACGCGAACCTGTCGCTGAATCTATACAAACAGCTCATCGGCTGCGAGGAGACGGCCTTCGCCCGGCAGGCGTTCATCCAGAACTACGTGCTCGCCGGCGGGAAGGCCGAAAGCGCGCAGATCAAGCTGTACATCATCGTCAGCATGATCTGCTCCGTGTGCTACAACGCCATCGCGCTGGAGTACCCCTACACCTTCGGGGAAATCAAGCAGGAGCTGTACGATTCCATCAATAAAATCCTTACCGGAATGAGCCGGCCCCCGGCACCGGTCCCGGGGGAATCATCGACGAGGAGATCCTAACATGTGGCTGTTCAGAAAACCGCACAGGCATTTCGACATTGTTGATTTCATTGTAAACGAAAGAAAAGGGATCGAAAAGTTCTTTCTCGTCCTCACGATCATCAGCGCGTTCTGCTACCCGCTTGTCGAGGTGAACTACGACCTGACGAAATACCTGCCCGGCACCACAAAGGCGGAACAGGGGCTCTCCGTGATGAAAAAGGAGTTCGGCTACCCCGGCACGTCCCGCGTGATGATCGACGGCGTCACCTATTATCAGGCGGAAGACTACAAAAACCGGTTTGAGGCGATCGACGGGGTCGACTCGGTGGCTTGGTGCGACACCGCCACCCCCGCCTACAAGGCCGACTCTTTCATCCGGACCAAGGATACCAAGGATTACTACAAATCCGGCTATGCCGTCATGGACATCGTGTTCAAGGAAGGGGACTCGTCCGCACGGACTTCCCGGGCCCTCGACCGGATCCGGCAGGTCACCGGCGGCAAGGGACACATCACCGGCGCGGCGATCGTGGCGAAATCGCTGACCGAAAACCTACACAAAGAGATGGTCAACGCCACCTCCATCGTCATCGGGATCATCGTCGTCATCCTGCTGCTCACGACGACCTCGTGGTTCCTGCCCGTTCTGTTCATGCTGGTGATGGGCGTCGCGATCATCATCAACATGGGCTCCAATATTTTTCTCGGGGAGGTCTCGTTCATCACTTCCAGCGTGGCCGGGGTCCTGCAGCTCGCGGTGGCGATGGACTACTCCATCTTCCTGATCAGCTCGTTCACGGCGGAGCGGAAGAAAGGACTCGACCTGACGCAGGCGGTCACAAACGCGGTGCGCCATTCCGCCAAGTCGATTCTGGCCTGCGGCCTGGCGACCTTCTTCGGGTTCATCGCGCTGGCGCTGATGAAATTCTCGATCGGCTTCGACCTCGGCATCTGCCTGGCGAAGGGGATCGCGACCAGCGTGCTGACCGTTCTGTTCCTGATGCCCGCGCTGGTGCTGCGGTGGGCGAACCTGATCGAAAAAACGTCGCACCGGCCGCTGGTGCCGTCCATGCGCCGGTTCGCGAACGGGTCGTTCAAATCCCGATACGTCACGCTGGCGCTGGCGCTGCTGATCGCGGTGCCCGCTTTCGTCGGCAAGGGCCTGAACGATTTTACATACGGTTCTTCCTCGCTGGGCGCCAGCCCCGGAACGCAGGTCTACGCGGACGAACAGGCCACCAACGCGCAGTTCGGCCGCAGCAATTTGCTGCTCGTGATCGTGCCGAACACCTCGACGGCGCGGGAGCGGCAGCTTTCCGACGCGCTGGAGGACCTGAGCGTCACCAAAAGCGTCACGTCGTACGCCAACATGATCCCCGCGGGCGTGCCGGAAAGCATCCTCCCGAAGAGCCTGACGCAACTGCTCCACACGAAAGATTACGCGAGGCTTCTGGTCTACGTCCGCACCAAGGACGAAAGCCCGCTCGCCTTCCAGACCGCGGGCCGGGTCCAGTCCATCGTGAAGAAATATTACCCGGCGAATTCCTATGTCGTCGGCAGCACCACCTTCACGCAGGACATCAAGGAAACGATCACCGGCGATTACGACCTGGTCGACGCGATCTCCATCGTGAGCGTGGCGCTGGTGATCATGCTGTCCTTCCATTCCGCCCTGCTGGCGGTGCTGCTTCTGGTGCCGATCGAGATCGCGGTGTTCATCAACATGATGTTCCCGTATCTGGTCGGCGACAAGCTGATGTTCGTCGGATACATGGTCGTAAGCTGCATCCAGCTCGGCGCGACGGTCGATTACGCAATCCTGCTGACCAACAACTTCCTCGACTACCGCACCACCATGGACCGCAAAGAAGCCACCATCACGGCGATCGCCAACACGATGGAGCCTTTGATGACCTCCGCGACGATCCTGACGCTGGTCGGCTACACCCTTTACAAAACGTCGTCCATCGGGGCCATCGCGGACATCGGCCACCTGATCGGGCGGGGGACCATCCTCAGCTTTCTGCTGGTCGTGACCGTGCTGCCGGCCCTGCTTTACCTCTTCGACAAGCCGCTCACCAGACACAGGGCCCGCATGCAGCGCCTGCGCGGGAAGGCGGCGGCGAAGCGGCAGCGAAAGCGCGGCGAACTGACGCGGAAACTGGAAAGCTCCGGCCTGAGAAACATCGGATGGGACCGGGCAGCCAAGGGAGGAAACGAATGATGAAAAAAACACGCAGGGTCTTCGCCGGATTTCTCGCGGCGGCCGTTCTGGGTTCCGCCGCGCCCGTTTCGGCGGGTGCGGCCGCGCCCGCCGCGTCCGCGGCCGAGACGGGTTACGCCAATCTCGACTATTACGGGCGGCCCGAGAAAATCGACGTGGTCAAAGGCTACAGCCTGAACGGGACCACTAAAATCACCGATTACGGCACTTACCAGGGCGTTCTGAACATGTCGAACGACGTAAAGCCGGTCGTCTCCGGCGGTGCCGTGACCTGGAACCTGCCGCAGGGAACGCAGAACTTCTATTATCAGGCGACGGTTGGCAAGAAGGACATTCCCGTGCCGTGGGCCTTCGACGTGTCCTACAAGCTGAACGGGGTGCCGACGGACGCCGGCAAGCTGGCGGGGGTCTCCGGCCTTGTGGAGATCGACATCAAGGCGACGCCGAACAAGAGCGTGAGCAGCTACCTGAAAAACAACATGTTCCTGGAAGTCGGGACCGCCTTCAAGATGAAGGATACGCTCAGCGTGGAGGCGCCCGGCTCCCAGCTGCAGTCCCTCGGGGAATACAAGGCGGTCATTTTTACGGCCCTTCCCGGCGAAACGGGGGAATACGTCGTCCGCGTGGGCACGAAAAAATTCGACACGGTCGGGATCGTCATGATGATGGAGCCCGGCACACTGAACGATTTCAAGGACATCAAGGACATCAAGGAATCCAAGGACAGGGTCAAGGATTCCCTCGACGCGATCAACGACGGCACGGACTCGATTCTGGATACGCTCACGGGGATGACGGGCGGCCTCTCGGGGATCGAATCCGGCCTCGACGCCGCGGACGCGGTCCGCGGCTATCTTTCGCAGAACAAGGGGGGCGTCTACCGGGACGCGGACGCCGCCATCGCGAGCCTGCCCGCCGTCTCGCAGAAGCTCTCCGCCCTGGTCCCCCGCATGAAGGAGGGTGAAAACGCGGTCCAGGACGTCAACACCGACATCAACGATCTGAACAGGACGATCGCGGGCACCAGCAATACGCTCTACTCGCTCTCCGGCCACATCGGCTCCCTGCGGGACAACATCAGCGACCTGCGCGACACCCTGACCAGCCTGGACGACGAAACGGAAGACGCCGAAGATA
>DAINSB010000158.1:0-4638 GCA_036741535.1 Caproicibacter sp. | reverse complement strand
ACTGCTGAAAACCATAGTTGCGGCCCGCCGTAGGCGCGTACGGCGCTGCGCGCCCGCACGGCCTGAGTGCAAAACCCGAAACGCCCCACGGGGACGATTTAAAAGGGTATAAACCCCGGCTGACCAGAGACTGTCTCCCAGGCGCCCTGGGCGCCAGCTTTTTACACCCTTGCATTGGGCTCCGCGCGCCCGAGCGCAGACCCCCCTCAACCCCACAGGGGCGATTTTAAAACCGCAAGGTCTCTTTTGCGTCCCTACAAGCGAATCCGACCTGCCCGGGGAGTAATGCCACTCCGTCGGGCGCAAAGCATCTCGCGAGTACACGGAAGTTTCATGCGTTCCCGCACCCGGCCAACGGCCCGGTCTGTGTTTCACATGAAACATGGCCCAAAAGCCCAGTGCCGGCGCGGAAAACGGAAGGTTTTCGGCCCTTCTCCGACAGAAAAACAGGCGCGGAAGGCTTTATCTCGCCCGAAAGTCGTGCTATAATAAAGGAGCATTTCAGGCGCAAGCGGGTGCCAGACGCCGGCCGGAGGGGGAATGGGATTGGGGAAAATCATTGCGATCGCCAACCAGAAGGGCGGCGTGGGCAAGACCACCACGGCGGTCAACCTTTCCGCGGCCCTCGGGCAGAAGGGGAGCCGCACGCTTCTGGTCGACATCGACCCGCAGGGCAATTCCTCCAGCGGGGTCGGCGTCAACCGCCGGAAGCTCGAAAAAACGATCTATCAGGTGCTGATCGGCGGCGCGGAGATCCGGAACGTGCGGCTCCACACGGATTTCAGCAATCTCGACCTGATTCCTTCCAGCCTGGATCTCGCCGGGGCGGAGATCGAGCTTGTCGACATGGAGCGCCGCGAGGCGCGGCTCAAAACGGTCCTCGCGCCCGTGGCGGCGGAGTACGATTTTATCCTGATCGACTGCCCGCCGTCGCTCGGCCTCATCACGACGAACGCGCTGACCGCTTCGGACACGCTGTTGGTGCCGATCCAGTGCGAATACTACGCGCTCGAAGGGCTGTCGCAGCTGATGAACACCGTCCGCCGGGTCAAGCGGCAGTACAACGAGCGGCTCGAGATCGAGGGCGTGCTGCTCACCATGTACGACGGCCGCCTGAACCTGACGCAGCAGGTCGTGGAGGAAGTCAAGAAGTATTTTCCGCGTAAGGTGTTCGCCTCCGTGATCCCGCGGGCCGTGCGGCTTTCCGAGGCGCCGAGCTTCGGAAAGCCGATCCAGTATTTCGACCGGAACAGCCGCGGGGCGCAGGCATACGACGACCTTGCGGATGAAATTTTGAGGATGAACGGGAGGGGGGCGTAGAATGTCGGCGAAAAAGGGAGGTCTGGGCAAAGGGCTCGACGCGATCTTTGCCGAGAACGACACGGAGGGCGAGCGCACCGCCGTGCTGCTGAAAACGGCGGAGCTGGAGCCGAACCGGGACCAGCCGCGCCGCGTTTTTGACGAGCAGGCCCTGGCGGAGCTGGCGGACTCCATCGCGCAGCACGGCGTGCTGCAGCCGCTTCTGGTGCGGCCGCTGATGGGCGGCGGATACCAGATCGTCGCGGGGGAGCGCAGGTGGCGGGCGGCCCGGATGGCCGGCCTGTCCGAGGTGCCCGCCGTGGTGCGGGAGATGTCAGACAGCCAGGTCACGGAATACGCGCTGATCGAGAATCTGCAGCGCGAGGACCTGAATCCCGTGGAAGAGGCGCAGGGCTTCCAGTCCCTGATGGACACCTACGGCATGACGCAGGAGGACGTTGCGAAGACTGTCGGAAAATCACGCCCGGCGATCGCAAACGCGCTCCGGCTGCTGAACCTCCCGCCGGAGATCGTGAAGCTGCTGAATGCGGGGAGCCTTTCGGCCGGGCATGCGCGCGCTCTCCTGAGCTTTCCGGACGGGGAGAGCATGCGGGCGGCGGCGAAGGCCGCGGCGGACGGCGCCTCCGTGCGGGAGATCGAGAAAATGGCGCAGAAGGCCAACGCAAAGCCAGGGCCGCCGCGGAGGAAGAACCGCATCCGCTACTATGAGGAGGCGGAGCTTGCCCTCAAAGAGCAGCTCGGCCGCAGGGTGCACGTCAGCGGAACCAGGCGCCGCGGCACGCTGCAGATCGAGTTTTACGGCGAAGAGGACCTGATGCAGCTTTTGAAGCGCATCTCCGAAGCAGGCTGAGCCTGCAATGTAAGTTTCCGTATGGCCCATCGAGAGTGTTCAAAAGGCAAGGCGTAAGAAAACATCAAGAGCGTACCCGGGGCGGGAGACGGGGACCGTAATTTTCGGAAAACTACTGCCGTGTCGCCGTAGGCGCGAAAGGTGCGATGCACCCCGGGCCGAATGGCAGGAATTGGCCGCGGCGACACGCCGCTAAGGAGCAAAAATCATGATAGACATCAAACTGATTCGCAGCGACCCGGAAAAGATCAAGGCGGGGGCGAAGAAGCGCAATTACGACGCGGACGCCATCGTGGACGACATCCTGTCGATCGACGCACAGCGCAGGGAGATCACGGCCCGCGCGGAATCCATGCGCGCGGAGCAGAACGCGGCGGGCAAGCGGATCCCGCAGATCAAAAAGCAGGGCGGCGACGTCTCCGAGCTGATGGCCCGCATGAAGACACTCGCCGCGCGGGTCAAGGAATGCACGGCGCAGCTCGACGGAATCGAGGAAAAACAGCGGACGCTGCTCCTGAGCCTGCCGAACATGCCGGACGACGACGTGGCGGCCGGCGGGAAAGAGAACAACGAGCCGCTGCATTACTTCGGCGAGAAGCCGAAGTTCGAGGGGTTCAAGCCGAAAAATCATGTGGAGCTCTGCGAGAGCCTGCACCTGATCGATTACCAGCGCGGCGCGAAGCTCGCCGGGGCCGGCTCGTGGATCTACTGTGGCATGGGCGCGCGCCTCGAATGGGCGCTGCTCAACTTCTTCATCGACGAGCATATCCGCGACGGGTACGAGCTGATGCTGGTGCCCCATATGCTGAACTACGAATGCGGCTACGTCGCCGGGCAGTTCCCGAAGTTCGGGGACGAGGTCTACTGGATCGCCAACCCGACGAGCGCCGACAAGAAATTCCTCCTCCCCACGGCGGAGACGGCGCTGGTCAACCTGCACCGGGACGAGATCCTCGCGGGCGGCGAGCTTCCGAAGAAATACATCGCCTACACGCCCTGCTACCGGCGCGAGGCGGGCAGCTACCGTTCGGAAGAGCGCGGCATGATCCGCGGGCACCAGTTCAACAAGGTGGAGATGGTCCAGTACACGAAACCGGAGGAGTCGGACAAGGCGTTCGAGGAGCTCGTGGGCAAGGCGGAGCGCCTGGTGCGGGAGCTGGGCCTCCACTACCGCCTGAGCAAGCTGGCGGCCGGCGACTGCTCGTTCTCCATGGCGCGCACCTACGACATCGAGGTCTGGATCCCGAGCATGGGGATCTACAAAGAGGTCAGCTCGGCCTCGAACGCGCGCGACTATCAGGCCCGGCGCGGGAACGTCAGGTTCCGCGGTGCGGACGGGAAGACGCGGTTCGTGCATACGCTGAACGCCTCCGGCCTGGCGACGAGCCGCGTGATGCCCGCCATTGTGGAGCAGTACCAGAACGCCGACGGGAGCGTCACCGTTCCGGAGGTCCTGCGCCGGTACATCGGCGCGGACGTGATCGCATGAAGATCCCGCAAAAGGTGGCCGACGAATACAAGAGGACGCTGAGGGTGCCGGTCTACGAAGTCGGACGGGGGAACAGGCTGAAGCTCGGCTCGATCCTGCGTCTCGTGCAGGAGACGAGCGAGCAGCATCTGCGGGTGCTGCACATCAGCTACGAAGAGCTGCGCGGGAAGGGGAACCTGGTCTTTTTCATCATCTCCACGCGGATCAAAATCCGGCGGCTGCCCATGCACGCCGAGCTCGTCACCCTCAAGACCCACCCGCGCGGGCGCTGCGGGGTGCAGTTTTACCGGGATTACGAGTTCTACGACGAACACGGCTCCGTGCTGATCCAGGTCATGCAGACCACCGTGCTGGCCGACGCCGAGACCCACAAGCTGCAGCGGCCCCAGGCGCTCAAGCCCTTCTGGGACTATCCCGATCTCGAAATCCCGAAAGAGGAGCGGATGGACCGGTTCCGCGTGCCGGAAGACCTGCCGCAGATCGCCACGCGCGCCGTCTTCCGCTCCGATATGGACGCGAACGGCCACATGAACAACTGCATCTACGGCGACGTGGTGGCCGACTGCCTGCCGAAAGACGTCATCCGGTCCGCCGGCACGGTGCAGATCAATTATCTGCTGGAGACGGAAGAGGGGGAAAGCCTGACGGTCTACGGCGGACCCGACCGCGGGCAGTTCCTGCTGCGCGGGGAGAACCCGCGGGGCGTCAGCTTCACGGCGTCGGTGCAGGCAAAAAGTAACCCGATGGAGTGATAATTCGGCAAGTGGCGTTGAAGCACCTGCCCCCTGCAAACGGAGAGCAAGCTCCATCCGCAACCGAATAATCGGCACATTGCGGGAATATTATACCTCTTTTTCGCCTTCTTGTAGAGGGGGAGATGCTGGGGTTCCACGTGTGTTCTGACGGGCGCCGCATATGGATGAAGAATCCGTACGCGGCGCCGTTTTTGTGCCCTGCGGCAGGCGGCGGGTCTGGCTTG
>DAINSB010000157.1:0-4723 GCA_036741535.1 Caproicibacter sp. | reverse complement strand
GTCTTCGCGAGCCCTCCGGCGGCGCTTCGGCGCCGCTTTTTTTCTGCGCGGCGGCGGTCCGGGAGATTCCCCGTTGTTTCCCGTTCCGCGGCAGAATGCCCGCGCGGACCGCGCCCGCCCGCATATCATGGAACGAGGTGACAGGGGATGGAGTGCTGCGGAAACGGGAGCGAACTGGTGGTTCTGGCCGCGTCGCTTGCGATGTCCATCGCGGAGCGTGCGGATAAAAGCGAGCTGAATATTCTCGGGGCGTTTTTTTCCGCCCTCGGCGACAATCTTTCCGTCATCGCGGCGCAGCGCGAGGCTTGCGAAAAACAGGAGTGAACCCCGTCGGTCGAGTGGAGTTTTTCGCCCTTTTATGCTATAATGGACGAAAATCCACAAAAAATCGCAGGTGTCCGATATGTTTCTTGCCGATTTTCATATCCATTCCCGGTATTCCAGGGCGACCAGCAAAGACTGCGTCCCCGAGATGCTCGATCTGTGGGCGCGGCGCAAGGGCCTCGGCCTGATCGGCACGGGGGATTTCACCCATCCGGCGTGGCGGGAGGAGCTGAAGGAAAAACTCGTCCCGGCGGAAGAGGGCCTGTACGCGCTCAAAGACGAGTTCCGCGTAGAGGACAGGACCGCCGGGGTCCGCGCGAATCCGCGATTCCTGGTCACGGGGGAGATCAGCTCCATCTATAAAAAGAACGGCAAAGTGCGGAAAATACATAATCTGATCCTCCTGCCGAGCCTGGAAAGCGCCGAAGAAGTCTCCCGCAGACTCGAGGCCGTCGGCGGCAACCTGCATTCCGACGGCAGGCCCATCCTGGGGCTGGACAGCCGCGACCTGCTCGAGATCACGCTGAACGCCTGCCCGGACGCGGTCTTCGTCCCCGCGCATATCTGGACCCCGCATTTCTCCCTGTTCGGCGCGTACTCCGGCTTCGACACCATAGAGGAGTGCTTCGGGGACTTGACGGGCTGCATCCACGCGCTCGAGACCGGGCTCTCCTCCGACCCGCCCATGAACTGGCGCGTCTCCGCGCTGGACCGCTTCACGCTGGTTTCCAATTCGGACGCCCACTCGCCGGCGAACCTCGCGCGGGAGGCGAATCTCTTCGACACCGCGCTCTCGTATCCGCTCGTCAAGCGGGCGCTGGAAAATCCCGGCTCCGGGTTCTGCGGCACGGTCGAATTTTTTCCCGAGGAGGGCAAATACCATTACGACGGCCACCGGAACTGCGGGGTCTGCCTGAAGCCCGGCGACACCGAGGCCGCCGGCGGCGTCTGCCCCGTCTGCGGCGGCAGGATCACGGTGGGCGTGCTCCACCGCGTGGAATCGCTGGCCGACCGCCCGGAGGGCTTCACGCCCCCTTCGGCCGCGCATTTTGAAAGCCTCATCCCCCTGCGCGAGGTGATCGCGGCCTCCACCGGGCTTTCCGCCACGGGCAAAAAAGTCCGGGGGCGGTACGATGCGATGCTCCGCAGCCTCGGCCCGGAGCTTTTCATCCTCCGGGAAGCGGCGATCGACGACGTCGGCCGCGCGGCCGGCCCGCTGGTGGCGGAGGGGATCCGGAGGCTCCGGTCCGGGAACGTGACGGTCCTGCCCGGCTACGACGGGAAATACGGGAAGGTCAAAATTCTGGACGAGCAGGCGATCGACGCGCTGACCGGCCAGCTGTACTTTTTCAGCGGGGACGGCGCCGCCGGGAAACGGAAGGTCGCCGCCGTCGAAGCCGCCGCGCCGTTGGAGCCGAAGATTTCCTCCGCGCTTCAGGAGGATTCCGGTTCGGCCGCTTTAGCGGCCGAACCGGCTTGGCAGGCCGACACGGCCGCCGACACGGCCGGCCTGAACCCGGAACAGCGGGCGGCCGTCCTCGCCTGCGGGCGGGCCGTCGCGGTCGTCGCCGGGCCGGGGACCGGCAAGACGCGGACGCTCGTGAGCCGGATCGTCCATCTGGTCCGGGAATGCGGGGTCTCCCCCGGGCGGATCACCGCCGTCACCTTCACCAACCGGGCGGCGGACGAGATGCGCTCCCGCCTTGCCGCGGAGCTCGGCGGCGGTCGGACCGCGAAGGCGGTCGGCATCGGCACGTTCCACGCCGTCTGCCTGCGGCTTCTGACGGAAAAGGAGGGAAAGGCGCCGTCCGTCCTCTCCGGGCAGGACGCGCTCTCCCTCGTCTCGGACGTTCTGAAGGAGCTCGGGCTCAAAGCCTCCGCGCAGGACACCCTGAACAAAATTTCCCTGGTCAAGAGCGGAGCGCGGCCCGACGACGGAACGGAGGTTCCCCAGGAGGTCCTCGACCGGTACCGCGCCCGGCTCGCGCAGTACGGCGTGCTGGATTACGACGACATCCTGCTGAACGCGCTCCGGCTGTTCGAAAAGGTCCCGCCGGGCGGCCGGGAGGAGAAAAAGCTGCGGAAGGGCTTTTCCCATCTTCTGGTGGACGAATTTCAGGACATCAACCCCGTCCAGTACCGCCTGATCCGGGCGTGGGGCAAAGACAGCGCGGGCGTCTTCGTCATCGGGGACCCGGACCAGTCCATCTACGGCTTCCGGGGGTCGGATCCCCGCTGTTTCGAACGGTTTTTCACGGATTTCCCCGGCGCGGAGAAGATCCGCCTCACGCGGAACTACCGCTCCACGCCGGAGATCCTCGGATGCGCCCGGACCGTGCTGGGGCGTTTCTGCGCGGAACCGCCGCTTGACGCCCGGCGGGAGAGCGGTGCCAAAGTGCGCCTTCTGGAAGCGGACGGCGACCTTCCGGAGGCGATTTTCGTCGCCAAGGAGATCGACCGCATGGTCGGCGGGATCGATATGCTCACCGCACACGATTCCGGGAAGAAGGGGGCCGCTCCGGAGGGGACGCGGAGCTTTTCCGACATCGCGGTGCTGGTCCGGACCAACCGCCAGGCGGAGATGCTGGAGCAATGCCTTCAGAAAGAGGGGATCCCCTATCTGGCCGCGGGGAGCGGCGACTTCCTCGCCGACCGCGAAGTGCGCCGGGCGGTCGCCTTCTTCCGCTTCCTGCTCGACCCTTCGGACCTGATTTCCCTGCGGTTCTACCTGAAGGAGCGGGAGATCCTCCCCGCCGACGGGATTCGCAGACTTCTGGTGGACTATGCCGCGACGGAGCGGAGCGTCGGGTCGCTGCTGGCCCTCGTGGAGGGACCTTCCGCTCCGGCGGGAGCCCGGAAATTCTTCGGACTGCTCCGCAAATACGCGCCTCTTGCCGGCGGCGGGAAGCCGCAGAGCCTGATCGGGGCCTGGATCGCCGACAACGGCCTCGAAGGCGAGCGGAGCATGGAGCAGTTCGCAGGCATGGCGGTCCTGCACGAGACCATGCCCTCCCTTCTGCGGAACCTGCTGCTGGGGCGGGAGGGCGACGTGAGGCGCTGCGGCGGGAAAAGCTATTCGCCCGACGCGGTCTCGCTGATGACGCTGCACGCGGCAAAAGGCCTGGAATTCCCCGCCGTGTTCGTGTGCGGCGTCAAAGAAGGGTGCATCCCGCTGAAAAACCGCGGCGGGGCGTGTGACGAAGACGAAGAGAGGCGGCTGCTTTACGTCGGCATGACGCGGGCGCGGGACGAGCTGATCCTGCTGACCTCCGCCGCGCGTTCGCCGTTCCTCTCCGGTCTTCCCGCCGGCCTTTTCTCGGAGGGCTGCGTACTCGAGCGGAAAAAGGAGCCGGAATGCGAGCAGCTTAGTTTCTTCTGACGGAGCGCGTACCGGGCTTCGCCGCCGGGCGGAGCATTCCCGAAAAAAGAGACAGGTCCCGGAAAAAGAAAGGGCACCCGGTTTTTTACGCCGGGTGCCCTCTTTTGTCGGCAAATGCCGACGGATCTTCCGTTTTGTCCGTTTGCGGGTGATTTCCGCACGGTGACACAGCCGCCGCGTTCGCCCGATTTGCTATCTGACGATGATCCACATGTCCATCAGGAGTGCTTCGAGCACCTCGTAGTCCGCCCTGAAATATCCGGTGCCGTCGAGGCCGATGCCGGTCCCCCACGAGTTCCGGAGCAAAAAATAGCCTTTCGACCGACCGCCCCCCGAAAACAGGCTCTTGAGACCGCTCCAGAAGGCCGACCAGCGGCCCGCGAACAGGTCCCGGAGCACTTCGGCGAGGCTCACGACGCCGTTGTCGTGGTGCCCGACGATCACCAGCGCGTGCCCGCCGAGCAGCTCCCCCTCCGGCGCCGGGATGATGCCGGACTTCATGACTTCCTCCGTCTCGAAATTCTCGTAGATTTTGACGCCGATATACGGCAGATACCCGGAGGCGAGGGCCTGCCGCGCCTCGTCCACGCTTTCGACCCGGTAAAATTCCGCAAGCTGGTCGTTCCCGGCCGTTCCGTCCGCATAGGCCGCGGCGGAAGGCTCGACCGCGAACTGCGAGTTGTCGTTCGGCCAGACCGCGCTGTTGCAGATGCCGTACTGCTTCACGGCCTGGCAGGTCCCGCTCAGCGTGCCGCCGGTGTCCTCATCCGCCGGGCTGCCCTCCACCCGGCGAACGTTGTAGTACGTGAAGATGTGCGAGGGCGTGTAGGCATAGCCTTTGATATACTGGTCGATGGCGTCGGCCGCGTAGCTTTGGCAGGCCCCCAGGTTCCCCTGGTCCCAGATCGGGGGCATTTGGGGCCGGTAATCCGTGTCCCTGGGGATCCTGCCGACTTTTAAATAATCCGAGAACTCCTTCTCCCCGGGCCGCCGGGTATCCGGCTTCAGCAGATATTTGTG
>DAINSB010000156.1:0-4843 GCA_036741535.1 Caproicibacter sp. | reverse complement strand
CCCTCTCGCCGCACCTGTCACGATCGCATTTTTCCCCGTTAAAACACCCATTTCAATACTCTCCTTCCGTTTCATGTCAATATTTAGATCGATCCTGTCTGAAAAATCGGAACGGTCTTTGCCCGCCTGGAGTCTGCGCCGGGTTTCGCCGCGTTCCCCCCTTTCCGCGAACCCATTTTGCCCGGACGTTCGCTTCGCCCGGCCCAAAGTCCGTCGGAGGCTCCGGCCGTTCCGTTTCAGGCAGAGACGAAGAGACTAATCGATCACGCCCTTGCCCCTGAGCGCCTCGATCTCCTCGGGGCTGTAATCCAGCAGTTTGGAAAGAATCTTTTCCGTATCCTCGCCCAGCGCCGGAGCGCCGCGCCAGACCGTGCCGGGCGTCCCCGACATCTTGGGGACGAATCCGAAAGCCTCGATGTCTTTTCCCAGGGTCTCGTCCCGGTAAGTGACCCAGTCGCCCCTTTTCCTCCAGTGGGTCTGCCGGTAGACGTCTCCGGCGTCCCTGACCACGGCGGCGCCGACCTTATTCTCCATGCAGATCTCCAGCGCCTCGTCGGCGGTATGCTCCATGAAAAACTTCTGGAAGGTGGCGTCCAGTTCCCTCCCCAGAGGGCTGGCCACGGCTTCGGCGCTGCCGCCGGCTTTTTCATAGCTGAATTTTTCGGCGTCGATCCCGAATCCCCTGAGCACCTTGTAATATGTGGACTTTCCGTAGGAACCCAGATTGATGTACTTGCCGTCCTTCGTCGGGAAGATGCCGCCGGGCTGATACTCCGTCTGCTTGATGCCCTGCCGCTTCTTGAGCTTTTTCATCTGCGTCCAGAGCGTGAAGTTGTCGTCCATGACCCTCATCCAGCCCTCGGTGAGGCTGACGTCGATGCTCTGCCCTTTTCCGGTCCTCTGCGCGTTCATGTAGGCCATTAAAATGCCGTTGACGGCGAACAAGCCGTTGAGATAATCCCCGATATACTGCTGCGCGTAGTACGGCTCGCGGTCCGGCCAGCCCTGCAGCAGGCTCCACCCGGACTCGGACTGCCCGAGCGGGTCGTATCCCGGCCGGTTGATGTGCTTCTGCTCGCCGCCGAAGGCCGGCGTGCCGTAGCCGCTGATATGGCAGATCACCAGGCTGGGGTTCACCTGCAGCAGCAGCTCGTCGCTGATGCCGAGCTTGTCGATCCATACGATGTTTTCGATCCAGACATCCGAATTCTTGATCAGGGACAAAAAGATCTCCTTCGATTCGGGGATGTTCAGATTGGTCTCCAGCGAAAAGCTGAGTTTGTTCCTCGCGTTCTGCATCCAGGACCCGCTGATGGATTTTTCGCCGTATGTGATCTGCGGCCTCTGGTGCCTGGCCGGATCGCCCCCGGTCTTCGGGCGCTCCAGCGCGATGACCTCCGCGCCGAAGTCGCTCATCATCGTCGCGGCGAAAGGCGCCGCCACGACCGTCCCGTTCAGCAGGACCCGGATGCCGCTGAGCGGCCCGAAACGCGGAATCAGGCACGGGGCCGGTTTCCGCTCGATTTTTTCCCAACGATCCACGATTTTATTCCTCCTCTGGAACATGTTGTCTTTTGAAAATTTTCGGGCCGCGTCAGCTGCAGGTCGTGCCCATGTCGGCCACAAGATACGACCCCGTCATCATTCCGGAAAAATCCGAAGCCAGGAACAGCACGATGGCGGCGACCTCCGGAACCGTGCCCCACCTCTTCAGAGGAATCTTGTGGAACATCTTTTCCTGATATTTTGGATTGTCCAGCACCTCGGCGTTCAACGCCGTCTTGACGTAGCCGGGGCAGACCGAGTTGACCGTGATGTTGTATCTTCCGAATTCGATCGCCATGCCTTTGGTCAGGTTCAGCACACCGGCCTTCGAGGCCCCGTACGTCGAGATATTCTTGGTCCCGACCAGCCCGCCGATCGAAGCCATGTTGATGATCCGCCCGCCGCGGCCCTGTTTGATCATTTCCTTCGCGGCGGCGGCGGAACCGAAATACACGCTCTTCAGATTGGAATCCAGAACGGTATTGTACTCTTCCTCGCTCATTTCGAGCATCGGTTTGGTGATGGCCACGCCTGCGTTGTTGACCATGATGTCCAGTTTTCCGTATTTCTCCACGGTCCCTGCCACCAGACGGTCGATTTCCTCCTTGGAGCGGACATCCGTTTTGATTCCGGTCGCTTCCCCTCCCAACGCGGCGACCTCTTTCGCCACGTTGTCGCAGTCGTCCTGATGTCTGCTGGTGACGACCACCTTCGCGCCGTAATACGCCAGCGTCATCACCACGCCGTAGCCGATGCCTTTGGTTCCCCCGGTCACGATCGCGACCTTGCCCGTCAGATCATAATTCGGCATGGCGAACGGCAGTTTTGTGTTCGCGTCCATCGTTGCTTCCTCCTTTTATTTCGTTTCCGGCTTCTTGGCAGCCACGGCGTCAAACTTCGCCAGCATGGCGCGCGGCGTGGCCGTGTGGGCGCTGCGCTCAAAACGCGGGCACTCCTCGTAGCCCTCCAGCCCCGCCAGATATTTCGCTATCTTCTTCAGATCTTCGAGAGGGTACCGGCTCATCAGCGTGATGGTCTCCATCAGGGGCGAACCGCCGCCGTGGACGCCGGCGACCGCCTGCGCGGCCTCGAAAGAGTCGCACAGCTTGTTCTCCATCATGCGCATGACGCGGTGCGTGTCCTCCGCGCTGTACGCCGGGTTCCTGCGGATATACTTGTTGCACAGATCGGCGGTCTCCGGGTCGTAGAAGCTCTCTTCCGTCGGGAGTGACGCGCACACGCCGCCCGTCAGGTCCGCCAGGATCTCTACCTCGCGGTACATGTTGTGGCCGGCCAGGCGCCGTCCGGCATTCGTCAGGATCTCGTCGGGCACCCACTGGCCGGACGGGAACTCCGTCGCGTGGTACGCGGACGCCTCCCCCGCGGCAAAGACCAGCTCGGCGGTCTGGATGATGTCGCAGATCTTTTCGCGCACATGGGACTCCTTCGCGATGCCGTTGACATCCGCGACCAGAGCGGCCTGGGACGCGATCACTTCGGACACCGCGGCCTTGCAGCCCGTGTAGGAATGGCGGTGGAAATGCGCGAACATCAGGGCCAGGTAGCCGGCATAGCGGGCCACGCCCTCGTTGTCGCGCCCGCACATGAACACGCGGTCGTACGGGACGAAGCAGTCGTCGAAGATGGTCAGGCTCTCCACGTCGCCGATATGGGCGTAGGGCGCGTCGAGGCGGACCCGCTTGTGGTGCAGGCCCGGAAGCGCCATCAGCTTGACGCCGTCCCAGTCGCCGGGCAGCGCGAAAGCCACCGCGTAGTCGCTGTCCTCCTGCGTCATGAACTTGGTGGGGTTGACGATGATCTCGTCCACGTAGGGCGCGTTGGAATTGCAGATTTTGGCGCCGCGGACGATGATGCCCTTGCAGGGTTTGCCGTCCACGCCGACGCCGTCCACGTCCGTTTCGACCACATGGACGAAGGAATCCGGATCCGGCTGCAGATGCGCGCGTTTGTATTTCGGGTTGCGGGAACCCTTCACGTCCGTCTGGGCGCAGTTGCAGATCAGGTCGTATTTCTGACAATATTCAAGATACTTGAGCAGACGCTTATGGTACTCGGTCCCGCACGCCTCGTCGCAGTCGTAGGTGACGGAAAACAGCGCGTTCAAAGCGTCCGATCCCATGCAACGCTGCATGCATCCGCCCACGTGCTGGCAGATCAGGCGGGTCATCAGCTGTTTCTTGAGAAGGTCATCCTTGCTGTGGTGGATATGGGTGGCGCGGTTGATGGTCTCGCCCGTGATGTGCGATTTCGTCACGCACACGTCCGCATAGCGCGGGTCGTTCGCGACGTCGTAGCACTGTTTCATCACGTATGTACCGCCTCTCAGCCAGTCCGCCAGGTCGCGCTCCGCCCCCTGTTTCCCGTTGGAACGGTCGACGCGTTTCCCGTTCAGGTATACGTTGGGTTTCATTTTCAGAAGCCGCGCTTTGTATTGCTCGTAAGTACCGACTGCCATAATTCTCAATCCTTTCCTCATAAAAACTCGAATCCGATCCGTACGTTTCTTCTCCTCTTCGCGGGGGAGACGGATGGCCGGTCGCCGGCATGGGCGGGACCCTAATTTCGGTCAACCGATCGACTGGTTCCATCTCCATATTAAGGCCTGCACAATCATTCGTCAACAGGTAAAATCATTTTTGGTCATTTGCTATAAATTTAAATATGAACGACTGTATATAACGGAGATTTTAAAAATAATTTTTCCACTTCCTCTTGATAAATCAGCGGAAAAGTTCTATATTTAAATCGATAAATCGCGGAAATTCCAGAAATATTTTAGGCAATATCCACATCATTCAAATTTTGCAATTTAACAGTTCAATTGATATAATAGATTGAATGACACATCATTTTTGACCCCGAAAAAACAGGCTTTGGCGCGCTTCGGGCGGCCGCGCCGGACCATTTCGGGGGGAAGGTTTCGACTGTCGCAGGAGGAGGGCACAGGGATGGATGAGGAAGTGCGCAAGGATATTGAGGCGGTGCTGAATTTGCTTGTCCGGCCCCGGCTCCGGTCCCATGGCGGAGATGTGGAGGTTGTGGATCTGGACGAAGAGGGCATCCTCTGGGTCGAAATGCAGGGCGAATGCTCCGGATGTCCTTCCGCCGAGGACACCGTGAAAGAACTTCTCGAAAAGGAGATGACGAGCCATATCCCGCAGATCAAGGGCGTCGAAATCGACTCCGGCCTGAGCGACGAGATCCTGGCCGAAGCGATGAAACTGATGGGGCACCGGGACGGGACGGGCGCGGAAAAGGCCGAACCGTAGCGTGCGCC
>DAINSB010000155.1:0-4877 GCA_036741535.1 Caproicibacter sp. | reverse complement strand
GGCGAACCAGTCGTCGACGGCCTGGTCGAGCTTTTTCTGCTGAGCGGCGTTCTGGACGCTTTCGGCCTGCTTCTGCGCCTGATCGGACGAAATCTTCACAATCACCTGCGAAGCCTGGTTTTCGAGCGACTGCAGGTCCTTCTGCTTCTGGTCGTATTCGCTTTTGGCGCTCGCGACGGCCGCCCGGTTCTGCTCGATCTGCTGTTTCTGGGTCCGGACGCTCTCCATCTCGGACTTCAGGGTGTTGATGAGGTCCGTGTCGTGTTCGGTGATGACCTGCAGGATCTCCGTCTTGTCCGCAAGGTCCATGATGTTTTTCGCATTGAGGATGACCTCGAGGTTCGAGGCCTCGCCGGTCAGGTAAAGGGCGCGCAGCCGCTCTTTCAGCTTCTGGTAGTTCGTGTTGATGCTGACCTGCTTCGAGGCGATCTGGGCCTCTTTGTCCCGGATGTCGGAATCGAGCGCCGTGACCTGCGAGCCGAGGTTGTCAATCTGGGCCTGTGTGTTTTTAATCTGCGCGTCGAGTTGGTTTTTATACGCGACCTGCTGCGCTTTGTCGTTTTTCAGTTTGGCGAGGTCGCCGGCAATCTGCTTCTGTTGGTCTTTGAGTTGCTGCTGCTGACTTTGCAGCTGGCTCAACGAACTCGCCTGCGCAGGTGCCGGGAAGACGCCCGGGGCGGAAACCGCGATAAGAAGGGCGAGCAGGCCCGCCCCCGCAAAACGCGCCAGTTTCTTACCAGTCAACGATGTCTCCCCCTTCCTTCTTCAGATATTTGCCGATGGAGATGGCGCCGCCCAGGGCGCCGAACACGCTCCCGGCGAGCAGGGAGAGCAGCGTCAGCCTCATGGACATGCCGGAGATCGGCAAAGGCGTGAACAGCGTGATGGAGGAAAGCGTGCCCGTCATCTTTCCGTAGAGCAGATGGAGAACCACGGTGGACAGCGCCCCGGAGATCAGCCCGATGATGACGCCCTCCACGACGAACGGCAGCCGCACGAACCAGTCCGTCGCGCCGACCGATTTCATGATGTTGATCTCGAGCCGCCGCGAGAACATCGTGACGCGGATGGTGTTCGAGATGATGAAAAGCGAGACCAGGCTGAGGATCAGCACGATCCAGAAGCCGCCCGTCGTGACCATGCGGTCGAGCCGCGTCAGCTTCGCCGCGATGTCGGAATAGTCGTTGACGCTGCCCACCCCGCCGATCTTCTCGATCTGCGTCACGGTCTCCTTATATTTCGACAGGTCCCGGAACGACACCTGGTACGCGTCCGGCAGGGGATTGTCCTTCCCGGTCATGCCGGAAAGCAGCGTCGCATCCTTCTGGCCCAGCATGTCCATCACGTTCTCGATGGCCTCGTCCTTCGAGACGAACTTACAGCTCGAGATGTTGTCCAGCTTTTTGATGTCCTCGCCGGTCCTGACCGCCGTCAGGACCGGCAGGCCCTGCTGCATGTAGACCTTGACGGAATTCGACCCCTCGATGGTCTTCATGGCGGAATTGATGTTCATGGAAAAGAGAACCGCGGCGCCCGTCATCATCAGGCACGAGGCGAGCACCCCGACCGAAGCCAGCGACATGGTCCGGTTGCTCCAGATGTTGCGCACGCCCTCCCGGAAAAGGTACTTGAGGTTTTTAAACATTTCGCACCTCCCAGTTGCAGCTGTCCGCAACGACGGCGCCGCTGTTGATCTCCACGACCCTGCGCTGGAAGTGCTTGACCAGGGAATGCTCATGCGTCACCATCAGGACGGTCGTACCCCGCTTGTTGATCTCGTTGAGCAGGTCCACGATCTCGAACGAAAGCGCCGGGTCCACGTTGCCGGTCGGCTCGTCCGCGATGAGAAGCCTCGGGTTGTTGACCAGCGCGCGCGCCAGCCCCACCCGCTGCTGCTCGCCGCCGGAAAGTTCCCTCGGGTGGCATCGCGCCTTGTCCTGCAGGTTGACAAGGCCCAGTATGTACGGCACCCGCTTTCGGATCTCGCGGTTCGACGCGCCCACCACATGCATGGCAAACGCCACGTTTTCATAGACCGTCATCTTGCTGATGAGCCGGAAATCCTGAAACACCATGCCCATCATGCGCCGCATGTAGGGCACCTGGTTCCTTTTGAGCTCGGAAAGCTTCTGGTTCCCGACGACGATCTCGCCCTGTGTGGGCCGCTCTTCGCAGGTGATGAGCTTCAAAAACGTGCTTTTCCCCGCGCCGGACTGCCCCACGATAAACACGAATTCCCCGTCGTCCACATGCAGGCTCACCCCCTTGAGCGCCTGCGTCCCGTTGGAATAGACTTTGCTGACATTCTGAAAATCAATCATCGCAACCTCGCTCCATATTTCGACCGCGCTCCCTTTTTTTCGCGCAACGGACTGCGTCCGCTCCCACGCCCCGCCGCAAAGCAAGACGAAAAAGCCGCGCTTTATGCGGCGGAAAAAGCCCGGGAAGCTCCCGCTCTTCTGCCGGGCAGAAAAGCGCCCCGCGCCGGTCCTTCGGCAGGCGAAACCCGCCCTTTCGATCCGCTCACAGGTCCCTGCCTGCGCTCGGGTGCGTTTCGGTGCGGCTTTGCCCCCGCCCGGCTGTTATAGCTTCATGATAACAACGGGCGGATCGGATATGATTCTAAATTGAAATGATTTTGTAATATTTTTGTAACATATTCTGGCAGCGGCGCGCGGCCCCTCAGAACTTCACGGGATTGGAAGAAAGATACCGTTTGACCATCAGGGCCACTTTGAAGACGATGGCGTCCTCGAATTCGCGCAGGTCGAGGCCCGTGATCTTCTTGATCTTTTCGAGGCGGTAGACCAGCGTGTTGCGGTGGACGAACAGCTTGCGCGACGTCTCGGAGACGTTCAGGTTGTTCTCGAAAAAGCGCTGGATGGTGAACAGCGTCTCGTGGTCGAGCGAGTCGATGGAGCCGCGCTTGAAGACTTCTTTCAGGAACGCCTCGCACAGCGTCGTGGGGAGCTGGTAGATCAGGCGCGCGATGCCGAGGTTGTCGTAGCTGACGATGGCGCGCTCGGTGTCGAACACCTTGCCGACCTCGAGCGCGACCTGCGCCTCTTTGAAGGAGCGGGCCAGGTCTTTGATGCCCGTCACGACGGTGCCGATGCCGATGACGCAGTGGGTGTAGAACTCGCTGCTGAGGGTATCCACGATGGAACTGGCCAGCTTGTCGAGGTCCTTCGGCTCGATGCCCGGCCGGATCTCCTTGACGAGGGCGATGTCCGTCTCGTTGATGTTGATGATGAAATCCTTGTTCTTGTCGGGGAACAGGTTCTGGATCACGTCGTAGGCGGAAATATCGGTTTTGTTGGTCACCTTGATGAGCATGCAGACGCGGCTGACATCCGTGTTGAATCGGAGTTCGCGCGCCTTCAGGTAGATGTCGCCCGGCAGGATGTTGTCGAGGATGACGTTCTTGATGAAATTGCTGCGGTCGTATTTTTCGTCATAGTACTGCTTGATGCTGCTGAGCGAAACGGCCAGCAGAGAAGCGTAGCGGCCGGCCTCCGGGTCCGTGCCGGAGACGAAGACCGCGTATTCCGGGCGGGGATGGTTCCCGAACGATTTATAAGTGCAGCCGTTTACTACGAAAGTAGCGGGCGAAGCAAACGATTCTGCGGTGATATTCTCGCTGACCTCGCCGATGCGCCCCAGCTCGCTGCATGCGATGATGACGGACGTTTCATCCACAACCCCGATGGTGCGGTCCAGCGTATCGCGCATCTGGTGGATCACTCCCTGGAAAAGTCTGTTGGACATGTGGCGCTCCCTCACTTCTCAAGTATATTGTCAGTACATTGAAACATCGTAAAAAAACCGCCGGGCGATGCAAAAACTGCTCCTTTACATTCTACATAAAATATTGGCAGATTTCAACAGCAGTTTTTATATTTTTCATATTCTGCGAAAATATGCGGTGTACCCGAAGACCTTCCGGGCTGACCGGGTATAAAAAAAGTGTACCCCTTCGCACAGGGTACGCTTTTTTGCCGGGAGTTGCCTCTGCCCGGCCGTGCGTGCAAGCTCAGCCTGCCGGCCGTGGGAACGGCGACACGCCGCTCAGTTGAGGATCGCCTTTTCGGTCCCCTTGTCGAACAGATGCAGCTTGGCGAGGTCGAACGCGATGCGAATGCGGTCGCCCGTCTTGGGGGCGGAGGCCGGCTCGACCCGCGCGGTGATGGAGTTGCCCTCGCACTTCAGGTACAGGTACGTCTCCGCGCCCATCAGCTCCGTCACCTCCACGTCCGCCTCGACGACGCCCTCCGCCGCTTTCGCGAGGAAGTCCGGCTCGTCGTGGACATGTTCCGGGCGGACGCCGAGCACCACGCTCTTGCCGGCGTAGTCCTTCAGCGCGTCGTCCCCGCCCTTCCCCTTCGGGATCGGCACGTCATACCGGCCGAACCGGAACGAATACCGCTCGCCCTCTTTTGCGAGGGTGCCGTCGATGAAATTCATCTGCGGGGAGCCCATGAATCCGGCCACGAACAGGTTGACCGGGGAATCGTAGAGGTTCTGCGGCGTGTCCACCTGCTGGATGAAGCCGTCCTTCATCACGACGATGCGGTCGCCCATGGTCATGGCCTCGGTCTGGTCGTGCGTGACGTAGATGAACGTGGTGCCGAGGCGCAGGTGCAGCTTCGAGATCTCCGTCCTCATCTGGGCGCGCAGTTTGGCGTCCAGGTTGGAGAGGGGCTCGTCGAGAAGAAAGACCTTCGGGTTGCGGACGATCGCCCGGCCCAGCGCCACGCGCTGCCGCTGCCCGCCGGAAAGCGCCTTCGGCTTTCTGTCGAGCAGATGCGAGATGTCGAGGACGTTCGCGGCCTCTTCCACGCGGCGCTTGATCTCGTCCTTCGGCACCTTGCGCAGCT
>DAINSB010000154.1:0-4878 GCA_036741535.1 Caproicibacter sp. | reverse complement strand
TTCAGCGCAAGGATGACCAGCCCGAGACGGTTCAGGCGAGGCTGCAGGTCTACCATGAGCAGACGGAACCGCTGATCGGTACTATAAAAACCAGAGCAAGCTCTGCATCGTGCACGGCACAATATCTCCAACAGCCCGCCACCCATGTACGGTTTCACCGGGTCCAATCCAGTCGGCCCCTGCGGCGCGCCGGGATCCAGAAAAGGGTCATTAATTTTTTCTTCCTATGTCATATTTCTCTCAGCGGCATAAAATAGTGCTGAGGTGATGATTGTGCTTATAGATCCTCCTTACAATGAATTGCAAAGAGTGCTGACCGGTCCGGCGGATGCTCGGGCCGTCATCACGGGGGGTCCAAGTAATCCGAATATCAGCGGGATGGTCGATTTCTATCAGATGTCCGGCGCGGTATTGCTCGTAGTCCAGGTCGATGGGCTTCCGCAGGGCAGCGGGCCATGCGCGCCTGATATTTTTGGATTCCACATCCACGAGGGAAGTTCCTGTACCGGGAACGCAGAAGATCCATTTGCAAATACCGACGGCCATTTCAATCCAACAGGATGCCCTCATCCCGCGCATGCCGGCGATCTGCCGCCGCTTTTCGGGAACAAAGGCTATGCCTTTATGATTTTTATGACCGACAGATTCTCCGTGAATTCAGTGATGGGTCGAACAGTCGTCGTGCATGCAAACCGCGACGACTTTACATCACAGCCCGCCGGGGATTCCGGCGCAAAAATCGCATGTGGTAAAATCTTACCGGTGCATGGTTAAAGGACCATGGAAGCCGCCTCCGCGCAAATACACCCTGCTTCCTCCTTGAGCCGCCACCCGGCCTTTTCCCTGCCGAACGCCGTGGCCCGGCATCCCGATCATTCCATTGCCAGGCGCGGCCGAAGGGTGTAGAATGAAACGTGTTAAAACATGTTTGACACGGAAAGAAAGACGATGAGCGCGGCGCGGTAGGGAGAACTCTTCGCGGAGGCCGAGGCGCTCGGCGTGTCTTCAGCTTGCTGGCGGGTGTCTCTCCGGATCTTCTCGGGCGGGCTGTGTCGAGGCGGCGATAAACGCGGGCGTTACGGGAAGGTGAAGGGATCATGATCATCAGCGCAAGCCGGAGGACCGACATCCCGACCTATTATTCAAACTGGTTCTACAACCGGATCAGAGAGGGCTATGTCTATGTCCGGAATCCGATGAACATCCATCAGATCGGCAAAGTCTCCCTTTCTCCCGATGTCGTGGACGGGATCGTGTTCTGGACCAAGAATCCCATCCCGATGATGGGCCGGCTGGACGAGCTGAAGGACTATGCCTATTATTTTCAGTTCACCCTCAACCCCTATGGGAAAGACGTGGAGCCGAATCTCCCGTCGAAAAATGACAGCATCATCCCGGCCTTTCAAAGCCTGTCGAAAAAAATCGGGAGAGAGAAAGTCCTGTGGCGCTACGACCCGATCTTTTTTAACGGGAAATACACCCTGGAATACCACCTCAAATATTTCAGGATGCTCGCGGAAAGGCTCGCCGGTTCCACAGAGAAATGCACCGTGAGCTTTTTGGATCTGTACCGGCATATCCGGCGCAAGACCGCGCCGCTCGGACTCGTCGACCCGACGCTTTCCCAGAAAGAAGAACTGATGCGGCGATTTTCCGAGATTGCGCAAGAGGCGGGGATCTCTCTCGATACCTGCGCGGAGACGATCGATCTGAGCAGATTCGGAATCCGCCACGCCCGCTGTATCGATCCAAAAAGATTGGAAAGGCTCGGCGGATACCCGCTCTCCGTCGGAAAAGACAAGAACCAGCGGCCCGCATGCGGCTGCGTCGCCAGCATCGACATCGGCGCATACGACACCTGCGGAAGCGGATGCGCCTACTGCTATGCAAACGGCCGTCCCTCAACGGTTCAAAAGAACTTCGCCGCCCACGATCCCGCCTCTCCGATTTTATTCGGAAAGATCGAAGAGGGCGACGTGATCCGGGTGCGCGACGGGAAGTCGTGCCGCGATCGCCAACTGGATCTGTTTCATCCCCAGGCATTCTCCTGAGTCATTCGACCGGTCAGATCGACCCGGCGGGGCACCCCCGATCTGAGAAACGGACAGGCCCCCGTCTTTGCGTATAGACGTAAAAGAACCGCACTAAGTATCGACCTATCAATACTTATGCGGTAACCTTTCCTGAGATATATTTCGTCTAACATCCGCACTTTTCTCCTGTTCCGCCGCAAGGGCTATCCCGCCACACCCGATCCGGGCGGCGCTCGACAACGACCGGCGGCCGGTCTCCCTTCTATTTGCTCAGCTTATCCGCCACGTTGCTCGCCGCGAAGGAATTCGGCTTGATTTCGCAGTGGTATCCGCAGGCGTTGATCCAGGACGTCACCTCCGGGATCAGGACGTTCGTCTTTCCCTTCAGACCCGCATCAATATGGATGCAGAAATTTATTTTGTCGCACATCAGCTTGTTTTTCAGGATCAGGCTTTCGATTCTGTGGAGAAATTTGTCCGCGTACTGCAGGCTCAGGTTCGTTTCAAAGAGCAGCTTCTGCCGGATGCTCTCGATGCGCGGGACCCTTTTGATGTCGTAGAAAAAAATACCGCCCTTGCCGATATTCTGGACCACAAGGGCCACGACGGCTTTGGTATCGGAAAAATTCTGACTGTCGGCGCCTATGATGACATTGAATCCCTCGGAATTCCGTATGTCCTTTTTGATGTATCGGAGGATAATTTCCGCCACCTCCTGATCGGCGCATTCCCCGTAGGTTGGACTGATCATTGATGCGTCTCCTTTTCGTGCGTTGCTTCTGTCGATCGGGCCCGCGCTTCTCCGCCCGGCTTTTCTCTTCCGCTCCCGCGGGCCGGACCCGCCGCGGCACTTCCGGGAAAATCCCGCGTGCATAGTAACTGTACCACATTCCGGTACGTTTGTGCAAGTCTCACCTGCCCTTTTGACAGAAGGAAAATCCATCCGGCGGGAAAAAAAGGCGCGCGCCGTCGAATGATCAATCCGGGCTTAACAGAACGGCGCTCATATGGTAATATAATGGAGTTGGCAGATAGAAAAACACGCTTGAAAGGAAGGATTTACGGGATGGACTGCAAAATAGGATCCAGATTCAAAAAAACGGCCGTTTCGGCCATGGTCCTCTGCCTGGCCGCCGTGCAGATCGCGTCTGTGTGTCCGGCGCAGGCGCTCGGCCCGGTGGACGAGTCCACTTCGCTGGCCTCGCAGGTGGTGGACGAGATCAGGACCACCCTGGCGCCCGGGCTGACGCAGAAGGAATTCATTTACCAAAACACGGGCGGCGACCGAGTGACCTGCTTCACGCTGGAGTGCGCGCCGAAAAGCGGCTTTGTGACGCTCGCCGCCGGGACCCCGAACGACGGGTCGGCGATCGGCCTCGCCACCGTGCGGAGCCAGGCGAACGCCGCGGTGAAAAAAGGCGAACGGGTCGTCGCCGCGATCAACGCGGATATGTATGATATGAAAACGGGCGACCCGTGGGGCGTGGTCGTCAAAAACGGCGCCGAGATACACAGCTACGCGCCGGTCCGCACCTGGTGGGATTTTTTCGGCGTCTGCAAGGACGGCTCCCCGATCTACGGCGACCGCAGGACCTATGAAAAAAACAAGGACGCCATCCGGCAGGCGCTCGGCATCCACAGCATCCTGGTCGCGAACGGCGCCGTTGTGAACACGGACCTGACCCCGAGGCTGGCCCCACGCTGCGCCGTGGGCGTGCGCAGCGACCAATCGGTCTTCTTCCTGCTGGCGGACGGGAGAAAGGACCCGTACTCCCACGGGCTGACGCTGCAGGAAACCGCCCGGCTGATGAAGGACCTGGGCGCCGTGTGGGCGGGCAATCTGGACGGGGGCGGCTCCTCCACGCTGCTGACCAGAACGCCCGGGGAGACCGCCCTGACGGTCAAGAACTATCCGTCCGACGGGAAGGAACGCCCCGTCGCCAACTCATGGCTCTTCCTCGAAAACCCGGCGCCGGACGGCGCATTCGTTTCGGCCGCTCTCTCCCCCTACGACAGGACCTACGCCCCGGGCGCCGTTGTCCGGATGAGCGCCAAAGGGCTGGACTTTTCCGGCGCCCCGGCCGCCCTGCCCGCAGGCGGCCTGAACTGGCAACTGTCCGACGCGCGCCTCGGCTCCATCGACCAGAACGGCGTCTTCTCCTCCAACGGCGGCACGGGTCAGGTGCAGGTACAGCTTTTATACAACGGCCGGACGGTCGGCTCCACTTACGTCGAAATCGAATCTCCGGACGGCTCCGTCCCCGCCGGGACCGTATCCCCGTCGGCCGGAGCGAACGCCGGTTCCGTCCCCGTCTATCACGGCCGCGAAGTGTTCCAGCCGTAACAGCCCTGCGCCGACATCCCCGCCGGGGCTGAGGGGGCCGGTTTACTGCTGAAACCAGCTCTTCAGAGAGTCCTGGCAGCGATGCAGTTTGAATTCCGTGATCCGATATTTCTGGATGCCCGCCTGTACCAGAGGATCCTCCCTGCAGAACTTTTCAATATCGTCGCTTTTTAGCACAATTACACCGCCGCCGCCTCCCGCTTTGGGTCCCGATACGAGGACCGAGCCGTCCTGAAAGCCGGTCTGCAGATAGGCAAGATGCGCGTCGATCGCCTTTTTCAGCTCGCCCTGTTCCGGAAGCCGCCCGACAAACGAGCCTTCCAGCATATAGTACTTCATTTTCTCCACCCTTTCAGATTCGTATTTATGGATATTATAGCCTGTATCCCGGCGTTTTTCCACAGCATGCCAATTCCCGTTCGGACGGAAACGGCCCGGGAACCCGCCGCACACGGTCGATTCCATTCTACTCGGTGTTTATAAAGGGGCTTGGATAGATTC
>DAINSB010000153.1:0-4886 GCA_036741535.1 Caproicibacter sp. | reverse complement strand
CCGTGTCATGGGCGCCGACCATGTGCCGAAGATTCTGCAGCTCCATCTGGTTCAAAGCGGAATACGAATATTACGACGACGACGGGAACGGCACGGATTACGAAAACCCGGAGCACTGGGCGGCCATCGCGATGGACGCGGCCGGGAACGTCGAGACGCGGGGCGGGATGAAGCTGCACGCTTCCGCCTTTTGAGCGGCGTGTCGCCGCAGCCACGGCCCGCCGTTCAGCGCGGGGCGGACCGAAGGCCTGGTTTGGCGGGACAGTCCAAGACATCTCCCATTTGTTTTTTCTTTTCCCGTCCCTTTTCCCTTGCGTAAAAGTTTTCGCCCGCCTTTTTCAAAAGGCGGAGGACCCTTTCCTTTGGAATGCCCGGCGCGCTCAGTACAGCCGCACGGCGTACAACCGCCGGTCGGGAGCGCCGTAAGTGCTCTTGAGGACGATCCGGACCGACCGGACGTTCCGCCCGCCGACCGGGTGCCGGCGGACTCTTCGCTCATTGTCACGCTCGTCGATCGTTTCCACCGCGCCGTCCGCGCCGGTGATCTCGACGCGGTAATCGCGGACGAGCTCCGGCATCGGCTCGGTGAAATTGTCATACTCGAGCCTGGTGTCAAAGACGAGCTGCAGCTCGCGGATCCGTTTCGGCACGGCGTACTCCAACGTGACCGACTGCTCCGTTCCGTCGTCCCGCGAGATCCAGAGATTCGGAAGGCCGTAGGGCCGCGAGTAGCCGTTCACAAGGTTTTCCGGCCCGTAAAGCCGCTGCGCGGGCGCGATCGCGCGGAAGCAGACGCAGGCTTCCCGCCGGTGGAGGAAAAACCGGCCCGCCCGGGGATACTTCTCCGGTTCCTCGTTTTTCCGCACGAAGAAGGTGACGAAGCCCACGGGCTTTTCCCGGTTGCAGGAAAGGCTTAATTTTTCGTTCCGGCCGAACATCATGTAGATCTTCCCGTCGCCCTGCGGAACGGCCCCGGCGGGGATCCGAAGCCAGCCGTCGAAGCCGCCGGGGACCTCGGCGGCCGTTTCTTTCAGCAGCGTCTCGGGAATGTAATTTTCGGGCCGCGTTCCGCCGTATAAGCGTGCCCGAAGCGTCGTCTTTTCCGGCCCGGCGTTCTTCAGATGGAGCTCCACGCTGTCCAGCCGTTCCCGGACGGGCATCGCGAGGCAGTAATCGTCGTTCAGCGGAAGGAAGGTCTCGCCGCGCGGGTTTTCCGCTTCTTTGACCGAGGTGGCGGCGACGGTCAGGTCCCGCAGCAGCTCGGGATCGGCCGGCTCCTTCGCCCCCACGATGGTCTGGTCGTCCCGGAGCAGAAGCTCCCGCAGCTCTTTCATATGCCCGGCGGCGATCCGCGCGGGCGGCTCGCCGTACTTCAGGCACAGCGCGGCCGCCGTGCCCACCGCCTGCCCCTCGCAGCCGCACGTGGCCATCACGCGCGTCGAGCCCAGGGCGATATGGGTGCAGCTGATGTCGCGCCCCGCGAAGAACAGGTTGGGGATATCCCTCGAATACAGGCAGCGGAGCGGGATGTTGTACATCCCGTTGTTCGGATGCCAGTGGCTGGCGGGGCCGGGATCGCAGATGCCGTGCGGCGCGTGCACGTCCATCGACCAGCCGCCGACGCATACGGCGTCCGGGAAACCGGTCTTTTGCTCGACGTCGTTCTGGGTCAGGACATAATCGCCGGCGAAGCGCCTGGATTCCCGCTTCCCCGCGACCGTCGCGACCTTGTCGAGGATCAGGGTGTCGGCGCCCTCGTAGCGGCCGCTGTTCTTGATATAATCCCAAAGGCCGTAGGCGAGCCTGCGAAGCTCGAGCGTGATCTTCTCGTTGTCGCCGACGGTGTCGAGCAGGCCGCCCACCTCGATCCACCAGTAGCCGCAGTAGACGTTCCGCTCCCGGTGAATGCCCCGCGCCAGCGCGTCGCTGCCGATATTCTGAAAATACGGCAGCTTCGTCACGTCGTAGGCGAAGGCCGGCCGCCGGTAGCGGACCTTTCTGCCCGCGTCCCTCGTGAAGAAGAGGATGGTGCTGCCCATCACGATCCGGGTCGGCGCGTCGGGGGCCAGCGATTCGTGGAATTCCCCCTTGGCTTCCTCTCCCCAGCGGTAGCGCGCACCGGCCAGGCAGCCGACCGCCCCGTCGCCCGTGCAGTCGGCGAACAGAGGGCTCTCGAACCGCAGCTCTTTTTCGGAGCCCAGCTGGACGGCGCCGACCGCCCGGATCAGGCCGTTGCGGACCTCGGCGGTCCGCACGGAGGCGTTCAGGTAAAGATCGAGATTTTTCTCGCCGTAAAGAAGGTCGAAATAAGCCGCGTCCTCCATCGGCCAATCCTGATAAGACGGGCCCGCGGGCGCCGTCTGGTTATAGAAAAGGCGCCGGAGCTTGATCTCCTCCACGATGCCGCCTTCCCGCGCGTAGACCGAGCGGGAGCCCCCTTCGGAAGCGGCGCCGCTGATGCTGACGGCGACCTCGCTGCTCGCGTTGCCGCCCGGCACCGGCCGGTCGGTCACGAGCGCCGTCTTCAGCCCGTGCCTGGCCGCGGCGACGGCCGCGCACATTCCGGCGATGCCGCCGCCCGCGACGGTAAGATCATGATGCAGGGTTTCCATAGGCACAGATCCTTTCTTTTATGTATTGGCAGCAAAAAGACGTTCCGGTAAAAAGCGGAGCCGTCAGGGTTTCCACTCCAGAATCTGACCGTCCGCGAGCAGCCGCTTCCTCAGGAGGGGATACTCCACGTCCTGCACGTCGCATCCCTTTTCGAGCGCGAGCGCCGCGGCGGTGCCGGCGGACTGGCCCAGGACCATGAAGACCGGCTCCATCCGGATGGAGCCGTAGGCGATGTGCGTGGCCGAAAGGCAGACCGGCACCAGCAGGTTTCCGCACTCGCCGCGCCGGGGGACGATGGAGCGGTACGGGACGCCGTAGGGCGCCGCGGGCGGGATCTCCACGTTGCCCTCGTTGACGCACCGGCCGTCCAGCACGATGCGCCGGCAATGGTGCGAATCCATCGTATAGGCCGCGAGGGCGACGGGGTCCGGCGCGGCGCGCCGGTGGCGGCAGTCGCTTTCGGTCACGACGTAGTCCGAGACCATGCGGCGCGCCTCGCGGATATAGAGCTGATGCGGCCAGCCGCCGGTCCGGGTGAACTCGTCCGCCGGCAGGCCCCACGTGCCGGCCTCCGCCCGGATCTCCGCCGGGACGCGCGGGTCGTTCGCCAGAAAATACAGCATGCCGAGGTCGTACTGAAAATGCTCCCGGAAAATGCGCTCGCGCGTCTCGTAACTGCCGTCCGGCCATTCCCGGCTTCCGCCGATCAGATCGGTGGAAACGGCGCCGTTGTTGTTCAGGTCGGTTTTGCCGTTGGGCAGCGGGGTGTTCAGGCGCATCGCGTCCCACACGCCGTCGCGGATGTACCGCAGCAGCAGCTCGAACCGGTCCGGGTCATAGCCGGGCGGCTCGGGGAACGGCAGCCGGTCCGGGCTTTTGGTCAGGCAGATGCGGAAGTTGTACGCCTGCACGCGGGTATCGCCCTGCCCCTGGAACCCCGGCTCCTCTTCGGAGACGCCCGGGAGCAGCCCGCTGCCCGGCTTTCCCTCGACGCGGAACGGGTCGACCCAGGCCCCGAAGCTGTGGCCCGGATGGCCGAAATACACGCCGTCCAGCGTCTCGTGGTAATCGGAGTTCGCCTCGCGGCCGACGCGGTACGACACGCCCGCGGCGGCCATCAGGTCGCCCTCGTAGGTGGCGTCGATGAAGACGGGCGCCTCGAACCGCAGGCCGTTCTCCATCACAAGCCCCGTGAGTTTCCCGCCCGACGTTTCGGCTTTGCCGAGGAAGGCGCCGGAGTACACCGGGATCTCCGATTCCTGCGTCCAGCGCGTGAAAAGGGCCTCCGCGACGTGCGGCTCGAAGGTCCACTGCGCCTGGTTCCGGCCGGCGTAGTGCTCGAGCATGCGGCGGTAGAACCGCCGGGACAGCCCGCCGACGGCGGCTTTGTTCCCGAGGTCGGTCGCGCCGAGGCCGCCCGAGCTCATGCCGCCCAGGTGCGCGCCGGGGTTGACGATCACGGCGCGCAGCCCCGATTCCGCGGCCTGGACGGCCGCCGTCACGCCCGCCGAGGTGCCGCCGTAGACGCACAGGTCCGCGCGGACCGTGCGGTCCGTTTTTTCGCCCGCGAACGGGCGGTGGTAATAAAGATTCCGGAATGGATTCATAAAAGCCTCCCCTTCTACTCTTCTATCCTAATATTATAGAAAAAAGCGGGCCGTCTTGCTTCTTTTTTCATCATTTCGGCGAAAATGGATCGGATCGTACCAGAGAGAATCGTTTTGTATCTTATCAATCCATTGGAAGAGATTCACCATCTACAGCATTTCCAGTTGATTATGCAAGTGGGTTTGTGTTTTCCCCCGCCGAAGGGGGGAAAATACATCATCATTCGCAAATTGAAGTGGAATTACTGTAAATGCTTATACACCGCAAAAGAAAACAAGCCGCCGCGGCGAGATTCTGATCCGGGTAAAACAAGCCGCCCCGGAATATGGTGTGCTACCCCCAGATAGGACAGTGAAAAAACAAATCACTGTACGTCTGGGGGTAAAATTATGCCAAACAAAGGGAAAGCTACGGCAGAGGAAAAGATCCGTATTGTAGAATTGTATTTATCGGTTATTTTCACCTTTAGGCGCATATTTTTTTATCGCGAAAAGCATATCAGTCATCTCATCCTTGAATAGATATGTATCTCCCGTACCACCACTGCCGAGACCTTTTATATATTTAAAAGTTTTCTTTCGGTCAAATACTATTTCTTCTCCTTCCTTTAACATATAACTCCTTTCCAGACAAATCCCTCAATCCAAATGATGAAGGGTTTACAG
>DAINSB010000152.1:0-4891 GCA_036741535.1 Caproicibacter sp. | reverse complement strand
AAAAGCCGTGACAAGCGCCCTTCCCTCCGGCAGACGGCGGGCATGCAAAAGGCCCCGGTTCCATACCGGGGCCCGCATATATTTCCGACGGGACCTGCTGTCGGAGCGGCGGCGCGGACGCCGGGGTCGCACTCACCGGACGACGCGGGTCGTGTTCGGCTGGCGAGCCGGCGGCGCGGACGCTTTGCCGATGAATCCGATCGCGGCCGCCGAGCAGATGGTGTGCTCTTTCGGGATGCCCAGCCCGAAGAGGAAATCCCGGACGCCGGGGTCGCTGCGGAGCCAGTGAAGCTGGTTGAGATAGCAGGTGCCCAGCCCCATGGACTGCGCCGCGAGAAAGACGTTTTCGAGGGCGAGCGCGCAGTCGGCCATCGCATTCTCGTAGTTCGGTTTGTTGGAAGCGACGAGGACGGTCGGCGCGTGATAGTAGAAATTGTAGTTCTCTTTCCGCGAGGCGGCCCTGGCCGCGATCTTGCCGGGATAATCGTCATCCGGCACCCAGCGCTGAAACCCTTCGCGCACCAGTTCGTTGAGCTTCAGCAGGGACTCTTTGTTCTGGATGGCGGTGAAAAGCCAGCTCTGGTTGTTCCCTCCGCTCGGCGCCCAGATAGCGGCATCGAGCAGCGTTTCAAGCTGTTCCGGCTCCAGCTGCCGGTCGGTAAAACTGCGCGTGCTCCGGCGCGCGTGGATCGCGTCCAGCACTTCGTTGCGGATCATGGCGTTCCCTTCCGTTCTGCGCCCGTCCCCGGGCGCGCGTATGTTTTCGGCGGTCCCGGGACAATTAAAGATCGAACAGGTTCAAGCCCGTCACGGAATCCCGGAAACGGCCGACCGAGCCCGGAAGGACCGTGATAAAAATCTCGGCCGTGCCGCTTACGACCGCCTCGTTGAGATGCCCGCCGAGCATCTGCCCGTCTTCTTTTGCGAAGCCGGCGTGAAAATGCAGATAGACCTGCCCATTCTGTTCGCTGACGTTCCCGAGCAGGGAAGTCATTTCCATCTCGCCGTCGAACGTGTTGGAACGGTACTTCTGCTCGGCCACATGGTACAGTCCCACCACCGCATGGTCCACCGCGCCGATTCCGGCGACGGAAGCGCAGGCGATGTGTTCTTTCTCACAGACCCGTTTCACCGAAGACACGATCTCTTCCCCGCGGTCGACCCGAAGGACGACGGTATTTTCGCTACGTTTGTATTTCATCTGAAAGACTCCTTTCCAGTCATTTGCGGTGCAGCCCGTCAAGGCCCAGATCCTCGTGCAGGAGCGCGCCCGAAACGACGGAGCCGCTGCCGAATCTGTCGCGGATGGTATCGAGGGCGGATTCCAGCTTTTCCTGCCGTTCCCTCCCCTTCCGCCGGCCGGCCGGTTCAAAAAAGCAAAGCTGCTCCCCCGCCGCGCCGTCCGGCACGAGCGCGGTGCCGGCGATGGACAGCATCCGGATGGGCGCGCCGAGATTCCAGCTCTGACGGATCAGATCCATGGCGGCGGCGCCAAGCTCCGCCGCCAGATGCGTGGGGACCCGCAGCGTTTTCTGCCTGGTGATGGTTTTCAGATGCGGATTCTTGATGCCGATCTGCACCACCCAGCATTTCACGCCGTGCTTCCGCATGCGCGAGGCGACGCTGTCCGAAATCGCCGCCACGCCGCGCGCCACATCCTCCGCGCCGCAGAGGTCCCGGCGGAACGTCACGCTGTTGCCAATGCTCTTGACTTCGCGGATGTCCCGGAAATCCCGCACCGGGTCGGAATCCAGGCCGTTCGCGTAATCGTAGAGCTGCAGGCCCGCTTTGCCCAGCCGCGCGTACAGAAACTCCCGGTTCGTCCCGGCCAGTTCGCCGATCGTATGGATGCCGAGCCCGTTCAGCGTCTCTTCCATCTTTCTTCCGCAGAACATGAGGGCCCCCACGGGGAGCGGAAAGACGATCTTGCGGTAATTCTCCCGGCTGATGACGGTCGTCGCGTCCGGCTTTTTGTAGTCGCTGCCCAGCTTCGCATAGATCTTGCTGAAGGAGACCCCGACGGAAATGGTCAGCCCCGTCTCCCGTTGCACGGTGCCGCGCAGCTTGTCCGCGATTTCGCGGCCACCGCCGAAAAGCTCCCGGCTGCCGGTCACGTCGAGCCAGCTTTCATCGATGCTGAACGGTTCCACAAGGTCCGTATACCGCCGGTAGATCTCATTGATCCGCCTGGAATAGCTCCGGTATTCCTCAAAATGGGTGGAGGCGAGCACCAACCGGGGGCATTTGCGCTTCGCCTGCCAGATGGTTTCCGCCGTGCGGACGCCGAATTTTTTCGCAAGCTCGTTCTTGGCGAGAATGACGCCGTGCCTGCTTTCGGGGTCGCCGCAGACAGCCATCGGCACGCTTCGCAGCTCCGGCCTGAGCACACACTCGACCGAAGCGAAAAACGAATTGCAGTCGCAGTGCAGAATCGTCCTGTCCATGCCGCTTTCCCTCCTATGTTATCATAGCATAATTCGCACGGCGGGGAAAGCGGATTTTCCACAAGGGATCATTTTCCATGGGCAGGGCAAGCGCCCCCGGCGATGGACATGCCGGCGTAGATCAGAATAAAAACCGGGGCAGGGTCTCCCCTGCTCCGGAGCGATTCCGGTTCCCCGCGGCAAGCCGCGGGGACCGCTTTTTATTCGACGACCTTGATCCAGCCTTCCGGGCCCTTGATGCGTCCCATCTGAATCCCCGTAAGCGTGTCAAACAGCTTTTTCGTCACCGGGCCCATGCCGTTTCGGCTGTTCGCAAAGGAGATCTCTTTCCCGTGGTCCACGATCCTGCCGACCGGCGAGATGACGGCCGCCGTCCCGCAGAGGCCGCATTCGACAAAGTCCTTGACTTCGCTGAAATACACTTCCCGCTCCTCCACCTCAAGGCCGAGGTATTCCTTCGCGATATAGAGCAGCGAGCGCCGCGTGATGGACGGCAGAATACTGCCCGATTTCGGGGTGACGATCCTGTTGTCCTTCGTCACGAAGAGGCAGTTCGCGCCGCCGGTCTCTTCGACTTTGGTGCGGGTGGCGGCGTCTAGATATAAGTTTTCGTCAAACCCGGCCTGATGCGCGGAGACAATGGCATGCAGGCTCATCGCGTAATTCAGGCCCGCTTTGATATGGCCCGTCCCATGCGGGGCGGCCCGGTCGAAGTCGCTGACGCAGAGGGTCAGCGGACGGACGCCGCCTTTGAAATACGGACCGACCGGTGTGGTGAAAATGCGGAACTGATATTCCTTCGCCGGCGCAACGCCGATGACCGGGCTGCTGCCGAACATGTAGGGGCGGACGTAGAGCGTGGCTCCGGACCCGTAGGGCGGGACATAGGCCGCATTGGCCCGGATGGTCTGAACGACCGCATCGACGAACCTCTCCTTCGGAAAAGCGGGCATCTCCAGCCGCGCGGCGCTGTCTTCCATGCGCTGGGCATTCATGTCCGGGCGGAACGCGACAATATGCCCGTCCTCCGCCGTGTATGCCTTCAGCCCCTCAAAGCAGGATTGGGAGTATTGCAGAACGCCGGCACATTCGTTGATGGTCACCGTATCGTCTTCCGTCAGTTTTCCTTCGTCCCAGGCTCCGTTCCGAAAATTCGATACATACCGCTTCTCCGTTTTCCGGTAGCCGAAATCAAGATTTGCCCAATCCAGATCTTTCTTTTCCATAATGAACCTTCCTTTTCATAAATTGAATCTAAATCTATCGGGTAGTCAAAATTGTTTCCGCTCTTTGGAAAACGGAGTCCGCGGAACGGACGACGGGATGATAACAAAAACGCCCCAAGCTGAAAATCAGCTTAGGGCGGACGCAAATCCGTGTTACCACCTAAAATTCAGAGAATTCCTCTGCACTCGACCGGCATCCGGGGATGCCGATTCCGTGGTAACGGTCGAAATTCCGGCACAGCCTACTGGAAAAATTTCGTTCAGCAATGCGGCTCAGAAACGATTTCCCCGTTTTCCTCACAAAGATTCACACCGGCCATCTTTTCTCTTGAGATCAAAAAGCGGGTACTGCTTTCCTTCACAGCCTTTTTATGTTATGATATTTTGGATTGTTTTTTATTGTAACTCATAATCCGCGAATAGTCAATGCTTTATTCAGATAATACGACAAATCAATGAATTTCTCGCGTGGGGAGCGACCCTGGAGTACGCCAGCAAGGTGAAGCATGAGCAAATTTCAATCCACGCTCCCAGCGGGGAAAACAGGCCGCCCGGCGGATTTTCCGCACGTTCCGCCGGCCCTCTTCCGCTGCATGCCGTTCGCCCGCGTGCTGTGAGACAAAACTACCTGCCGAACCGCTTGTTCAGGGCGGCAAGCGACCTCTTTTCGATCCGGGAGACATAGGAGCGCGAAATGCCGAGCCGATGGGCGACTTCTCTTTGCGTCAGAGGCTCCAGGCCGTCCAACCCGTAGCGCAGACGGATGATGGTGCGCTCCCTCGGAGACAGGACCTCATCTATGTAGTGCTTCAGCTGTTCGGATTTGATTTTGCAGTCGATGTTGTCCAAGATGTTGTCCTCCGTCGCCATGACGTCCATCAAGGTCAGGGCATTGCCGTCCTTATCCGTGTCAATCGGCTCGTTGATGGAGATGTCCTGCGCGCTCTTTTTGGAGGAACGGAAATACATCAGAACTTCATTTTCAATACATCTTGCGGCATAGCTGGAAAGTCGGATCCCTTTCGAGCCGTCGAAGGTGTTGACGGCCTTAATCAGGCCAATTGTCCCGATGGAGATCAGGTCGTCCTGCTCGCTGAAATTGGAGTAATATTTTTTTAACGGACCAAGCAAAAGGGCAATTTTTATGGGAATCCGACGGACAAGCCCGGCTTAGATGATGAAAGGTAATAACATATTAGCCTGGTTTTGATAGTGTCAAGG
>DAINSB010000151.1:0-4927 GCA_036741535.1 Caproicibacter sp. | reverse complement strand
GTGATCGTCGACAACACGTTCATGACGCCGTACCTGCAGCGGCCGCTGGAGCTCGGCGCAGACATCGTGGTGCACAGCGCGACGAAATACCTCGGCGGGCACAGCGACCTCGTGGCGGGCCTCGCCGTGGTGAAGGACCAGAAGACGGCGGAGCGCCTCGCGTTCATCCAGAACGCGACGGGCGGCGTCGCCGGGCCGTTCGACTCGTGGCTGCTGATCCGCGGGATCAAGACGCTTGCGGTGCGGATGGACCGCCATCTGGAAAACGCGGCCTACCTCGCGGATTTCCTGCGCGGGCACGACGGCGTGACGAAGGTGTATTACCCGGGGTTCGAGGACTTCCCGGGCTACGCGATCCAGAAAAAGCAGGCGTCCGGGGCGGGCGCGATGATCTCGTTCGTCCTCTCGGAGCAATACGACATCCATAAATTCTATGAAAGCGTGCGGCTGATCGTCCTGGGGGAAAGCCTGGGCGGCGTGGAGTCGCTGGTCTGCCACCCCGCGACCATGACGCACGCTTCCGTGCCGCGCGAGGTGCGGCAGAAAGTCGGCATCGTGGATAATCTGGTCCGCCTTTCGGTCGGCATCGAAGACAAACGCGACCTGGCCGAAGACCTTGAGAACGCATTCCGAAACGCTTACGTGGGGGGAGAAAAATGAAGTATTACAATGATGTGCGGGACCTGACCGGGCATACGCCGCTCGTGAAGCTGAACCATATGGGATTTGCCGAGGGACGGAACGTGTTTGCGAAGCTGGAGCTTTTCAACCCCGGCGGCAGCGTGAAGGACCGCATGGGCGCGGCGCTCGTTCGCGACGCGGAGGAACGCGGCGCGCTGAAGCCCGGGTACACGATTTTGGAGGCCACGGCGGGCAACGCGGGCATCGGCATCGCGCTCGCGGCGCTCGGGAAGGGATACCGCGTGATCTTCGCCGTGCCGGAGAAATTTTCGGAGGAAAAGCAGGTCATCATGCGGGCGTTCGGCGCAGAGATCGTGCATACGCCGAAGGAAAAGGGCATGCAGGGGGCCATCGAGAAGGTCGAGGAGCTGAAGACGCAGGTGGAGCACCCCGTCACGCTCAGCCAGTTCAGCAACCCCGCGAACCCGCGCGCCCACTACGAGACCACGGGGCCGGAAATCTGGGAGGACCTCGACGGCCGGGTGGATTATTTCGTGGCGGGGGCGGGAAGCGGCGGGACGCTGACCGGCGCGGGAAAATATCTGCGGGAGAAAAATCCGGACGTGAAGATCATCATGGCCGACCCCGTCGGCTCCACCATGGGCGGCGGCGAAGCGGGCTGCTACGCCATCGAGGGGATCGGCAACACGTTCATGCCGGAGACGATGGATATTTCTCTCGTGAGTAAGGTCTACAAGATTCTGGACGAAGAAGCCGTGGAGGAGCTGCGCCTGCTCGCCAGAAAAGAGGGCATCCTCGCGGGGACTTCCTCCGGCGCGGCCCTTTCCGCCGCGCGCAGGGCCGCGGACGAAGCGCCCCGCGGCAGCGATCTGGTGGTCGTCCTGCCGGACCGCGGCGACCGGTACTTCAGCAAAAAAATCTACGGCTGAAAAGGGAAGGCGTTTTGATATGAAAACCCGAATGCGCGGCGGAGACCGTTCGCAGGGAGGCATCTGACATGGAAGGCGTGAAAATCAGGGTGGACCTGAGAAACGTCCATGAGACGCTCCTTCTCCCGCTGTGGGGGAGGGCAGAGGAATCGAAGATGCGCGATCCCGTCCTGCGGGACCGCAAGGCCGTGGAGATGGTCGGCCGGCTCGATTACGATTTTTCTTCGTTCCGCTCCGGAATGAAACGCTTTCCCATCCTGTGTCTCGCCATCCGCGCAAAGGAGTTCGATTCCCTGATCCGGGATTTCATCCAGGAGCATCCGCGCGCGACGATCGTGAACATCGGCGCCGGCCTCGACACGACCTTCTACCGTGTCGACAACGGGCAGATCCGCTGGTACGACCTCGACGTTCCGGAGGTGATCCGCCTGCGCCGTGAACTGCTGCCGGAGAGCGCGGGCCCGGTCCGCATCCCGAAATCCATGTTCGACCCGACTTTTCTCGACGACATCGAGCCGCCGCAGGACGGCATCCTGTTCCTTGCGGGCGGCGTGCTGATGTATTTTGAGGAGGAGAAGGTCCGGTCGTTCCTCGCCATGCTGTCGCGGCGGTTCCCGGGCGGAGAGATCGTCTTCGACGCCATCGCGCCCATGGGGATCCGGCTTTCCAGCGCGATGGTGCGCAGGTCCGGCATCGTGGGCGCCGGGATGAAATGGAGCCTGCGCGGCGCGCGGGACATGGAGGGCTGGGGCATCGGCCTGAAACGGATCGAAAGCTACCCGCTGTGCTTCCGCACCAAGATCTTTTCTTCGTGGGGCCCGCTGTGCGGCTTGCTGCTTCGCCTGAACAACCTGCTGCGCATGATCACCATCAACCGGATGAAATTCGCAGGCTGAGCCTGCACGCACGCCCCGCCGTGAAATTTCAACGAAGTGATAAAATGAGCGTACCCGGTGCGAAGGGTATGCTCATCTTATGTTTGTGCCGAAGTCGTGGCAGCCGTAGGCTCGAAAGGCATTTTATGCCCGGGAGAGTCGAAAGACTGCTCCCGCTTTTCATTGGGGCGGAAAGGTCCTTTTTCCGTGTCTTCGCACAATAGGGATCCCTGTGGTCCTTCGGTCGCACTCAGGCAGATGACGGGTGCCGGGGGATGCAAGGGGGAGCGTTTAGGTGCCCCTCTCGCTGGGAGTTTGAAGCTCCCCCTTGCTCGGACTTTGGGCGCAAAGCGCCGTTCGCGCCTACGGCGGGCCACAACTATGGCTTTCGGCAATACGGCTTCTTCCTCCTTGCCTTCGGTCCGCACTCGATTGGCTTTGTGTAAACTTGTGTGCAGGCTCAGCCTGCCCGAAAGTATGGGCCCGCGCGGCCTGAGCGCAAGCCCGATCGCCCCACGGGGGAAAATTCAGAAAAGCGGGTTAAAGGGGCAAATTTTAAAGGCGCAAAGTTTCCGTTTACGCATCCCCATCGGCGCGGGAGCGACGACATGCCTCTCGCTTGACGAACGACGGGGATCGTGTTACCATAAAATGAATCTGTTTATCCAAGGGGCCGAAAGGCCCTTTTCTATCATCTTAAAAATCATCCAAAAAATCAGGAGAATATCATATGTATTTTTCGCCCTACGGGCCGTTCGGCCCGGATTACCGGTATTTCGCGGCGGCGCACGAAGAGCGCAGGCAGATCAGAAGGACTTCCAGCGGGCTCTGCTTCGCCGTTCTGGCGGTTCCGGCGCTGATGTTTTTTGTCTCGTGGGTCTGCGCGCGGTTGCTGAGCGCGCGGGGATTTGCGGTGACGGACTCGTACGGGCAGTTTTACGGCCTGCCGCCCACGCTGTTTTACCTTCTGGTGGGGGTGGACTATCTGATCGGGGTGGGGGTGCCCGCCCTGCTGTACTTCGCCGCGAAGCGGATGCCGCTTTCCGTCGGGCTGCCGTTCCGGAAGACGGAGGCGCTCCCGACGGCGGCGTACGTGCTTTTCGGCTGCGGCGTCTGCATGCTCGCCAACATCCCGGCCGACGCCGTCGCGCAGATCCAGAAATATTTCGGCTTCAGCGGCACGCTGCCGTCGTATCCGCTGACGGACGACTGGCGCGTGCTGGCGCTTTACGCGGTGAATGTCTGCGTCATCCCGCCCATCGTGGAAGAGATGCTGTTCCGCGGCGCGGCCCTGCAGAGCCTGCGCAGATTCGGCGACGGGTTCGCCGTGGTCGCTTCGGCGGTGCTGTTCGGCCTGTACCACGCCAACTTCATCCAGATGGTGTTCGCCTTTTTGTGCGGCCTCGCGATGGGGTATGCCGTGATCCGCACGGGCTCGCTGCTGCCGTCCATCCTGATCCATTTCATCAACAACACGCTTTCTTTCTCTCTGGATATGGTCGAGCGGTACGGCGGGGAGAGCGCCATGCAGAGCGTGAACAATATTGCGGGCGTCGCGCTCATCGGGCTCGGCGTCGTCGGGCTGGTGTACCTGCTCCTGACCGGCAGGGAAAAGCCGCGTTTCGGCAGATACACGCCCAATGTGCTGCCGCTTTCCTCGAGGATCGGCTCGCTGTTCGCAAATGCGGGAGCGGTGTTTTTCGTCGCCTATGCCCTGGTCAACTCCGTGATGATCCTGTATGGGGGGTAAGAAGATGGCGGAGGAACGGGATGAATTCTTCATGCGCCGGGCCATCGCGCTCGCGCGGGAATCGGCAGCACAGGGAGAGGTGCCGGTCGGCGCGGTGATCGTCCGGGACGGCGCGGTCCTCTCGGAAGGCCGCAATCGCCGGGAGACCGGCAAGAACGCCCTGCTTCACGCGGAGATGGAGGCGATCGGCGGGGCGTGCGAAACGCTCGGGGGCTGGCGGCTGTGCCGGTGCGACCTGTATGTGACGCTGGAGCCGTGCCCCATGTGCGCCGGGGCCGTCATCAGCGCGCGCATCCCCCGCGTGGTCTTCGGCGCGCGGGACCCGAAAGCGGGTTCGTGCGGCTCCGTGGTCGATCTGTTCGCGCTGCCGTACAACCACAGGCCGCAGGTCGTTCCGGGCGTGCTGGAAGAGGAGTGCGCGGCGCTGCTGACCGATTTTTTCCGGAAGCTCAGAAAATGATGGCGGGGCCGGAGCGGAGAAATTCCCGTCGGAAGGGAGGCCCGGCCGGCCTGAGTGCAACCCCAAAAGGGGCTGTTGCAAAACAGCCTCGTCGAAAAATAATGCACAAAAATGCGCCTTGATTTGGCCCTCAAAAGCCATTTCAAAGCGCATTTTTCTATTTGTTGGACTGCTTTTGTTGTGCAATTTGCTATTGCAAATTCGTTTTGCAACAGTCCCTTGTTATCGCTCTATGCAAATTTTACGGCGGGGCTTGCGTGCAGGCTCAGCC
>DAINSB010000150.1:0-4939 GCA_036741535.1 Caproicibacter sp. | reverse complement strand
TTTTGCTTTCCGGGGCGATGGCTTCTTACCGCAATTTCACTTACGGTCGCGAACTTGGATTTGTTCTTCCTCTATTGTCCCTGCAAATCGGCCCTTTGCTTTCCTGTTCCGGAACGGGGCAGGGGAGAAGCAGCGACGCTTCGCCCCCGCCCTGTGGCAGGTTCCGGAACTCCGCTTTTCCCCCGTGGGCCCGCGCGATCCCGCGCACGATCGTAAGGCCGAGGCCGTGGCTGTCCAGCGGCTCCGGCGTGATCGGGGCCGATATCGCCCGCAGCACCTTCTGTGGGAATCCGGATCCGCTGTCGCGCACGGAGATTTTACAGCAGGAATAGAGCGGCTCCACACAGACGGTGACGGCGCATCCGTCGGGGTTGTGGCGGATGCTGTTCTGGATCAGGTTGGAAACGGCCCTCTGCACAAGCTCCCGGTCGCCGTTCAGGACAAGTTCCTGCGCCCCTTCCTTCACAGTCACCTCGATCGGGTAGCGGGAAACGTCGAGCCCGCGGTTCAGAAAATCCGCCGCCGCCGCTCGCACGAGCTCTGCCGGGCGGAATTTGGAGCGCCGGAGCGGCTGCATGTCGTATTCCAGCTTGGAAGCGAGGTTCAGGTCGTTGATGAGTGCCCGGATCCTTTCGCTCTGTCGGCGGATCACGCGGGCTTTTTCCCGCTCCGGCTCCGGCAGCGCGGGGCTTTCCTCCAAATGGCTCGCATACCCCATGACGACGGAGAGCGGGGTGCGGATGTCGTGCGAGACCCCGGCGATCCAGTGGGTGCGCACGGTGTCCCGTTTTTGCAGGAACGCCTCCTGCTCCTGCAAAAGCCGGGAGGTGTCGTTGAGCTTTTCGGCAAGGTCGCCCAGCAGGCCGCCGGGCGGAAGAAAGACCGGCTGCTTTCGCGCCATGTCCTCGATCCCCTGTGCGAGCGGCTTCAAGCTCCGGATCAGCCGCAGGCCGAAAAGCAGCGCCAGAATCACGGCGGCGGCGCAGTTCGCGATCAGGGTGCCGGTCAGCCAGGCCGGCGCGCTGCGAAGCACCTTTTCCGGGAACTGGACCTGGTATTTCCACAGGCTCCCTTTCGGGGCGCCGAGCACCAGCAGCCCCTGCGAATATCGCCAGACGGAGACCGGGTAGCCGTTCAGATACCAGCGGGAAAAAGAGGCCGCTTCCGCGACCGTGTACTTCCGCTTCACGTCGCCGGGCAGGTTCCTGCTCCATACCGCGTTCCCCTCGCCGTCAAGCAGCATGGCCCACGCGAACCGCCCGTCGATCATCTTTTCGCCCTCGGGGGTCAGGGAATACGCCCCGTCCTTTTCCTTCAGCGCCTGCGCGATCGCCGAAACGCGGCCCTGCCCGCTCGTATCGTCCGCGTTCTTCATCATCCACGCGTAAAAGGCCGTCAGATTCAGCAGCAGAAGGATCAGCGCGACGCCCGCCGCTGACAGGACGTAGCGGCTCAGAATTTTCGCGATGCTTTTCATGCTTCGGTCACCCCGGTCAGCCGGTATCCCAGGCCGCGCGCGGTCAGCAGATAGCGCGGGGCGGACGGGTCAGGCTCGATTTTTTCGCGCAGGCGGCGGATATGGACCATCAGCGTGTTTTCGCAGGCGGAGAGGTCGTCGCCCCACACATCCCGGCACAGGCTGTCGAAGGTGACGATGCGGCCGCGGTTTTCGTACAGCTTGCCGAGCAGCGCAAATTCCTTCGCGGTCAGCACCCGGCTCTCCCCGCCGGATTCCACGGTCCCCCGGTTCAGGTCGATCTTCCGGCCGCCCAGGAAAAAGACGGGCCGCGGCTTTTCCCGGAGCACCGCCGGAAAATAGGCGCGGCTCAGGATCGCCTGTAGCCTCAGCGTCAGTTCGCGTGGCAGAAACGGCTTCGTGATGTAGTCGTCCGCGCCCAGCCCCAGCCCGAGAAGCCGGTCCTCATCCTCATCCTTTGCGGAAAGGAACAGCACCGGTGCGGGGGAGGCCGCGCGGAATTCCCGCATCAGCGAGAAGCCGTCGCCATCCGGGAGCATCACATCCAGAATCACGGCGTCGGGGCGTCCCGAAGAGAAGGCCCGCCGCGCCGCCGCGCAGTTTTCGGCCTGGATCAGGCGGTAAAACCCGGCCTCGCGCAGAATCTCCCCGACCATTTTCCGAAGCTCCGGCTCGTCGTCCACGATCAGAATTTTACAGTCGTAAATATCCTTCATACTGGTCCCACCCTCTGTGCGCCGGCGGCGCTTTTTTATAAGATTATTTTACCACAAAAAGCCCGCTTTTGCCCCGGCCCGCCAAAAGTTTAAGGGAGCCGTAAGGCTGCGGATAGCCCTTTGTAAGGCGGCGCTGTTATACTTGCCCATAGTTTCCGGTTTTAACAGAAGGAGGACAAGAAATTGGAACAATTGATTGCAACGGCCGGCCTGGGCAAACGGTACGGGAAAACCGACCGGGTGAAGGACCTGGATCTTGCCGTGCCGGAAGGCGCCGTCTACGGATTTCTGGGGCCGAACGGCGCCGGGAAATCCACCACGCTGAAAATGATTTTGGGGCTGGTGAGGCCGACTGCCGGCACGATCGACGTGTTCGGCCGGCGGATGTGTTCCCGGAATCGCCTTTCCATCCTGAAGGACGTCGGCTCCCTGATCGAATCCCCCAGCTATTACGGGCACCTGACCGGGGAGGAGAATCTGCGCGTGATCCAGACGCTGCGCAGCGTGCCGCGGCAGGAGGTAGACCGGGTGCTGAAGATCGTACGGCTGGAAAAGCAGAAGGACAAGAAGGCGGAGCATTATTCCCTGGGAATGAAGCAGCGCCTGGGGCTGGCCTGCGCGCTTCTCGGGAATCCCCGGCTGCTGATTCTGGACGAGCCGACGAACGGCCTTGACCCGGCGGGGATTCAGGAAATGCGCGAGCTGATCTGCTCCCTGCCGAAGCAGTACGGGATGACCGTCGTCGTGTCCAGCCACCTGCTGAGCGAAATGGAGCAGATCGCCACCTTCGTCGGGATCATCCGGGAGGGCGAGCTGGTGTTTCAGGACAGCATGAAAGCCCTGTATGAAAAGAGCAGCATCAGCATCGCCGTGCGGACCATGAACAACGCGCTGGCCGCGGAACTGCTGCACGGGCTGGGGCTCGCCGTGCGGCGGGACGAGGATTACCTGCTCCTTCCGGAGCTTTCGGATGAGCAGGTCGCGCGCTGCGCCGACGAACTGCAGAAAAACCGCGTGGGGCTGGTTCGCATCGAAGAGCGCCGGAAAAGCCTGGAGGATATTTTCCTGGAGCTGACGGGGAAGGCGGTGAGCCTGTGAAAGCCCTTGCGCTGGAATTTTACAAGACGCGCGGTCGGAAGGTCTGGCTTGTCGTGTTCGCGCTGATCGCAGTGCAGCTTCTGTGGATGCTCTGGTCGCTCCGCAGCATGAGGGAACAGAAGCTGGACACGGGTTGGATGTACTTCCTCTATGAGTTCCCGGCGCTCAACACGCTGATGATGCCGGTGATCGCCGCGGTCGTCGCGTCGCGCCTGTGCGATACGGAGCATCAGGGCCGCACCCTGAAGCTTCTGAAAACCGTGATGCCCGCGGGCAGGCTGTTCGGCGCGAAGTTTCTGTGCGGCTCGATCTACATGGCCGCCGCAGCCGTTTTTCAGGTCGCGATGATGCTCCTCGGCGGTTCCCTGAAAGGGTTCCGCGGCGCGGTGCCGGTTCAGAAGTACCTGCTCTATCTTTTGTTCACCGTGTCCGTCAGCCTGACGCTCCTGCTTTTTCAGCAGGTGCTTTCCCTTCTGGCGGAAAACCAGATGATCCCGCTTGCGGTCGGCCTGATCGGCGCTTTTGCCGGGGTTTTTCTGATGTTCCTGCCGAAGCAGCTCTCGTACCTTCTGCCGTGGGGCTATTATATGGTGCTGGAGGGCGTTTCGCTCGAATGGAACAAAGCGGCGGGCATCGTCCGCTATCACTATGTCCCGGAAAACTGGTTCGGGCTCGCCGTGCTGGCCGCGGTCTTCCTTGTGATTTACCTTACCGGCCGGTTCCTGTTTATAAAAAAGGAGGTGTGACGCAATGATGAGAACCATCCGCGCGGAATGGCTCAAACTCCGCCGCAGCCCGATGTGGCCGGTGTTCCTGATCCTTCCCGTGCTGCCCGCGGTGATGGGCACGTTCAATTATCTGGGGAATCTGGGGATCCTTCGGCAGCAGTGGTACGACCTGTGGTCGCAGCATACGATTTTTTCCGCGGATTTCTTTCTGCCCGCCATGATCGGCGCTTACTGTTCGTACCTGTGGTGGCTGGAGAACCGCAACCATAACTGGAACAGCGCGATGACGGCCCCCGTTCCGGTTTTCTGCCTGTATTTTTCAAAGCTTCTGTTCGCCGGAGCCGCGGTGGCGGCGGCGCAGGCGGAAACGGGCGTCCTGTTTCTCGTTTCGGGAAAGCTGGCCGGCGTTTCGGGGCAGGTTCCGCCGATGCTTCTGAGATGGCTTCTGCTCGGCACGGCGGCGGGTGTCGCCGTCTGCGCGGTTCAGCTTTTCCTTTCCCTTGTCATCCGCAGCTTCGCCGTTCCGGTCGGGATCGCCTTCGTCGGCGGGATCGCGGGGGCCATCGCCCTGTCGAAAGGGTTCGGCCTCTGGTTCCCCTATTCCCTGATGCCCATGGGAATGCAGTCCGGAAATCCGTCCGGAAATTTCACCTGCGGGACGGGTCCGTTCCTGCTGAGCTGTGTATCCTTTCTCATTGTGTTCAGCATAGCGTCGGTGCTTTGGCTGAAAAAGCGGGATGTGCGGTCGGAATAAATTTTAAAGAAGTCAGAAATACCGGCTTGGTGGACTCGAACAGAGAAAAAACATCCCGCTGTTATTTTTCCGGCAGGATGTTTCTAGGGTCGATCTGTTATTCCGCCCCGCGGTCAGAAGGCAAAGACGCGGAAGCTGACGTACAGGATCAGCATCAGCGCGGCGA
>DAINSB010000149.1:0-5068 GCA_036741535.1 Caproicibacter sp. | reverse complement strand
AGAGAGGCATGGAAGATGGAGGAATCGCTGCTGGACGGTTTCCGCCTGACCGCCGCCGAAAAGCGGCTGGGCGTCTACGGGATCCGGGTCCAGAGAAAGACCGGCGAAGGCGTGACGCACTTCTGGCGCTCCGACGACGCGGTGAATCTGTACTCGGCGGCCAAGACCTTTGCGTCGCTCGCCGTGGGGATGTGCGAAGAAGACGGCGCGCTCGGACTGACTGACAAGGTCCTCGACTTTTTCCCGGAGTACCGGGGGGCCGCGTCGCCGGGCAGCGAAGCCATCACGCTGCGCGACCTGCTGCACCTGGCCTCCGGCAAGACGGAGTTCTGGTTCGGCGGCCTAGACGCGCGGAAGGGCGAGCGCGACTGGGCGGAGCTGTTTTTCCGCGTGCCGGTGACGAAGGAGCCGGGGAGCTTTTTCTGCTACTCCAACGCCTGCGTCTATATGCTCGGGCGCGTGGTGGAAAAGATCAGCGGAAAGAACCTGCGGGACTTCCTGCTGCCCCGCCTGTTCGAGCCGATGGGGATCGAAAATCCCCAGTGGCACACCGATCCGCGCGGCCACACGCTCGCGGCCACGCAGCTCTATCTCACACTGGACGAGTTCAGCCGCCTGGGCCTGCTGTTCCTGAACGGCGGGGAATACGGCGGGAAACGCCTGGTGAGCGCGGACTACCTGCGCCGCATGGCGGAGGACGTTTTCCCGAGCGGATGGGCGGGCTGCAAAGAGCCGGAATGCCTGCAGGGCTACGGCTACCTGGTCTGGCGGTGCACCGCGCCGGGGACCTTCCGGGCGGACGGCATGTACGGCCAGTTCTGCATCCTCCTTCCGGAGCAGAAGGCCGCCGTCACCCTGACGGCGCACGAGGAGCGGGACCCCTACGGCCTGGTGCGCGCCGTGTTCGACGACATCGCCCCGAGGCTGTAAACCTTTTTCCCTTGCCGGGCCGGCGTGGGGAACGAGTCATCCATCATAGAAAAAGTTGGAGGTTTGAAAAATGGCAGAACTCATGGCGGGAATGAAGCGCACGGACTACTGCGGCGCCCTGCGCGCGACGGATGTCGGCAGAGAAGTGACGGTATGCGGCTGGGCGCAGCGCCAGCGCGATCTCGGGCAGCTCATCTTCATCGACCTGCGCGACCGCACCGGCATCGTGCAGCTCGCGTTCGACGAAGAGACCGGCCGGGAGGTCTTTCAGAAGGCGTTTTCCGTCCGCGCGGAATACGTGCTCGCCGCGCGGGGTAAGGTCAGGGAACGCTCTTCCAAAAACAAGGACATCCCCACCGGCGGCATCGAGGTCGCCGTGGAGGAGCTGCGCATCCTCGCGAAAAGCGAGACGCCGCCGTTCGCCATCGAGCGGGAGTCCGGCGTCAAGGAGGACCTGCGCCTCAAATACCGCTACCTCGACCTGCGCCGCCCCGACCTGCAGGAAAATCTCATCAAGCGCCACAGGATCGTCAAGGTCGCGCGCGACTATTTTGACGACAACGGTTTTCTCGAGATCGAGACGCCCTGCCTGATCAAATCCACGCCGGAGGGCGCGCGGGACTATCTCGTGCCCTCGCGGATGTTCCCGGGCAGCTTTTTCGCGCTGCCGCAGTCACCGCAACTTTACAAGCAACTGCTCATGCTCTCCGGCTTCGACCGCTACATGCAGGTGGCCCGCTGCTTCCGCGACGAGGACCTGCGCGCCGACCGCCAGCCGGAATTCACGCAGATCGACTTCGAGATGTCCTTCGTCACGCAGGAGGATGTCATGGCCGTTGCGGAGGGGTTCATCCGCGACGCCTACAAAAAGGTGCTGGATGTCGACGTCGCGATCCCGCTGCCGCGCATGACATGGCACGAGGCCATGCGGCGCTTCGGCTCCGACAAGCCGGATCTTCGCTTCGGCATGGAGTTGATTGACCTGAGCGAAGCGTTGAAGGGAACGGCGTTCCGCGTGTTCTCCGGCGCGCTCGCCGCAGGCGGCAGCGTGCGCGGCATCAACCTGAAAGGCAAGGCGGGCGGCTTGACCCGCAAGGAGATCGACCGGCTCGGCGAGTGGGTCAGATCCTACGGCGCGAAGGGCCTCGCTTGGACGCGGCTCTCTTCGCAGGGGGAATCCTCGTCGTATGAAAAATTCCTCTCGGCCGGGGAAGTCTCCGCCGTGCGCTCGGCGCTCGGCGCGGAGACCGGCGACGTGCTGTTCCTCGTCGCGGACGGCGAAAACAAAGTGGTGTTCGACTCGCTCGGCGCGCTGCGCTGCGAGCTGGCCCGCCGTTTCGGGCTGATCGACCCGAAAAAAATCGCCCTGCTGTGGATCACCGATTTCCCGATGTTCGAGTACAGCAAGGAGGAGGGCCGCTGGACGGCGATGCACCATCCGTTCACCATGCCCCGCGCCGAAGACCTGGGGAAGCTCGAGTCCGACCCCGGCAGCGTGCTGGCCTACGCCTACGATATGGTCTTAAACGGCAACGAGATCGGCGGCGGCTCCATCCGCATCAACGACAGCGTGCTGCAGCAGCGCATGTTCCGCGCGCTCGGCATCTCGCCGGAGCAGGCGAAAGTGCGCTTCGGCTTTCTGACCGACGCGTTCCGCTACGGCGCCCCGCCGCACGGCGGCATGGCCTTCGGCCTCGACCGGCTCGTGATGGTCATGCTCGGCCTCGACAGCATCCGCGACGTGATCGCGTTCCCGAAGGTCGCCTCCTCCGCCGAACTGATGAGCGCCGCCCCGACCGGGGTCGACGCCCGGCAGCTCGCCGAGCTGGGCTTAGCGGTCCTGCCGAAGAAAGAGTAAGGTTGGCATTTTGTGTTCAGATTGTGCGTGTGGGTGGCTCGGTCTGCAATACCGCCGGGGGGCGGGCTGGGACGCATTCCGAAACGGAGGGTGATGGCCATGCAGAAAATCAACTACCAAAAGGTGCTCGACGGCGTCCTCGCTTCGCTCGGCCATGGCGGCGCGGGCACCGCGCCGGGAGAGTCCTCCGGCTGTCCGGGCAAAGAGGGCCCCCGGTCTTCACCGGGCTGTGTGCCCGGCCGTGACTGCGGGGGCACCCCGACGCCGTCATTATTGCTCCACGCCTGCTGCGCGCCCTGCAGCAGCTATGTGCTGGAATATCTGGCGCGGTATTTCAGCATCACGCTGTTTTACTACAACCCCAACATTTCCCCGGAGGAGGAATACCGAAAGCGCCTGGCCGAGGTCCGCCGGCTGCTTGCGGAGCTTCCGGTGAAATACCCGGTGTCGCTGCTCGAAGGGAAGTACGACCCGCAGCGTTTCTTTGCCATGGCGAAGGGCCTCGAGAGCGAGCCGGAGGGCGGCGCCCGCTGCGCGCTGTGCTACGGGCTGCGCCTGCGCGAGGCTGCGGAAGCCGCGAAAGCGGGCGGGTTCGAGTGGTTCACGACCACGCTTTCCGTCAGCCCGTACAAGAACGCGGAAAAGCTCAACGCCATCGGCGCGGAGCTGGAAAAGGAGTACGGGGTGCGGTATCTTCCTTCCGACTTCAAGAAGCGCGGGGGCTACCAGCGTTCCATCGAGCTTTCGCGCGTTTACGGCCTCTACCGGCAGAACTACTGCGGGTGCGTGTTTTCCCTTCGGCAAAGGCTCGCGCGCGGGCGGGAAAAATAAGGGCGACTCCTGCAACCAAAGACGGGAAAACTTTCAAACGGTACTATATATTGTGTTAAAAATAAAATTTATTTCAAGATATTGACACCCGCCCGATATGGAGGTATAATCGAAACTGTTCACGGCTTCGTTCATCCCCTTTGTTCCGGTCCCCGCCGCGGCCGATTGGCGGGAAGAGCGGATGGCTTTTCGGGATGGTTATCCCCGCAGACGTGGCGCCGTGAGAGATCGATCCCCATTCTTCGGGAAGAGATCGTGAGAACTTGGAAATATTTTTATGGCACACGGATTTTTTGTGACCGAATCGGACGTGTGCACCGATCGAATATCGAAAAAAGGAAGAGGAGAGCATCAATGGCGAAGAAAATCAGAAAGCGTACCGGCGCTGTGGTCGATTTTGACCCGCGGAAGATCCGGAACGCAATTTTCAAGGCGAACCGCGCCGTGCAGGACGAGACGATGTCCGACGCGGTGCTCGACCGCCTGACGGGAGAAGTCGCCGGAAGATTCGGCGGAACAGCGGTTCCCACGGTCGAGCAGGTACAGGACGCCGTGGAAGAGCGGCTGATCGCCGCCGATTTTGCCAAGACAGCCAAAGCCTACATCCTTTACCGCGCGGAGCACGCGAAAATCCGCCAGGCCGAGGGCGACCTGATGGACATCTACCGCCAGTTGACCTTCCGGGACGCGAAGGATGTCGACCTGAAGCGCGAGAACGCCAACATCGACGCCGACACCGCCATGGGGACCATGCTGAAGTACGGCTCCGAGGGATCGAAATATTTCATCAACAACTACATCCTCCCGAAGGACATCGCGGAAGCCCATGTGGGCGGCGACATTCATATCCACGACGAGGATTTCTATATGCTGACCGAGACCTGCTGCCAGATCGACCTTTTAAAGCTGTTCCGCGGCGGGTTCTGCACCGGCCACGGCACCCTGCGCGAGCCGCAGGACATCAGCTCCTACACGGCGCTGGCCTGCATCGCCATCCAGGCGAACCAGAACGAGATGCACGGCGGGCAGAGCATCCCGAACTTCGATTTCAGCATGGCGCCGGGCGTCGCGAAGACGTTCCGCAGGGTCTATTTTCAGGAGCTGTCGAAGTTCTTCCAGGTCGCCCACGGCATGAAGGCCTCCGACGCCGACGCGCTGGCGAAGGCCGTGCGCAGCGACCTCGGCGACGGGATCGCCATGGCGGACGCCGCGAAGTACGGCGAGAAGCTCGTGGCGTACCTGCCGGAGCATCAGCACGCGGGCGGCTTCGAGCCGATTGCGGCGGAAGAGGCCGAAAGAGCGCATGCGTTCGCCGTGCGGAGCGCCCTTTCCATCACCGACCGCAGGACGTTCCAGTCCATGGAAGCCCTGGTGCACAACCTCAATACCATGAATTCCCGCGCGGGCGCGCAGGTGCCGTTCAGCTCGCTGAACTACGGCACCGACACG
>DAINSB010000148.1:0-5096 GCA_036741535.1 Caproicibacter sp. | reverse complement strand
GGACCATGGCCAACACGCTGATCCTGGCCTATATCGGGAGCAGCCTCGTGATGGTCCTGATCTACGGGGCCTCGAAATATCCGCTGTTCCAGCTTCTGAATCAGGAGGAGATCGTCATCGAACTGCTCCAGTCCCTGATCGGCGTGATGGGGATGCTGTTCACCATTCCGTTCACGGCCGTGATCTCGTCCCTCCTGTTTCCGGGGCGGGAAGAGGGGGGAGCCGCCCGCCCCGTGACCCGCGACTGGGACGACGACATGACGCGCCGCGATCAATAGGTGAAATAGATGTAGAGGACTTTCGCCGGGTCCGCCGGCTCGATCTTCGTGACGTAACAGACCGGCATCGTCTGGCCCTGGAAGTTTTCGATTTTGACTTTTCCCGTGACCCATACCCAGTCGTTGTCCTTGTATTTTGCGACGTTGCCGCCCCGGCTCAGGATGCCGCAGGGCTGAAGGTCGGCCGTGCAGCAGACCATCGCGTAACGGACGGGGACGATCTCGTTTTTGGCAAAGCCCTTCATGCGGAAGACCTGCCCCTTGAATTTCAGGGTCTTCCCCTCATATCTCTTCATATCTTGATTGATGTCCTGATACCACTTCGCGAACCCCTCATCCGTGATCGTCGTGACCCCGTTCGCGTCTTCTTTCGGCAGCGGCGCTTCGGAGGAGGTGTCGATGCCGAGGTCGTCCTGCGGCACGCTGTCGGGGATCACCGTCCCCCTGTCCTGCGCGGGAGAAACCCCACCAGCGGGACTCGTGCCGCCGATGGCGGAAACTCCGCCGGCAGGGACGCCGAAAGAGGCCGCTTTGCTCTGCACCGCGCCCGCGGGGATCAGCAGACAGGCCGCAAGAGGCAGCAGGAAGAGCAGGTATTTCGCCGGCCTCGCGTTGTGCTTCGGGGTAAAGGCGTGGGGGAACATGTAAAGCGCGATCGCGGCCAGCACGGCCGCCGCCATCCAGAGAAAGCCGTTCAGGCGCGGGTGGACGTACAGCGCGGCTTTTCCGGAAAGGACGGCGTAAAACAGCAAGCCCGCCAGGATCAGGCAGATGGACGATTCGAGAAACAGCTCCGAATTGATTTTTCTGTTCATTTGGCTCCTCCCCGGCTAAAAGAATGAAAGCGGCAGGAAGACCGGCACCGCGAGAATCACCAGCAGCCCGGCCAGCTTCACGACAAAACTCTTTTTGAACGTGCGGGTCAGCAGGAAGAGGTTCGATAGGTCCAGCATCGGCCCCATCACCACAAAGGCAAGCACGGCGGGTACGGGGAAAACATTCAAAAAGCTCCTGCCGATAAAGGCGTTCGCCGTCGAGCAGACCGACATGAAAAACGCGAACAGCAGCATCAACAGGATCGGGAACAGCACCGGCGCGCCCGTCCGCTGAAACAGGGAAGCGGGGATGATCTGCTGCAGCACGGCGCACGACAGAGCGCCGACGACGATGTATTTCCCCATGGAAATGAATTCTCTCCCGGTCAGCACGAAAATCTGTTCCACGCGGCTTTTGCACGGGACCGGATCGACGCTGCAGGCGCAGGAGGCGGCGGAGCCGGAAAGCAGCGCGTCCTCGGCTTTGACATGCGTCAGGTTCAGAATGCCGCCGGCCGCGACCGCGACCAGCATCCCGAGCAGGATCCGCAGGACCGCGTAGGAGGACTGCCCCGGGAACGCGTACAGGGTGGAAAGGATCGTGACGGGGCTCACGGCGGGGGCCGCCAGCATGAAAACCATCGCGTGGGAAAGCGGTACGCCCTTCTGCGTCAGCCGCGAGGCGATCGGCACGATCCCGCAGTCGCAGATCGGGAAAAAGAAGCCGAGCAGGGCGGCCAGCGGGAACCCGAGCCATTTGTGCCTCGTAAAAAAACGGACCAGAACCTCGTCCGGGACATAGATCTGCAGAAGCGAGGATACGAATGCGCCGATCAGCAGAAACGGGATCGCCTGCATCGTAATGCCGATGAAGACCATATTGACGCTCTGGACAACCGGGAAAAGATCGGCGGAAGAAAACAACCCGCCCAGCAGCAGACACAGGGCCGCCAGCGCGAGGATAGCGATCGTGCGGTTCCGCAGCCGGCCCCGGCGGGCCTTCCGGATCTCCTCCCGGTCGAAGACCGCGGCCAGATACCGGTCCGTCCCGATCTCGTCAAAATACAGCTTTGCCGTGCGGTTGAGAGCGGCGGCCGCCGTTGTAAGCGGCCTCAGATCGGGGCCGCACCGGTTGAAGTGGACGGAATCGGCGTTGCAGAGCTGGTTTTTCATCAGGCTGCCGGTGTTGTTCACGGTGAGGCCGAAGGTCGCGGCGTCCGCGCAGAAAAGGACCCGGTCTATTTTGTAGTCTTCGGGCAGTTTCGTCGTGAGGAGCCGTTCGATCGGCCAGGTCCCGTTGTATTCGATCAGGATCAGATCCGGGTCCACCTGTTCTTCAATTTTCTCGAACAGGTCCGGCCTGATTTTATGAATATCCTCAATTTGAGATAGAACTACGTTTTTATTTTCCATGGTGGCGGCGTGGAGCTCCGCGATCCCCTCTTCGCACTGGAGGACAAGGACCCGGCTGTATGTCCACATATAGCTTTGTTCCAGAACATGCTGGATCAGCGTGGTCTTGCCGCTTTCCAGAAAGCCGCAGAACACTTCGATTTTTACCATATCAGGCTCCCGAAACATAGGTCTTCTTACAATCGTAACACAATTGTAACATATCTACGGCAAATTTGGAAGAACGGGAGCCTGTTAGGAGACGAACAACCGTGTGTTTGCCAAAATAAATTTGTCCCCTGCCACAGTTCGCTATAGCAGGGGGTATCCATTGCGCTCTCCGAAGGCGCTATTTTGTTTCCCGGTACAGGGCATGTTTCCGAAGGCGGGGGCAATATTTTCTCATTTCCAGCCGTTCCGGATGGGTTTTCTTGTTCTTCGTCGTCGTATAATCCCGGTCGCCGAGAGCGGCGCGGTCCCTTTTTCGATCAGTCCTTCGCGCCTTGCCGCATATTTCCGAACCATGATCCGCCGCTCTTGGTCCCTCGCGATCATCGCTTTTTTAGCCATTCAAATCCCCCTTCGATCGGCGTCCACCCTGCGAAATCATTGCGAAACTCCTGCATGCATTTTCGCAAAACATTCGCTGCAGTAAACCGGACGCCCCTCCGTGGGCTTAAAGGGCACTTTACACGGTTTCCCACAGTTTGCGCAGACGGCATCATACATGACCCTTCCCGAATTTTGGGCCTCCCGGCGCTTTTTGCGGCATTCCGGGCAGCGTTTCGGTTCGTTTGTAAAACCTTTGGAAGCGTAAAATTCCTGCTCCCCGGCGGTCCATACGAACTCTTTCCCGCATTCCACACAAGTCAGGACTTTGTCTTCGTACATACGTTTTCCTCCCTCCTGCTGCTCGCGTTTCGTGCCGGCGGCAAGCCAGCGGCCGAACGGGGCCATATTGATCTCGAAAAGGTAAATCGTGTCGTTGTGGTTGGAAATCCATGCGATCCCTTTGCACCGGACGACGTTTTGGGGCCCGGATCCATAGATATTCCCTCTTTCAAAACCTTGCTGAATGCATGATTGTTTTTTCATTTCAGCGGCCTGCCTGCCTCTGACCTTTTTCCCCGTTCTGGATAAAAAGTGAAAGAAAAGGCCTCCCTTCGATCAGCCCGTACAGAAGGAAGGCCCTGCCTGATGGAAGCGATTCCGAATCTGTCGTATCATTTGCAGCCACTGTTCTTAAATGAAGCCTTTAAGTGACGGTCCCGCCCAGGCTCTCGTAGATTTTCTTCAGATTGCTCTCGACACGCTCGAGATAAGTCTTGTTGTCTTCGCCGCTTTCGATGGTATAAATGGTTTCGACCTTCGCCCCAACTTCCGAAGCCAGTGTCTTCGAGACCTCCGGGCTCGCCATGTCCTCCGCGAAAACGGTCGTCACCTTGTGCTCCTTACAGTATTTGACCAGTTCGGCCAACTGCTGCGCGCTGGGCTCCCCCTCGGCGTAAACGTCTTCCACGCTGTTCTGGGTGAGACCATAATCGCGGCACAGATAGCCGAAGGCGGCATGTCCCGTCACAAAGCTCTTTTTCGACACGGATTTGAACTTTTTGTCGTATTCCGCATACAGGCTTTCCAGCTTGGAGACGAAATCGTCGCAGTTCTTCTCGTAATACGCTTTGTCGGACGGGTCGGCTTTCGCCAGGCCGTCCCTGATGTTCTTCGTTTCGATCTCGGCGCCCTTCAGGCTCAGCCAGATATGGGGGTCGTACTGGCCGTGCTCTTTGATCTCTCCCGCGTCGGTGTTTTTGATCGGCTCCGCGCCTTTCGAGGCCTCCACCGTGACCAGGTTCGGGTTGTTCGCGGACTGCACCGCCTGGTCCGCCCAAGTTTCCATGTCGAAGCCGCTGTAGACGAAGACTTTCGCCGTGCTCAGGCCGACGAGGTCCTGCGCCTTCGGCTCATAATCGTGCGGCTCCGTCCCGTCCGGGATGATGGTGGCAATTTCCACCTTGTCCCCGCCGACCGCTTCGGTGAACTCCTTCATGGCGTCGAAGGTGACGGAGACCTTCAGCTTGCCAGCCGTCTTGCTTTGTGTGGCAGAGACAGCGGCAGACGACGGGGCCGCACTCGACGCCTCCGAACTCGACGGATTCCCGCTGCTGCACGCCGAGAGCCCCATACCGATCACTGTTACCGCGCCCAACAGGAGCGCCGCATACCGTTTTAGCATTTTCAACCTCCCAAGTCCGTTATAAATGCGAATGCAAATCGTTTGCATTTATAATAGTAATTCGCGGGAATCCATTTGTCAAGCCTAATTTTCGAATACGGCCGCATCCTTTCTTTTTCTGTGAATAATTATAGTAAACATATAGATATTATATAGTATTTACACACCCGGATGGCAGCTGGATTTTCTGCATAACGACAGGCGGAACCGCCCCGCCCTTTATTGACAGATCCGAACGCGTTTGCTATACTGTCCTTAAATGTTCGATTGATGACACTGGAACAGGCACGGAAAGCGGTCAAAGACGCTGGAAGGGGTTTTTTGCGGACCCCGGCGGCCATGAATTCTTCCATTGGAGGCGCATCGGTCTTGAACGGA
>DAINSB010000147.1:0-5203 GCA_036741535.1 Caproicibacter sp. | reverse complement strand
CAGCACGTTGAAAGCGTACCCGGCGCGCGGAGAATCGCCCTGAATTCGTTTCCGCCTTAAGCCGCGGCCGCCGCAGGCGCGAATGGCGCGCGGCACCCGGGGAAAAAGAAAATTTCCACTTTACGCACGCGCGGTCCGGGCGTATAATAATATGCAGAAAGGAAGAATGACACAATCTCCCGGCCCGCCGGATACGCTGGTTTCGGGAGTGCCGTTTTCCCGGATCCGGGAAAAAGTGCCTGGGGAACCATCACCGGCGCGCGCCCACAGAAGAAGGAAGGACCTGGTCTACATTGGCAAAGTTTTGTATTTCCACAGATTCCGGCTGTGACCTGCCCGGGGATTACTGCGAAAAGCGCGACATTTCTTTCTATAAAATGCAATACACCATCGATGGCACCAGATATGAGGATCTCATGCGTCCCGGAAACTGCCGGGCCTTTTACAATAGAATGCGCGAGGGGGCGGTGCCCAGGACCAGCCAGATGACTCCCGAGGAATTCGTCCATTTCTGGTCTCAGCTTTATGAGGCGCGCGGCCTGCCGATTCTTCACGTCGCGCTCGGAAGCGGGATCTCCGGCACCTATTCCAACGCCGTGATAGCCAAAATGCTGTTCCTGGAGAAACACCCCGACGCGAGCTTATACGTCGTCGATTCCACGCTTGCTTCCATCGGATACGGAATGCTGTCCATCTGGGCCGCCGATCTGCGCGACGAGGGAAAATCCGCCGAGGAGTGCGAAAAGTTCCTCAACGAACGGAAACTCTTTGTCAATACTTATTATACGACCGACGACCTGCAGTATCTTTACCGCAGCGGGCGGGTGAGCAGAACCGGCAAGACGATTGCCACCGCCTTGAATATCAATCCGATCCTGAATCTTGACGACAAGGGGCATTTGATCGTCCGTGAAAAAATACGCGGCCGGAACCGCGCGCTCGCCCGCATCAGCGACATTGTGGGGAAACTGGTCGTCGACCCGGAGAAGCAGACGGTCTATCTTTGCCATTCCGATTGCGATGCGGAAGAGGTGCGGTCCCTTTCCGACGGGCTGATCAGGCGGTTCGGCTTTCGGGATTCCTTCGTCAGCTATATCGGCCCGACCATCGGCTCCCACTGCGGCCCCGGACTGATCGCGGCCTTTTTTGTCGGCAAGGCGAGGAACTGATGTCCTGCCTCGACTGCCTTTCGGCGCCGGTTTGTCAACAGCCGGTCCGGTACAGGGGGATCACGTTGATGACCGGCACCTCATAGGGATGGACCGCCTTGACGGCGCGGAGGGTTTCGTCCACCTTCTCTTTTCTGCAGATCACTTCCACTTTATATTCCCTGGCGGTGCAGAGCCGGTTTTTGTCGCCGTTGTAGGGGTGGCTTCCTTCCAGCGGCCGCCAGCAGCCGCTGGTTTCGCTATAAGACAGGCAGCCATCGTAATTGCCGATATGCCCGGCGTCCACGTCCTGCAACGCTTTGCGCAGCGCCTCGAAATGGGATTCCGGAATAAAAATTTCCATTTTGCAGAATTCAAAATCCATCCCGCATTCCATCCTTTCTGTTTTCTGTCAATCTCTCGCACGGGTTCGAGCCGATTGCCGCCGCCCGGCTTTTCTATTGTAGCGGGGAAACCTGAAAAAAACAAGCGCCGTCTCCGGCGCGATTTTCGGAAGTCCCCCGCCGCGCCTTCCGGAACCTCTGAAAAAGCGAAAAGGGATTGACGGGTGGCCGAAAAAGGAACATAATAGAGAGTACGGAGAAAGATCGGAAGATTCTAAGGAAATGATCGGTATGCCAAACAGGGATGACCTTGAGAAACTGCTGTTTGATAAAAAGCTGAAAAAAACCAGGACGAGGATCCTCGTCCTGCAGGTGCTGGCCGGCTCGCCGCCGAAAACCGTGGACGAGATTTTTTCGGTGCTGAACCAGCACAACGACAAACTGAGCCTGTCGACCGTTTACCGGACTTGCGAGACCCTCGCCGAAAAAGGGATTTTGTTGAAATCGAATTTTACGGACGACGGTATGGCCCGATATGAATTCCTGCGGTCGAAGCACACGCACCATGCCATCTGCCTGGGCTGCAACAAGATCATTCCGATTGACGACTGCCCGTTCGGCCAGTTCGACCAGCTGATGAAAGCGAAGTACGGCTTCGACGTGGAAAGCCACCGCATTGAAATCTATGGGTACTGCCGCGACTGCATCCAGAAGAGAAATGACAAAAATCGCTAAACACGGCTTTTTACAGGCCGTCCGGGTCTCGATCCGGGCGGCCTGTTTTTCTGTCCTGCCGTTTCAGCGTTTCTCCTCGACCGACTTTTCCCGGAAAGCGGTGGGGCTTCTGCCGAAGTTTTTCTTGAAGCTGGAAGCGAAATATTTTGAATTGAAATAACCGCACAGCCTGCTGATCTCGCTGATCGGGATATTCGTGTTCGCGAGCATGTCTTCGGCCATTTTCATCCGGACCTTTGTGAGATATTCGCTGAACCCGATCCCGACCGTCTTTTTGAACAGGGAGCTGATATAGGAGGGCGTGTGGGAAAAGTGGTCCGCCACGGTGTTCAGGTTGATGTCGCCGGCCGCGTTGCTTTCGATGTACTGCAGCACGTCGACGATCAGCTTTTTGTTCGGGGCCTCGGCGTTCAGCAGGCTGACGTTTTTGACCTGCCCGACGTAGGCTTTGATGCCCCGTTTCAGCTGCATGAAAGTCCAGTAGCTTTGGAACGGAGGGGGCTGCGGCAGGCCCTCTATTTTTTTGTAATGATATTTTTCCATCAGGCTGCGGAGCGTCTCGGTCAGGTTGAGGTAGCTTTTTTTGATGGCCGATACGGCCTGCAGGGACGGCGGCTGCTCCATCAGCGCGTTGAACCGTTGGACGATTTCGCCGGGGTCGGCGTCGCCGATGGACTGGATGACGCCGTGGAACTGGATGGGGCGGTACCGCTCGACGGCGTGCGCCGAAAAGGTCTGGATGCGGCTTCCCGTCTCGTACAGTTTGTAATCGACGGCGTCGAGGGCGTGGAGGAACGATTCGTGAAAGCGGACGGGGCCGGCCTTGGGGTCTCCGATCCCCACGAAGACCTCCGCCCCCAGCACCCGGCTCAGCGCCTGCACGGCGCTCGACATCACGGCTTTTCCCGTGCCGAGCAGGGCTTCGTACTCCGAGCCCGCGAAAACGGCCGCCGTTTCCCCGCAGGAGATCGTTTCCACAACGGCGTGGCATTTCCCGTCGGTCGAGATCATCTCGCACAGCACGTTTTTCACCGCTTCGTCGATATAATCCCGGTTGTATTCGTCCGTTTTGTATTGGACCGCGCAGCACAGGGCGAACCCGTAGGAGAGGGAAGTCCCCAGACCTTCCAGGTCCTTCAGGTTGCTTTTCACGCGGTCCTCGCGGTCGCTGTCCAGAAGCTCCAGAATCAGCTTGTGGCGAAGAGTGTCCACCGCCCTTTTATGGGTCTGGTAATCGACGTGTTCATCATGCACGGCCTGCTGGTCCTTCCGGATCTTCTCCACATACGACTGGACCGTGTCGATGAAGGCTTTTTTCTGGATCGGCTTCAGTACGTATTCCCGCACGCCCAGCGTGATCGCCGATTTTGCGTATTCAAAGTCCGTGTAGCCGGAAAGGATGATAAAAGTGGGGGAAATTCCCAGATCCTTTATTTTTTTTATGAAATCCAGCCCGTTGCAGAACGGCATCCGGATGTCGCTGATCACGATCTGGGGGCATTCCTCTTTGCACAGCCGGAACGCGTCCAGCCCGTTGTCCGCTTCCAGATAGGCGATGTCGGGCTCCAGCGCCTTTTTCAGGATCGCGATGATCCCCTGCCGGATCAGGTCCTCGTCGTCGGCGATCAGGATTTTAAACATCCGCGCTTTCCCCCTTTCGCTATTCGGCGTTCATGGCGATCCAAATGCTTACCCGGGTGCCCCGTGGGGGTTTGTTTTCGATCTGCATGCCGCTTCCCGGCGGGCAGAGGAGGTCCAGCCGCTGCTTGACGTTGACGATCCCGATGGAATGCTCGTTTTTCCGGATGTCCCCCGCGGGGCGGCCGCCGTTCAGGAATTCCCGGATCCGGGCGAGGCGGCCTTCCTCGATGCCGGTCCCGTTGTCTTCGATGCGGATGGTCAGGTTCGGCCCGTCCGCGAAGACGGAGATCGCGATGATCCAGGGGGGCAGGACGTCGACGAACGCGTGGCTGAAGCAGTTTTCCACCAACGGCTGCAGGATGAATTTCGGGACCCGGATCTTCCGGTATTTTTCGTCGCAGTTGACGGAATACCGGAACTTCTGGCCGAAGCGCATCTTCATGATCGCAATGTAATTCTGCACGTTGTTCAGTTCGTCGGCCAGCGGGACCGTTTTGTTTTTCCACTGGAGGCTGTAGCGGAGCAGGTTCCCCAGCTTTTCGATGCTGTCCGCGAGGGAGTAGTTTTCGTCCACCTCGCACTGCATCCGCAGCCCTTCGAGGGTGTTGTTCAGAAAATGCGGGTTGATCTGAGCCTGGAGCGCGTTCAGTTCGGCCTCTTTCTGCGCCTTCTCTTTTTCCACCATGGAGCGGATCACGCTCTGCAGCGTTTCGGCCATGTGATTGAAGCTTTTCGCAATGGACGAGATCTCGTTGCAGCCCTGCACCTTGATGCGCATGTCGAATTTTCCGGATTCGATCTGCGAGATCATGCTGGCCATTTCCCGCAGGCGGCGGAACATGATGTGCGCGGTGAAGCTGGTCAGCGCGATGATGACCGCGATGCTTAGCACGTCGATCAGAAGAAGCACCTTCCCGATCCCGCCCGTGGAGGCCAGAACGTCTTTTTTATTCATCAGCGTCACGCAGGTGAGCCCCAGCACGGGATCCCTGTCGTAGGCGACCAGATACTCCGTATGGTCGATGGATTCGGTGCAGGTCCCGGAGGATTTCTGGAACGATAGGGAAATCGCTTCGTCTTTCAGTTTCTTGTCGGTGGAAAACACCGTCTTGTTCTCGCGGTTCAGCAGAAGATAGGTGGCGGACGGGGTCTCGGCCGTGAGCGTGTCGGCGTCGACGAGCCGGTTCAGGGACATGTCGATTTCGATCAGGCCGACGAGACCGCCGTTGCTCAGATTGTAGATCTTGTAATAGGTGGGCAGAACCAGTTCTTCCTCATTCTCCAGTTCTGCGTATTTCACGAGATTTCCGAGGGCATTGTCGTACATCCGGATGT
>DAINSB010000146.1:4860-5214 GCA_036741535.1 Caproicibacter sp. | reverse complement strand
CTTTATTTTCTGCCTGCTTTTCGTTTTCCCGCTTAATCTCCTCCTTTTGCTTGTCGGTGAGATCCAGATCGTCGGCTGACGGAACGCCCACACAGACCTTCTGCGAGGAAAGCCGCTTGATGCGCTCCATGAGGCCGGCCACGCCCCCGGGCACGCCGCCCGAGATTTTATGAGTGACGTTTATCGTATGTACGCGCCTCCCATCCCGGCCATCTTTACCCATGTCGCGAGCTGCTGGCCGTAGGTCGTCAGCTTGAATGTCCCGAGGCCCTTGAAATCCTCCGCGATGGAACTTACATCGAAGCTCGCGGATATGTCCCCGGCGCTTTTCGATACCTTCAACATCCGGGGTTC
>DAINSB010000146.1:0-4850 GCA_036741535.1 Caproicibacter sp. | reverse complement strand
CATAGGGGGCGTAGCGCTGCCGACGAGGCTGGCGGTCGTGGCCGAGCTCGGCTGCGCCTGCAGAAACATGACGCATTCGTGCGCGACGAAGTAGCCCATGCAGAGCCGCCAGACCTCGCCGTATTTACCATAAGACAGGCAGTTGTTTGCGGCGTCGATAAAGATCTGAGAGAGGGTGGCGGGAATGGCCGGGGTATCGCCCGTGCATACGGCGCTGAACTGCGGGAAATCGGCCGTGAACATATCCAGCGTATAGTCCGGGTTAGAGCTGGAATTCACGTTGGCGGCCGGCGCGGCCTCCCCCATCAGCCGATTGGTCGAGCTGTAGTCACCGAACATATAATCTCCGAACATCCCCGTCCGCCTCCTTTGTTATTTCTTTGCAGAGCTCGGGGCACCGGGGCCGCCGGAGGGAGAATCCTTCGGGGACTCCTGGTGTTTCCCGACGTAGGTAATATCCCCGCCCTTCACGGCGAGGGCAAAAAGCGGAGTCTTTGTGACCCACTCCGGGACCTCGCCGACATACCCAAAGGGGACCTTGAATTCAGGCTCCCCCTTGTTCGGGCTGGAAAAATGAAAGGATTTGCTGGACTGAATGAATGTGGCCATGAAAGGCCCTCCTTTTTGACAAAAAAATAAGAGCTGCTCCGAAGGAGCGCCCCGCGTTATTGATTTTCCGGCCGGATCAGATGCCGTCCCAGTAGGAAATCGTCTGATCGTAGAAGAACTCGACCTGCGAGAGGTTCGCGGCGTAGTTCGTGTCGTAGCTCTGCGTCCTGGCCGAATACACCGTGCGCATCCGGGTGAGCGGCTGCAGTTCGTCCACGGCGATGAAACGCTCGTCGCTGCGGTACACGGCCATGCGGTCCGTTCCGCCGGTGCCGGCGCCTTTCCCGTAGAGCGACACACCGAAGACAAGGTCTTCGCCGTTCATTTTGGCGATGTTGTTCTCCTTAAGGAACTGCATGATGGAGACCTGGCCGATGTCGGAAACCTTGCGCGAGATCAGGAGATTGTACTGTTCAAACGGCAGGAGAATGTGGTTCGGGATCGCGCTCGTGTCGTTGCCGGCAGCGCCCCACGTGTAGATGATGGCGTTGTTGACATCCTTCAGAATCTCATCGGCCGTCTTGCCGGACCAGGCCGTGGGGGTCCCGGTCCCTGCACCGGCCGCGACGGTCGTCGCATAGACGGCCGGGTTGTTCAGCAGTCCGTAGGTGCCGTACTTTAGAAGGCCGAGAAACACGTTTTTATCCATGTGCTTTTCGTAGTGCAGCCGGACGCCGTCGGAAAGCAGTTTGTCGAGGGACCGGCCGGTTACGTTCTGCTTCAGCATATCAAATTCGTTGATGGAAACCGGCTGCACGAAGATATGCGTCTTGTAAACATCCTTACCGAAATTCCCCTGGATGGTGGGCTCGACGGTCGTTCCGTTCGCGACGACGTTGGCATCGTCATCGTCCCCGGCGGAGCCGTAGTCGATGTAAAGATTCGATACCTTGTCTACCCAGCCGCCGCCGACGCGCACGGGGATGTTTTTCGCCCACGTCACGGTGGACAGGGGCTGGCGGACCTGCGGATCGCGTTTTTCAAGCTCGGATGCAAGAAACGCGCCCGTCGATCCCGTGGCCGCGTCGTTGGCGACCAAATTACTGAGGCTCATGGAAATACGATCTCCGGCCCCGCCGCCGAACGTGGCGGCGTCAATTGCCCTCAGGGCAGTCTGCCCTGCAAATTTGTAACTCATTTCGTTGTCCCCCTTACGCGTTGTTGCGGCTCTTGATGATCAGCAGCGCTACGCCGTTGGAATCTGCGGTGCTGCCCCAGGTCGCATTGGCGAGCTGGATGGTGTTGGTGGTGTCGGACGCCGCCTCGAACCCGCCGACGGGCTTCGCTTCCGTCCCGCCGGCAATCCTGACATAGACGGCGCCGTCAACGGCCGGGGCGTTCGTCGCGGCATCGCTGCACAGAACGGTGACGCCGCCGCGGATGATGACCGGCGTCGGGTCTTTCTGGGCGTAGACGCCCAGCGACTGAGCCGGATACGTGGTCGCGGACTGAACGTGCTGGATCGCAACGCCGACAAACAGCGCGGCGGTGGGCGTCAGGCCGGTCGAACCGACTGCGGCCACGCCTCCGGTGACGGCGAACGCCGGGGCTCCAAAGTCAAGCTCGGCATCGCCCTGGTTCGCATAGGTCTTTACAAGATGGTCCCCCTGCTCGGCATAAGCGCCGAGGAAACCATTGCCGAACGATTTTCCAATAACACTTGCGGGCATATCACTTTGCCTCCTTGTTGGTTTTGTTGGGGTTCAGCGCGTCATAGGCTTTCTGCTGATCCTGATAGATTTTCTGGCGGTTCTTTTGGCTCTCTGCCTTGTCCTGCGCCACCCTGGTCTTTGCGGCGGCGGCGGAGCTGCGCATGAATGCGCCGTACCCGGCGTTGCTCGTCCGGATCCCGTACGCCTTGCGGATCTCGGCGGCGGCGTCCTTTGCGGCCATCTTGAACACTTTCGGGTCGGAGATGTTTTTCTTCAGGATCGCGCGGGTGATCGCCGCGGCCTGCGAGGCGGAATCCAGCGCGCCCCTTTCACTGTTTTTCTCTTTAATCTCCTCGGGGTTGACCGTGACGGAAGGTTCCTGCTCTTCAGGGCTGGCGTCCTCTTCCTGCTCTTCGTCTTCGTCCTCCCGGCCGGTCTGGCGCTCTTCCGCTTCCTCTTCCGGCGTTTCGGACGCTTCGTGCTCCGGATGGATCAGGTCCTCCAGTTCATCGTCTGACTCTTTCGGAGCGAGCATTGCCTTCAGCTCGCCGAGCAGGCCGATAACCTTTTCCAGGAGTTCATCCGTCGCAGGCGCCTCGTCATCGTCCGCATCCTTTTTCTTGGGAGCGAGCGGATTGGCGACGAGCTTCTTGGCAGCCTCCGGCGCCTCGTCCTCCGAATCTTCGGGTTTCTTGAGCTTGTTCAGCTCTTCCAGGTCTTCCGGCGTGGTGCTTTCATCTGTGGCAAAGACCTTCATCATGCGGCCCCACAGGCCGCTTTTGTTTTCTGATGCCATTTTTCTGCCCCTTTCGGTAATTTTTGGTTTGGAATCTTTTATAGAAACGCGGCGGCCGGCCCTGCCTTCATCGACGACGGCGACGTGGTTCCCGCGGAGACTCTGTTGTTCAAAAGTCCCGTTTTTATGCGGGAAAAGGTCATAAGTATACCCGCAACTGATCTGCCGCTTGCCGTTCATGACGTCGTCGACCAATTGCGGGTCCGTGATGTAAAGGTCTGCGATTGTGTATCCCTCGTCCTTGCCCGTTCCCCTGCGGACGTTCTGGGTGTGGCCGCGGGCAAAGGCGTGGATGTTTTCGGAAGTGACATTTTCCGGCGGGTGGTCGTCCGTCACAGGCTTTCCCTCAAAAGAAGCCAGCGTCGCCGGGCTGAATACCTCTTCCGGCCGGCGCAGCACCTTGAAGGATTTCATGGAGTCTGCGCCGTCCATCCCGATTTCACGCCCCAGATAGTCGTATATGCCGATCCGGTTGATCGGGACGTCGTGACAGATGAGATAGCCCTCGTCGGTCTTTGTCATATGCGGGCTGATTCTCGATCCGTAATAAGCAATCGGCAATTTTACTCACCTTCTTCCTCGGTCTGATAGCGGGCAAGGATCTCCGTATAGATCCGGTCGTGATCGTTTTCGTCGCCGGTGATCTCCGCCAGCCGGTCGAGGTCTTCGGGCGGCGCCAGCGTCATGGCCTTCAGCCCGATCGCGATCGCGTCGTTCTCCATTTCCTTCGCCCGCTGCAGAACGTCGAGATAGCTCTCTTCCTGGTCCTCGTCGTCTTCTCCGGATTCCCGCTTGGCCTTTCTGGCGACGTTATAGGCGATGGCGGCGGCCTGCTTCGGATCCTTGCCGGCGGCTACCTCCCGGCCTATATTCGCGGAAACGCTTTTCCTGCTGTATCCTTCCGTAAGCGGCATTTATATCCCTTCTTTCATCATGCGGCCACTCCGAATTCATCCGTGAACTGTTTTTTGCTCATCATCCGGATGGAGCCGTTTGCATAGACTTTGTGCGGCCAGACGACCTCGCGCCAGAGGATGACAGGGGCGGCGTAACATCGGCAGTTGTAGATGTTGCCTGGCCCGTAGTGCCCGGCGCTTTTCTCGCCGATCAGCTCCTCGGGCGCCGGCGGATCGCTGAACCGGCAGAGAACGCCGTTCATCTCCTTGTGCGACGGCCGGACGCGGACATCTTTCGCGGTATGCCAGATATACCAGTCGTGGCCGGTATCCTCGGCCCTTGCCTGAGTTAGGGCGGACATGGCCTTCGCGCTCTCGGTGCGGCTGATGAGGCGCGCGTGGTTCGTCGACATGTTCCCGACCATCTTCCGGAACTCCGGCGTGCTCTGCGCGCTGCGGCTGCCCTGGTAAGCCTGGGACTGAACATGCCGGACAAGATCGGCGCTGACCTCCTGCGGAACGCTTTTGATGTACTTGGCGTTCTCTTTGATCAGCTCGTCTACGCGCCGGCCGACGGGGCCGGACATTTCCTGCTTCAGGGCCTGCCGGATAACGCCGCCCTGGCCGGACATCGCCGCGGCCTGCCGCCAGGTCTTGGCGTTTTCCTCCAGGGTGTGCGTGACGAATGTATGCGCGAGCGCCTGCGCCCAAGTCGTGAACGGCTTTGAGGCGGAGGCTTTTGAGAACTTCCCGAGGATGTCGTCCAGGGTGTCCTCGTCTGAGATCATGTCAACCAAAAACCGCCCCAGCTTTCGCAGGGCGGTTTTATATTTGGCCTCAATATGTTTGCGGGCTTCCCATGCGGTGAATTTCATCCATTATCGCCTGTTTTCGGGC
>DAINSB010000145.1:0-5253 GCA_036741535.1 Caproicibacter sp. | reverse complement strand
TCTATCCGAGCGACAGCCCCGTCGTCCTGACCAGGACGTGGCTGTACCGCAGCACCGTCTGGGCGCAGGGCGGCGCGCTGCGCATGATGGTCTCCTACCGGCTGCCCGGGCAGAAATGGTACCTGACGCCGACCGCCCTCTCCGTGCAGCAGTGGCAGGCCGCCTGCAGGGCGCAGAAGGGCATCGTCCTGAAAGCGCCCGCCGCTTCCCCCGCGCCAAGGCCCCTTCCGCCGGCGCCCCGCAAAAACGGCTCAAAGAAAACGGCCCGGGTCTAAGGACCCGCCGCTTCCAGTTCCGCCCCAGCCTCCTTCAGAAGCTCCGGATTCCGGAAGAGTTCGCAGGCCGAATACGCGAATGCTTTCGCCACTTTCAGCAGCTTGCCGTGGGCTTCCTCCGAATTGACGAATCGCAGAAACGCCTCTTCGTGGGCCCCGGTCCTGCCGTCCCCGACGCCGATGTTTCCGTAAAAGGTCGGGACGCGGCGGCTCACGTTGCCGATGTCCGTGGAGCCGGTCAGAGCCGGCTCCGGACTGAAATCGTCGATGCCGCATTTCATGAGGTTCCCGCGCATCAGCCGGCGCAGGACGGAGTTGACCCGCAGGTCGTCGAAACTGTTCTCGAACCGGCTGATCCCGACCCGCGCGCCCGTCATCAGGGCGGCGCCTTTCGCGCAGTTCTTCACTTTCTTCGACACCTCGTCCAGATAAGCGCGGTCCGCGGCCCTGACATAGAATTTGCAGGCCGCATAGCCGGGGATGACGTTGGGGGCCTCTCCCCCGTCGGAGACGATGCCGTGGATGCGGACGTCCTGCCGCAGCTGCTGGCGCAGCGCGCCGATGCCGGCAAAGGTGAGGTTCACGGCGTCCAGCGCGTTGATCCCGTCGAACGGGCGGACGGCGGCATGGCTCGCGCGGCCGAAAAATTCAAATTTCCAGGAGTCGATGGCCAGCGCGCTGGTGTTCAGGCTGGTGGCTCCGGCCAGGTGCATCTGAAAGACCGCGGCGATGTCGTCGAACGCGCCGGCTTTCAGCAGATCCACCTTTCTTCCCGCCGTCTCTTCCGCCGGGGTGCCGAGGACGACGGCGCAGCCGCCCGCAAGGTCCCCGAGTTTGGAGAGGATCAGCGCCGCGCCGACCGCCGAGGCCGCGATCCAGTTGTGGCCGCAGGCGTGGGCGGGCTTTTTCCGCGGGCCGTAGCCCGGCAGCGCGTCGTATTCCGCCGGAAACGCCACCTTTACGCCCCTCGGGTCCCCGTATTCCGCGCGGAACGCCGTCTTCAGCCCCTTGTACGGAACCTCCACCCGAAAGCCGTTCTTTGCGAGAAGGCCGGCCAGAAACGCGGACCCCGCGAATTCCCTGTCCCCGAGCTCCGGATGACCAAAAATGTAATCGCTGACGCCGACGATCTCGCCGCCGACGGCTTCCGCGATGGAATCGATCTCCTGCTCCATTCCGACCGGGCCCCTTTCCGGGGGCCGGCCGGTTTCCGGCTGTACGGGCCCCCTTGCCCCGGCTCCTGCCGGGCGATGCTCCACCCCGTCAGACCGAAGGCTGGTGCTGGATGGACCACTCCATCAGCTTGGAGCGGTCGTCTTCGCTGACGGTCTTGAGTGCTTTGTCGATCTGATCTTTCAGCCCGGTATCGCCCAGCTTGAGGGCCGCGCAGACATGGGTCGATTCCGCATCCGTCCGAAAGCCCTTGCCGTCGGCGAATTCGATCATCTTCAGGCCGGAGTACGCGTGTTCCGCGCTCAGTCCGGTCGGCTTGTCGCAGGAAAGGAGTTCGCATTTGCCGGAATTCAGCGCCACCATCATGGTCGGAACGTCCGCGAGGGCCGGCTGGATCTTGGCGTCCGGGATCTGCGACAGCAGCGGGTACCACGCGGTACTCTGCTGGGAGGTGCAGTTCACGCCCTTCAGGTCCGCGATGCTGGCGGCGTTCGCATACTTGCCGTCCCTTTTGACGACGACGACAAACGAGGAGTCATAATAGGGGTCGCTGAACAGAAGGGTCTTCTTCCGCTCGGCCGTGACCGTCATGCCGCAGATGCCCGCGTCGACGACGCCCGACGTGATGGCGGTCGGGATCGCCGTCCATTCCGTTTTATGCACCTCGAGCTCGGCGCCCATGCTGTCCGCGATCTTTTTCCCGATCTGTATATCGTATCCGTTGGCGAAAGTGTCGGTGCCGTGGATCGGAACGGCGCCGTTGGAATCGTCGGTCTGCGTCCAGTTATAGGGCGCATAGGCGCACTCGAGGGCGATGCGGAACACTTTTTTGGTCCCGGCCGCGGAAGCGGCGGCGGAACCTGCGGAGGCCGCGGTCGACGCGGCGGCGCCCGAGGAGGAAGAACATCCCGAGAGCGAAACCAGGACAGCGCAGGAAAGCGCCAGGACCGCCGCCGTAAGCATTCGGAACTTCTGCATGATTTTCATGATCACCATACTCCTTCGTCTGAATTTAAAACAAAAAGGCGCCGACCCATACCTAAGTGAGTCAACGCCTTTGCCAACAAATGTTCCGCCGGTACGACCGGTGTCATTGGGAGTGATTATAAAGGGTCGCGCGCCAAATGTCAATACAAAATTGAATTTTTATTTTTTATTTAATTCATATACATGCTCAAAGAATTAGTTTTCGGAAGCCCGGTCCCCTGTCTTTAAATTGGAATTTTAGAATATTGTTGTAGATTCTGCATAAAATATTCAGAATTTCTGCGGTCCATTCCACTGTGCACAAATTTCCCCTCCCGATCCCGGCGAAAAATTGTGGGTTTCTACAAAAATGAATTTAATGTTGATTAATGCTGCAAAAGTACTTGCAAAGTTCATAAAATAATTCCATACTAGTAGTATTAGCACAGTTCAAAAAAGCGGGACGCAAAACGGAAAACGCAAAGGGGCGCAATCAGGCGGGAACCTGATTGCGCCCCTTTGCAGCATACCGGAATCGCCGGCCCGACCGGCGGGACCGGGCGTCTCCGCTTCGGGACTTCCGCAAGGTGCGGAAAAACGCTTCGCGCCCCGGCGGACGGCAGGGAGGGCCGGAAAGTATGAAATACCGTGTGGTCTACTACAACGTTGCGGATACCCTCGACTATGAAAACAGCCTGCTGAAAAAGTGGGGGATCGACAGCCTGGAGCTCGCGGAAGTGAAAAACCGGGGCGGCGGGCAGTCTTTCGCGGAGGCCGCCGCGGAGGCGGACGGCGCCGTGGTGGAATACGAGCCCGTGACCCGGCCGGTCATGGAAAAGCTGAAGCGGTGCAAAATCATCGCCCTGCAGAGCATCGGCTACAACAACATCGACATCCGCGCCGCCACGGAAAACGGCATCTGCGTCACAAACGCGCCGGGCTTCTGCACGGAAGACGTCGCGCTTTCCTGCGTCGGCCTGCTGATCGACCTGGCGCGCCATATCAGCTATTTCGACAGGAGGGTGCGCGCCGGCGTCTGGGAGTACGAATCGGCCCCGCCGATGCACCGCATCCGCGGAAAAACCGCCGGCCTCGTCTTTTTCGGCAGCATCCCGAAGGCCATGGTCCCGATGCTGAAGGGCCTCGGCCTGCGGGTCCTGGTCTACGCCCCGACGAAGACCGCGGAATACATCTCCTCTTTCGGAGCGGAGAAGGCGGACACCCTGGACGATCTGCTGCGGGAATCCGATTTCGTCTCGCTGCACATGCCTCTGAAGGACGAAACGTTCCATATGATCGGCGCGGAGCAGCTGAAAAAGATGAAAAGGACCGCTTTTCTGATCAACACGGCGCGCGGGGCCGTCGTGGACGAAGCCGCCCTCGCCGACGCGCTGAGGGACGGCACCATCGCCGGGGCCGCCGTCGACGTGGTCGAGGACGTGGAGGGGCATGAAACCGCCCTGACCGGTTTCGCGAATACCGTGGTCACGCCCCACACGGCCTTTCTTTCGGAAGAATCCTTCTACGGGGCGAGGGAAATCGCCCTGAGGCAGCTTGTGCAGCGCCTCGCGCGGCGGGAACCGCCGGAAAATCTCGTCAACCGGGAGCTCGCCGACCGCATATCCTGACGCCGGGGCCTGAAATTTTACGGGAAGGAAATGAAATCATGGGTAAATTTTTGAGCGCGCGGTTTCGGAACAAGGACGGGTATCATCTGGGGGAGCGTTCCAGAAGCAAGAGCATCATCAAGCTGAACGCCAACGAATCGCCGTATCCGCCTTCGCCGGAAGTCCTCGCCTCCGTCTCGAAAGGCCTGCTGGCGGAGCAGAACTTTTACTCCGATCCGAAAAGCACGATGCTGACGAAGGCGGCCGCCGAACATTACGGCGTTGCCCCCCGCGAGGTCTTTGCGGACAGCGGCTCCGACGTCATCCTGTCCTACTGCATGCTGGCCTTCGGCAGCGGCGGATGCGGGTTCTGTTTTCCCGACGTGACCTACGCCTTCTATCGGACGTTCTCGGAATTTTTCGGCATCCCCTACACCGAGGTCCCCGTCGGGCCGGACTTCAGCGTCCGCGCGGAAGATTATTTCGGCAGCAAAAGACACGTGCTGCTTGCGAACCCCAACGCGCCGAGCGGCCTCGTACTCGGCCTCGACGAGATCGACCGCATCGCCGCGTCGAACCCGGAACGCCTCGTCGTGATCGACGAAGCCTACGTCGACTATCAGAACGAAAGCTGCGTCCCCCTCATCCGGCGCCATAAAAACCTGATGGTCGTGCAGACCCTGTCGAAATCCAGGAACCTTGCGGGCGCGCGGATCGGTTTCGCCGTTTCGGCGGCGGAAAATATCGAGGACCTTGCGACCATGAAAGCCGCCTTCAATCCCGACAGCATCAACAGCGTCTCCGAGGCGATGGGCCGCGCCGCCCTCATGGACGACGCCTATACGCGTCGGTGCGTGGAAAAGATCGTCCTGACCCGCGAAAAAACACGGGAGGCGCTCCGGTGCCGCGGATTCGAGGTCTTGGAATCCCATGCGAATTTCCTGTTCTTCAAGCCGCCGTATCTTCCGGCCAAAGAATTCTATCTGCGCATGAAGAAAAAGGGAGTGCTGGTGCGGCATTTCGACCGGCCGCGCATCGACGGCTACATCCGGATGACGATCGGTTCGGAGGAACAAATGAAAGAAGTGATCGGGAGGATCGATTCCGTGCTGTCGGAATCCCGCGTCGCCCTGCTGGCGTAATCCCTGTGAGGCGGAATCCGGATTCAACGGAAAGAAACGGGGGAAAAGAAACATATGACATCGCCTACGACATTCATGGAATGGGTCCTG
>DAINSB010000144.1:2938-5310 GCA_036741535.1 Caproicibacter sp. | reverse complement strand
CATCATCATGGTGAAACAGAGGGGGGCCTATGGAAGATAAATTGCTGAGATACACGTTGCGCGTAGACCGGCTGCTTTTTCAGAAGTTTCGTTATATCGCAGAATCCGAAGGCCGGTCCGCCAACAAGGAGATCGAGCAATACATCAAAAAACGTGTTTCTGAATTTGAAACCGTTCACGGTAAAATTCAAGCAAACGGGAAAGAAGGGGCGGCCCGTTCGCGTTAAGCGAAAGGGATCGGTTTCGGAGCGGTCCTCGTAAATCGGATAGTAGGAAACGGCGTCGCAGGCTCAAATCCTGCGACGCCGTTTGCCGTATCACTCCTGCGGCGGCTCCGGGGCGTCCTCCGCGATGCCGGCCGTCTTCGCGCCGATCAGCGCGACGAGGTCCTTCGGCGCCACCTCCACCTGCGTGCCGATCCGGCCGCCGCTCACGAAGATCGTGGACTGTTCAAGGCAGCTTTCATCGATCACGGTCGGGAACTGCTTCTTCATCCCGACCGGCGAGCAGCCGCCGCGGATGTAGCCGGTCACTTTGCTGATCTCGCTGACGTGGATCATCCCGACGGATTTTTCCCCCACGCTTCTGGCGGCGGCCTTGAGGTCCAGCTCCTTCGCGACGGGCACCACGAAGACGAAATATCCGCCGCCCGCGCCGCGCGTCACAAGCGTCTTGAACACCTGCCCGACGTTCTCCCCCAGCTTCCGCGCGACGGAGATCCCGTCGATTTTCCCGTCTCCGGCCTCATAGGCCCGCGGCCGGTAAGCGACGCCCTTCCGGTCGAGGATGCGCATCGCGTTCGTCTTGTTTTCTTTCTTCGGCATTTTGAATCTCCTTGTCGATTTTACACCCGCACCGGGAGTTTCTCCCGACCGTCCGGGCAAAGAAAAGCCTGCGGCCTTCACCGGGCCATACGCCCGGCCGTGCGTGCAGGCTCAGCCTGCAAACGCGGCTTCCAAAACAGTGAAGGCCGTGACAGCGCCCAGCACGGCGACGCAGAACCACGCGCGCCTTTTCCCCGCCGGGGAGTTCGCGTAGGGGCCCATCACGTCGCGGCGGGAGGTCAGCAGGGTCAGAAAAGTAAGTACAGGCGTCATCAGCACGCCCCCCGCCACCTGCACCAGCACCGCCACGCCGTTCGACCGCAGGCACGGCACAAGCGATCCGCCCGCGGCCAGCAGCACGCTGAAAAGGTAGATCCCGTAAAATCCCGGCGCGCTCCGGACGGAGTCGTTCAGCGTCCCGGCCCATCCGAACGACTCCGCCACGCTCCGGGAGGAGGAAAACGAAACCGTCACGGCGGCCAGCAGTCCGGAATCGAACAGCCCCAGGGCGAACAGCGCGCCGGCGGTCCGGCCCATCCTCTCGTTCAGCGCGGCGACCAGCGCCGGCGCGCCGGCGCTTTCCAGGTCCGGGACCGCGCCGTAGAGCGAGGAGCCGATGACGATGAACGCCGAGGCGATGAGCACCTGGCAGACGCAGCCCGTGAGCGTATCCGCCCGGCCCGCCCGGATGTGCTGCGCCTTCAGGCCGCGGTCGGCATACGCGCCGTTCTGGTAGAAGATCATCCACGGGGCGATGGCGTTGCCGATGAGCGCCGCCGCATACCAGAGAAACGGCCGCCCCCGCGACAGCGCGACGCTCTGCCGCACGGTGACGGCCGGCTGCACCCGCAGGGCGAACACGAGGAACAGAAGATTGAACAGCCCCACGGCGAGGCCGAAACGCTCTTTCGCCCGCTCTCCGCTGAGCGAAGCGACGGAAAGCACCAGCCCGACGCTGAGCAGGACTGAGGCCGGCAGCGGAAGGCCGAGAAGCTGGAGCCCCGCCGACATGCCGACGAATTCCGTCAGCAGCGTCAGCAGATTCTCGAGAAACAGCGCCGCGACCTGCAGCCCCATCCATCCGGTGCCGTATTTTTCACGCAGCAGGCGGGTATATCCGCGGCCGGAAACGGCGCCGAGGCGCATGGCCATCTCCTGCACCGTATAGGTGACGAGAGCGAGGCAGAGCGTCATCGGCACGAACACGCCCCACCCGAATCCGGCGCCCGTGACCGTGTACGAAAGCACGCCGCCCGCGTCGTTGCCCGCCATGGCGGCGAGCATGCCCGGCCCCAGGAACAGAAAAAACAGAAACGGGTGCCGCCTTTTTTCCCGCATGGAAACACCCCCAGAGCAGTCTATGCCCCGGGGGATCTTTCTGTCAGCCTTTTCTTTGCGGAAAGAAAAGACTGAGCGAAAAGAAACGAAGTTTTATCGGTCAAAGTCGGGACCACTTAAAGGGCTGATCCATCAGAAGAAAAAGCTGCGCGTAAAAAGCGTCATGGAAACTTCACAAAACACTCCGCCCGAACGGACCTATTTTTTCGC
>DAINSB010000144.1:0-2838 GCA_036741535.1 Caproicibacter sp. | reverse complement strand
GCTATTCCTCAATTTTCCACTTGACGCCCTGCGGCGTGTCTTCCAGCACCACATGGCGGGCTTTCAGCTCGTCGCGGATGCGGTCGGCTTCGGCCCAGTTTTTCGCTTTGCGGGCCTCGGTGCGTCGGGCGATCAGGTCCTCGATCCCGCTGTCCGCGGTTTTCGTCTTCTTCGCGTACAAAAGACCCAGCACGCCCGCAAGCTCGTTGAAAAGATCCAGCGCGAAAGAGCACAGGTCCTTCGACGGCCGCGCTTCGGCGGTCAGGGTCGTGTTGATGTCCTTCGCGAGGTCGAACAGGGCCGAAACGGCGTCCGCGGTGTTGAGGTCGTCCTCCATCGCCTCGATGAACCGGTCGCGGTAGCCGTCGAACCGGCGGCGGATCTGTTTTTCTCCCTCTTTTTCCCCCGGCTCGGAGTGGGACAGGCGAAACTCGAGGTTCCCGCGGCAGTTATACAGGCGCTCCAGCGAAGCGCGACACTGGGCGATGACCTCCACGCTGTAATTGATGGGCGAACGGTAATGGGAAGAGATCATCAGAAAACGGATCGGCTCGTAGCCGTACTGTTTCGCCACATCGCGCACCGTGAAGAAATTGCCGAGCGACTTCGACATTTTTTTGTTGTCCACGTTGATGTAGCCGTTGTGCATCCAGTAATGAGCGAACGGCACGCCGTTGCAGCACTCGCTCTGGGCGATCTCATTTTCGTGGTGGGGGAAGATGAGGTCCTGTCCGCCGCAGTGGATGTCGATGGTTTTGCCCAGGTAGCGCCGCGCCATGGCGGAGCATTCGATGTGCCAGCCGGGGCGGCCTTCGCCCCAGGGCGATGTCCAACTCGGCTCGCCGGGCTTCGCGCCCTTCCAGAGGGCGAAATCGAGCGGGTCCTCCTTCTCTTCGCCCACGGCGATGCGCGCGCCGGACTTGAGGTCGTCGAGCGGCTGGTGCGACAGCTTGCCGTACTCCCTGTCTTTCAGCGTGCGGAAATAGACATCGCCGTTTTTCGCGGGATAGGCGTATCCCTTTTCCACCAGCGTGGAGATGATGCCGACGATCTCGCCGATATTCTCCGTCGCGAGGGGATGCACCGTCGCCGGGCGGACGTTCAGGCCCTGGGCGTCCGTCTTGTACTCGTCGATATACCGGCGGGAAACGGTGAGGTAATCCGTGCCCTCCTCGTTCGCCTTGCGGATGATCTTGTCGTCGATGTCGGTGAAATTCTGCACGAACGTGACCTTCATGCCGCGGTACTCGAGGTACCGGCGCAGCACGTCGAAGACGCAGATGGGGCGCGCGTTGCCGATGTGGATGAAATTGTAGACGGTCGGGCCGCAGGCGTAGATTTTCGCCTCGCCCGGAACGATGGGGACGAATTTTTCCTTCTGCCTTGTCAGGGTGTTGTAGATTTTCATTTACGCTTCCTCCTCTTTTGGGCGGCGTGTCGCCGCACCCGAACCCCGCCGGGCGGCGCGGTAGAAATTTCAGGCTTTGTCCGGCGGGGGAGTGAAAGACAACTCCCGACCGGAATCGGCTTGCCGGCAGGGAACTTCCTTCCCTTTCATTTTCCGGAGACTTCCCTCTCGCCGGGCTCCGGCCAGCTGCCCGGGACGGCCTGCTGCAGGGGCGTCAGCCGGGTGCCGTTCGCGGGACGGCCGCCGTTCGCCGGCTGCTGGCCGGTCAGGGCTTCCAGCTGCTTCTGAAGGCGGCCGATCTCGCAGCCAAGGTAGCAGAGCTGCTGCGCCACCGGGTCGCCGATGTGGATCTGGTCGAGGTTTGCCGGGCGGATGCCCTTGAGGCGCACGATGCGCGCCGGGACGCCGACCGCCGTCGCGTTGGGCGGGACCTCGTCGAGCACGACGGCGCCCGCCGCGACGCGGGCGTTGTCGCCCACCCGGAACGGCCCCAAAATCTTGGCGCCCGCGCCGACCAGCACGTTGTTGCCCAGCGTGGGGTGGCGCTTGCCGTGGTCCTTGCCCGTGCCGCCCAGCGTAACACCCTGGTACAGCGTGCAGTTGTCGCCGATCTCGGTCGTCTCGCCGATCACGACGCCCATGCCGTGGTCGATGAACAGCCCGCGGCCGATCTTCGCGCCGGGGTGGATTTCCACCCCCGTTTTATGCCGGGCGCGCTGAGACAGCCATCGCGCGATGAATTTGTGATGGTGCAGATAAAACCAGTGCGCGACCCGATACGACCGGACCGCCCGGAACCCGGAATAGAGGAAAAACACCTCCGCGCGGGAGCGGGCCGCCGGGTCGCGGTCCATCACGGAATCGAGTTCTGCTTTCAGTCTTGAAAACATAGCTTGCATCATCCTCCACAGAATCTGAAGCCTTATGGAAAAACAGCCGGGACCTGTTTTTCCCTTATCAAAAAAGCCCCCGTCCCGCACAGGGGACGGAGGCGGAAAATCCGCGGTTCCACTCCGTTTTTATCACTCATTGCGGCCTGTAACGGGGCCGGCCGTGCGGGGATACTGCCAAAGAAGGGTTCCCCCCGCCCGCTCACGGACGCATTTCTCTCGCGCTTCGGGCAAAAGCGCTTCCAGCCGGCGACGCTTTTTCTCTCGATGCCCGACAGCGCGGATACTCCTTCCGCTCGTTGCATTTGAATCCACGGTTTCAGTATAAGCAGACACCTGCCACCGTGTTCCAATTGTTCAGTATAATACAGAATCGCCAATCTGTAAAGCCCCCCCGGCGGCGTGTCGCCGCAGCCAAGGCCGGACACACAGTCCGGTAAAAAATCGCAGGTTATCTTTCCGGACAGTCTGGGGACGCTCCCGCGGGGCGCGCAGCGCCGTACGCGCCTACGGCGGGCCGCAACTATGGTTTTCAGCAGT
>DAINSB010000143.1:0-5515 GCA_036741535.1 Caproicibacter sp. | reverse complement strand
ACGGAAGCGGGCTACGTCGGCGAAGACGTGGAGAACATCCTGCTGCGCCTGATCCAGGCGGCGGATTTCGACATCGAGAAGGCGGAGCGCGGCATCATCTATATCGACGAGATCGACAAGATCGCCCGCAAGTCCGAAAACCCCTCCATCACCCGCGACGTGAGCGGCGAGGGCGTGCAGCAGGCGCTGCTGAAGATCCTCGAGGGCACGGTCTCGAACGTCCCCCCGCAGGGCGGCAGAAAGCACCCGCAGCAGGAATTTCTGCAGATCGACACCACGAACATCCTTTTCATCTGCGGCGGCGCGTTCGACGGCCTGAACAAGATCGTCGAAAAGCGCACGGCGTCTTCCTCCATCGGTTTCGGCGCGAAGATCCGCACCAAGGCGGAGCTGGACACCACCGCCTGGATGAAGGACGTCGTGCCGCACGACCTCGTGAAGTTCGGCATGATCCCGGAGCTCGTCGGAAGGCTGCCGGTGATCGCCGCGCTGAACGGCCTCGACGAAGGCGCGCTGGTGCGCATCCTCACGGAGCCGAAGAACAGCCTCATCAGCCAGTACAAGCGCCTGTTCCAGCTCGACAAGGTGGAGCTGGAGTTTCAGCCGGAAGCCCTGAGGGCCATCGCGAAAAAGACCATCCAGCGGCAGACCGGCGCGCGCGGGCTGCGTTCCGTGATCGAGGAGTTCCTGACGAAGCTGATGTACGACGTGCCCTCCGATTATACGGTGGAAAAAGTGACCGTCACCCCCGAGACCGTGATCAGCGGCGCCAAGCCGCTGATCGAGTACAATCCGGAGCGAAAGCCGGTGAAGCTGAAGATCACGGGGCCCGGAAAGCGCGGGCGGAAAGAGACCGCTTCCTAACGACAAGGTGTCAGGCTGTTGCAGTGCGGTGGGTTTGGATTCCGTACCATGCGGCAGCCTTTTTTCAACAAGGAGAAGCCATGAGCATAGAAATCGAATTAAAACAGCAGCCGGAGACGGTGCTGCCCGCGCTTGCGCTGCGCGGGCTGGTCGTGTTCCCGGGCATGCTGCTGCAGTTTGATGTCGGCAGGAAAAAGTCCATCGAGGCGCTGCAGAAGGCGATGGAGGAGGACCAGATGATCTTCCTCGTGGCCCAGCGCGACTTGGCGGACAACGACCCGACCGGCAGCAGGGTCTACCAAGTCGGCGTCGTGGCGAAGATCAAGCAGGTTGTCAAGCGCAGCGACGACGGGGTCCGCCTGTTTGCCGAGGGCGTCTACCGCGCCAGGATCACCTCTTTTCAGAGCGAGGCCCCGTTTTTCATGGTCGGCCTTCTCCGGCTGGAGTCGGGGTCGTGCCGCCCCACCCGCAGAACGGAGGCCCTGGTGCGCTACACGCAGGGCCTGTTCGAGCAGTATATCCAGAACTACAGCCACATCCCGCCGGACATCGTCATCGGCGTCATCCAGAAAAAGAACTGCGGCGAGCTCGCCGACTACATCGCGTCGAACATCATGTTCGATTTTGAGGAAAAACAGGAGATCCTCGAGGAGCTTCGCCCGGTCAGGCGGCTGGAAAAACTCGCCGCCATCCTCAAGCGCGAGATCGAGGTCCTCTCCATCGAGTCGCAGATCAGCGAAAAGGCGAAGGAGCAGATCGACCAGAACCAGCGGGAGTATTTTCTGCGCGAGCAGATGCGCGCGATCTCGGATGAGCTTGGCGAGAGCGACAACCCCCAACAGGAGGCCGACGAGCTCAAGGAGCGCGTCGAAAAGGCGAAGCTGCCTCAACTCCAGCACGACAAGCTGATCAAGGAGTGCGAGCGCCTGGCCAAAATGCCGGAGGGCTCCCACGAGGGCAGCGTGATCTCCGGCTATATCGAGGCCTGCCTCGAGCTGCCGTGGAACACCTCGACGCGCGACCATATCGACCTGAGAAAGGCCCGCCGCATCCTCGACCGCGACCACTACGGCCTTCAAAAGGTGAAGGAGCGCATCCTCGAGATCCTCGCCGTGAAAAAACTCGCGCCCGACGTGAGCGGGCAGATCATCTGCCTGGTCGGCCCTCCGGGCGTCGGCAAGACCTCCATCGCCCATTCCATCGCCGAGGCCATCGGCCGCAAGTACGTGCGGGTCTCGCTCGGCGGCATCCAGGACGAGGCGGACATCGTCGGCCACCGCCGCACCTACATCGGCTCCATGCCGGGGCGCATCATCAACGCCGTCAAGCAGGCCGGCACGAACAACCCGCTGATCCTGCTCGACGAGATCGACAAGCTCGGCAACAGCTTCCGCGGCGATCCCTCCTCCGCGCTTCTCGAGGTGCTGGACCCGGAGCAGAACAAGGAGTTCTACGACCATTATATCGACCTTCCGTTCGACCTCTCCCACGTGCTGTTCCTCACGACGGCCAACGACGCGAGCGCGATCCCGGAGCCTCTGTACGACCGCATGGACGTCATCACGCTCGGCAGCTACACGCATGAGGAGAAATACCACATCGCGGCGGAGCACCTGATCCCCAAGCAGCTCAAAAAGCATGGCATGACGAAGGCAATGCTGCACCTGACCCCCGCGGCGATCCATAAGCTGATCGACGCCTACACGCGCGAAGCGGGCGTTCGCAGCCTGGAGCGCCAGATCGCGACGCTGTGCCGCCGGTGTGCCAAGACGTTCGTGGACAATAAAAAAGCGCGGATCGTGATCACGCCCGCCAGGCTGACGGAGTTGCTCGGCCCTGAAAAGTTCAAGGACGACTTCCTGAACAAAAAGGACGCGGTCGGCCTCGTGAACGGCCTTGCGTGGACCAGCATCGGGGGCGTCATCCTGCCGATCGAGGTCGCCGTGATGGACGGCACCGGCAAGCTGGAGCTGACCGGATCGCTCGGCGACGTGATGAAGGAATCGGCGAAGACCGCCATCAGCTGCATCCGCACCCGCGCGTCGGAGTACGGCATCAGCCACGATTTCTACTCGAAGTACGACATCCATATCCATGCGCCGGAGGGCGCCGTGCCGAAGGACGGCCCGTCCGCTGGCACGGCCATGGCGACGGCCATCACGTCGGCCCTGTGCAACATCCCGGCGCGGCACGACGTCGCCATGACGGGCGAGATCACCCTGCTCGGGCGCGTGCTGCCCATCGGGGGCCTGAAAGAGAAGACCATGGCGGCCTACCGCAGCGGCATCCGGACCGTCATCATCCCGGAGGACAACAAGTCCGACCTCGCGGAGATCGACCCCGTGGTCAAGGAAAACGTCCGGTTCGAGACCGTCGAAAAGATCGACCAGGTCCTGCAGATCGCCCTGACGCAGATGCCTTCGCCCGCCGTTTCCCAGAAGCGCCAGGAACCCGTCGCCCGTCCGCCCCAGACGTCCCTGCCGGCCCCTCCGTCGCCGCCAGACCGCTCGCCGGGGACGCCGGCCATCCAGCAGTGAGGGCGCCATGAGCTTTGAAACCGCTTTCTTTGAACGTTCGGCCGGGACTTCCTCCGACCTGTCGGGCGAGGGTCGCCTGCCAGACGGGCTCCGTCTGCCGGAGATCGTTTTTTCCGGCCGGTCGAACGTCGGAAAATCCTCCATGATCAACAAGCTGCTGAACCGGAAATCCCTGGCGCGCACCAGTTCCGCGCCGGGGAAGACGGCGACCGTCAATTTCTACAATCTCGGCTTCTGCCGGTTTGCTGACCTGCCGGGCTACGGCTACGCGAAGGTTTCGCAACAGGAGAAGCTCCGGTGGGCGGAGCTCGTGGAAGGGTATTTCGCGTCAAAGCGGAAGATCGCCCTCGTCATCCAGATCGTCGATCTGCGCAGGCCGCCCACGCCGGACGATGCCGACATGGTGCGCTTTCTGCGGGAGCGTGACCTGCCCTTCCTGCTCGCCGCTTCGAAGAGCGACAAGCTGAAGAACGCGCAGCGCGAAGCGGCCCTGCGGGCGCTGGAGGCGTTCTGTGCGCCCTATGGCGTGGATTTCCTCGCGTTTTCCGCGCAGACCGGCGAGGGCGTCGAAGAGCTGAAGAAGCGCATCCTTGCGGCGTGCGGGTAGCCAACGACATAGTTTGCGCTCAGACCGTTGCGGGCGCCGATGCAGGGTTTAAAGTTGGCGCTCAGGGCACCGTTGGCTTTGCAACTCAGGCTGTGCGGGGCCCATATACTTTTAAAATTGCCCCCTTTTACTCTCGCGCCAAACACGGCCGACGGTTTTTACCGGGCTTTTCGGCGCGGCTTGGCCGCGGGGGCACCCCGCCCGCCTTTACTTTTGCACTTTTCCGTGTTAAAATAATAATAGATGGAAAGCTGGGGAGCGTGATTCGCGTGAATTCCAAATTGAAGGATCCGAACGTGGATTTTTTGTTTCAGGCCGTTCTTTCTTTGAAGACGCAGGAAGAGTGCTACGCTTTTTTTGAGGACCTGTGCACGGTCCCGGAGATCAAGGCCATGTCGCAGCGGCTGACGGTCGCGCACATGCTGAGCAACAAGATCGTTTACAGCGATATTGTGGCGGAAACCGGCGCCTCCACCGCGACCATCAGCCGCGTCAACCGCTGTCTTCACTACGGCTGCGACGGGTACGAGCTTGTTTTTCAGCGCATGCGGGAAGGCCCGGGAAAGTGAGTTATGCCGCGTTTGCGCGCTACTACGACGCCCTGACGCGGAATGTCGGCTACGCCGAGCGGGCGGATTATCTTCTGAGAATGCTGGACCGTTTCGGGCACAGCCCGGGCCTGACGCTCGATGTCGCCTGCGGCACCGGGAGCTTCACGCTGGCGCTGGCCGAGCGGGGGGTCGAGGTCTTCGGGCTGGACGCTTCGCCGGAAATGCTGTGCTTTGCGCAGAGCAAGGCCGCCCGCGCGGGATACAATCTGCTGTTCATCTGCCAGCGGATGCAGGAGATGGAGCTCCCCGGCACCGTGGACACGGCCGTGTGTTCGCTGGACGGCATCAACCACCTGACGAGGGAAAAGGATGTCCTCGAGACGTTCCGGCGGGTGGCGCGGGCTCTGAACCCGGGCGGATATTTTCTGTTCGACGCGAACACGGTCTACAAGCACCGCGTCGTCCTCGCGGACAACGTGTTTGTTTACGAGACGCGCGACGTGTACTGCGTGTGGCAGAACGAATACCTGCCGCGCGACAACCGGGTCGGCATCACGCTTGATTTTTTCGGGCGCGCCGGCGCGGATTACCACAGAAGCAGCGAGCATTTCTACGAGAGAGCCTATTCCATCCGAAAACTGCGGTCGCTGCTCGGGAAAGCGGGCATGACGGTGCGGGGGGTCTTTCAGGATATGGAGTTTGCCGGCCCTTCGGGCAACGCCGAAAAGGTGGTGTTCGCGGCGGAAAAGACGGAAGAAACCGTCGCCCGCCGTTCCGGCCGCATAGGCTGAAAACCGTCGTGAAACTGAAAAAACAGGGCGTTTGCTGTTGACAATCCAGAAAGATTATTGTATGATAATAAACGTCGCTGATGTGGATTTCTCGGACAAGAGGGGGGAGCATAGCTCAGCTGGTTAGAGCACCTGCCTTACAAGCAGGGGGTCACAGGTTCGAGT
>DAINSB010000142.1:0-5527 GCA_036741535.1 Caproicibacter sp. | reverse complement strand
GATGACCGCTCCTTTTTTGATTTCCGGTCAGCCCGATCCCGACCGTGCCGGCTGGCATCTTCTCCACGAAGCACAAATCGCTGAACGAAATCAAAAAAGGAGCGGTCATCGCCGTTCCGAACGACGCGGCGAACACCGCCAGAGCCTACGTGCTGCTGCAGAAAGCCGGATGGATCACGCTGAAGAAGACGGCCGACCTCTCCACCGTGAAGCAGAAGGACATCACCGAGAACAAATACACCTCTCCTTCGTCGAGATGGACTCCCTGAACATCCCGCGCTCGCTGGGCGACTTCGATTACGCGGTCATCACCGGGAGCATCGTGTACAACGCGAAGATCGACCCTTCCACCGCGCTGCTGCAGGAGGATATTCTGGACCATCTGATCCTGCAGGTCGTCGTGAAGGCGGAAAACAAGGACGCGCAATGGACCAAGGACCTCGTCGCCGCCTATCATTCGGACGAATTCAAGGCTTATATGAAGAAAAACAACAAGGGCCTCTGGTTTGTTCCGAAGGAGCTGCAGTAAGCGAAAACGGGGCCCGGAAAACGCGGTTTCTCCACAGCGCCAGCCTCAGGACAATACGAAATGCGGCCCCCGGTTTTTCCGGCCGGCCGCATTTTTGTTTTTCGCGTTTTACTTTCCCGGTGGCGCGTGCTACAATAAGAAAAACTTGACGCGGGGAATGTTGAAAACCATATGAAAATCATCATCACGGCGGGCGGGACGACCGAAAAGATCGACCCGGTCCGCGAAATCACCAACACCGGCACGGGCCGACTCGGCGCCCTGACCGCCGAAGAGTTCGTTCGGCAGGCCGGCGGCCGGGTGGAAAAGATCTACTACGTCTGCGGGCGGGGCGCGACGGTCCCGAAGCTGGGCTGCCTGGAGGCGATTGCGGTCGGGGGCGCGCAGGAGGCCGGCGACGCGCTGTCGCGGCTGCTGCGGACCGAGAAGATCACCGCCGCCGTTCATTCCATGGCGGTGAGCGACTATACCGCCGCCAGCCTGACCACGGCGGAAAGCCTCGCCGCCTTCCTCGCGGGACGGCTGTCCGCCCTGCCGGACCGGGCATTTGCGGACAAGCGGGCCCTCGCGGCGTTCCTTGCGGACTGCATCCGCGAAAACGACCGCCTGCTGGAACGGAGCGCGAAGGTGCGCTCCGACTACCCGGATCTCATCCTGAACCTGAAGCAGACGCCGAAGCTCATCGGGCTTTTCAAGTCCCTGCAGCCCTCGACCGTGCTGGTTGGCTTCAAGCTGCTGAACCGCGTGGAAAAGGCGCGGCTGCTGGAAGCGGCCTTTTCCGTGCTTACAAAGAACTCCTGCGATTTCGTGCTCGCCAACGACCTAGCCGAAATCTCCGGCGAACGGCACGTCGGCTACCTGATCTCGCCCGACAAAACCTGCGTGCGGCTCGAGACCAAGGCCGAGATCGCGCGGGAGATCGTACGGAGCGTCCTGCTCCGCGTGGAAAAGGAGGACCGGCCGTGAAAAACATCCTGCTGGGCGTGACGGGCAGCATCGCCGCCTACAAGGCCGCCGACCTCGCCAACATCCTGACGAAGGACGGCCACCGCGTCGACGTGATCCTCACGAAAGGCGGGGCGGAATTCATCACGCCCCTGACGCTGCAGACCCTTTCCAAAAACCGGGTGTACACCGACGTGTTCCAGACGGATTTCCCGCGGGAGGTCGAGCACATCTCGCTTGCGAAGCGGGCGGACCTGCTGCTTGTGGCGCCCGCCTCCGCCGACGTCATCGGAAAGATGGCGAACGGCATCGCGGACGACATGCTTTCCACGGTCGTGCTCGCCCTGCGGGACATTCCGAGGCTGATCGCCCCGGCGATGAATACGGCCATGTACGAAAACCCGATCGTACAGGACAACCTGAAAAAGCTCGTCCGCTGCGGATTCGAGATCATCGAGCCGAAGGAATCCCTCCTCGCGTGCGGCGACCTCGGCAAGGGCGCGCTGGCCGACGTGGAGACGATCGTCCGCATCGCGGAGGAACGCCTGCGCGGCCGGGGAGAAGAACAGCATGGAAGAAGTTGACTTTACCGAGATCGGCGGCATCCGGGTCGGTCACGCGCAGGATCTGCAGCCGGTGGACGTGCGGGGCGGATCGCCCAGCACGAGGGAGACGGACGCACTGAACCCCGCCAGCCTGCGCACCGCCGTCCACGCGGTACTGCTCGCGGGCGGAAGCGCCTTCGGGCTGGACGCGGCCGCCGGCGTGATGCGCTACCTCGAGGAGCGCGGCGTCGGGCGCGACGTGCGCGTAACGAAAGTGCCCATCGTCTGCGGGGCCGTCCTGTTCGACCTCAAGTGCGGGGACTGGCGGGTCCGGCCGGACGCGGCGATGGGGTACGAAGCCTGCCGGAACGCGGGTACGGCCATGTTCGCGCAGGGCAGCGTCGGCGCCGGGACCGGGGCGACGGTCGGCAAGATCCGCGGCCCCCGGTACGCCATGAAGAGCGGCCTCGGCTCGTACTGCCTGAAAGAAGGGGACCTGCTGGTCGGCGCCGTGATGGCCGTCAACTGCATGGGCGATGTGCTCGACCCGGCGACGGGCCGCATCCTCGCCGGCGCGCTGAACGACGACCGCAGGTCCCCGGCCGGCAGCGAATCGCTTCTCATCCAAAACTACCTCGACCGCACCGATATTTTCAGCGGGAACACCGTCATCGGCGTGGTCGCGACGAACGCCTCCCTTACGAAGGGGGAGGCGAACCGGCTCGCCTGCGCCGCGCAGGACGGAATCGCCCGGGCCGTCTCCCCCGCGCACACCTCGTTCGACGGCGACACGGTCTTTGCGATGGCGACGGGAAAAGTGCCCGCGAGTTTCAACTCCGCCGCCGCCCTCGCGGCGCGGACGGTGCAGCACGCCGTCGCGCGGGCCGTCGTCCGGGCCGAGCCGCTCGCCGGCTTCCCGGCTTACCGGGATCTGTTCCTGCCGGGCCGGAACGCCTAGGGCGGCGACCGAAGCACTTACGCCGTCTTCGACTTCTTGGCGTCCGCCTGCAGAACGACCCGCACACTGACGGGGATCCTCAGCGTGCGGGCCACCGGCTTCCACACCGCGAGGGAAATGCTGTAGTCGATCATGCTGTGCACGAAGCCGCCCACCCCCACGAGCATCAGCACGGAGAGGACGTAGCCGTTGGAATAGAACCCCTTGGAGAGCAGATTGCCGAAGAAGAAATACGTGACGACGAGTACCTCGCAGCTCGCATGGACCACGGAGAGCACCGCGCCCAGCGCCGCGGCACCCCTTCCGCTCCGCAGGGCCAGCGCCCTCTTTTTGAGCCAGAACGCGCCGATCAGCACGAAGACGATGTGGCTCAGCGCCCGCAGCACGACCACCAGCGGAAACCCGGCGACGAAAAAGCCGACCGTCGTGACCAGCGTGACCGCCACGGCCGCCGCCGGAGAAATGAACATGGAGATAAAAATCGGAACGTGGCTCGCCAGCGTGAACGACATCGGCCCGATGACGATCTTCGGGCAGAACATCGGAATCGCCACGCCGAGCGCGCACAGCAGCGCGGTGATGACCATCGTCTGAACCTTGTTTTCGCGTGTCATTGACCATTCTCCCTTTCCGCTGGCCGGAAGAGCCGGCCTACGTGTCTTGTCATGTGTCTTTACATATTGCAAGACCATTATAGCAGAAATGGGCGGGCTGTCAAGAGTTCACGAATTTTTTTCAAACAGGACGTTTTCCTCTTTCAGCTTTTGCAGGACGCGGCGATACGCTTCTTCCGACGGGCAGGAAAGGGTGTGAAGGTGGATGCCTTCCGTGAGATCGCACAGGGGCAGCGAACCGCTTTTCGACAGTTTTCTCAGAAAATCGTCGGCGTCAAAGCGGGAAAAGACCTGCAGCTGGCCGGAGATCTGGCCGTAGACCGCGTGCTCGACGATCACGTCGAGCACGCCGCAGCCGCCGTCGACCACGGCGTACAGCTCACGCCGTATGCCGTCGGCGCCGTGCCGGCACGCCACGGTCCGCAGGAGCCCGCGGCGGTTCCCGGCGGCTTCCAGCACATAGCCGCGCGGCGTCGCCTGGATGGGCACGGACGAAGCGCGCAGCAGGGCCACGTCGCCGACGATCACCTGCCGGCTGACCCTCATCCGCTTCGCCAGCGCGCCCGCGCTGACGGGGGAATCGCTTCCGCCGAGGACCTTCCGTATGGCCTCCCGCCGCTCCGCTGCGGTCATCCGCGCCGCCTCCCATCTTTTCTTCCGCCATTATAGCACAGAAGCGCAAAAAAACGAAGCCCCGGCAAAACTGCCGGAGCCCCTGTCAAACCGTATTTGATTTTTCTTCCCATTCCGACGGCCCCCCGATTTACCAGAAATCGGGTCCTGCCGTACGGAACAAACTCCCCAAATCAAAACATCGGTATCACCGACCTCATTCGCCGCCGGAACTATCTGCGCATGTCTTCTGCCACCGATTCGCCCGATTCCGTGTCCCTAAAAGGAGACTGCTTCTAATCAAAGCCGGATTTAGCTTCCGTGACAGGTCACGCCAGCCCTGGCGCAGGGGTAATAATTGCATTTCGTTTGGGAAAAACAATTTCGACTCCCTTTTTGAAACCGGGGAGTTTTCAACCGCAGCCCAACAGACCAAGCTGCGCCGGCGTATCCGTGCCCATTGGACTCACTCCCTTCGACTTTAGAAAAGTTTGGATCCTTGCGATGTGTCCGTCGCCTGTTCTTTTTTGGCCCACCGACCGCTCCCGCGGTCCGCGCTCCCGAACCAGGCCCACATCCTTCTCAAATCGTCCCTTTTCTTTACGGCTCTATTATAGCGCATAGCATGTGATAAGTCAATAGATTATCATCAAAATCCAGAAGTTTTTCAGTTATTTTAATCACATAGTATTTTCCTGTTGACTTTGCCGGCTGCGCACGATAAAATAAGACTTGCCTGAAGGGGATTGACTCCCGTGGCAGACACGCCGGCCCGGTCGCCGGCAGCCCGGCAGAAATACGCCCGGTGTTCCGGGGAATTCAGCGGCGAGGAGCAATGAATCAATGCATGACGAATTTGGCCCGGATCTCCTTACGTTGGTGGACGACGAGGGCAATGAACATGAATTTGAGGTCCTGGATGTGATCGACAACGAGGACGGATGCTTTTACGCCCTGCTGCCAACCGTCAGCGATCCCAAAGAAACGGTCGAGGCGGAAAAGACCTATTATATTTTCGAGTCCGTCGAAGAAAACGGCGAACAGCAGCTCGCCGAAGTCGAAGACGACGCCCTGCTGGACCGTCTTGCGCAGCAGTTCGAGGCCCGTTTTGAAGAGATGTACGACGAGGAAGACGAGGACGAGGAGGAAGACGGCGGCGAAGACGAAAGCGACGAAAGCGAAGGCGGGGACCATGAAGAATAAAATCGGCTTCCTGCCTGGTGCGCGGACCAGTGCATAAATAACCCTACAATATTAAATCGGGAGCTTGGCTCCGGCGGCGGACTTCAGACCTCCCGGCTTCGGCCGGACGAAGGGAGTGCGA
>DAINSB010000141.1:0-5590 GCA_036741535.1 Caproicibacter sp. | reverse complement strand
CCGTCGGGTTCTCCGGTGAGATCGACCGCGTCTCGGCGTCGGAAAGCTGAGAGAGTGCGCCCATTGCCGAGTTCAGAGAATTTCCGCTGCTGTTCATAGATACCTCCATTTTTGGATAAACCTTTCCTTACTGTAATATTACTATATTTTAATGATAAAGTATAGGGAAACCCTATGGGACCAGTTCCAGCATGACGACGGTATAAGGGTCCAGGGTAATCTCCGCCGTTCTCGGGATACCCGGCGAAAACGTCCCGATTTCCCGCCGCCGTATGCCCCGTCCGCCGGAAAAGCCGCCGATCAGGCGGCCCCTCCGCGCGCTTTCGACGCCGTACCGCCGGATATCCAGCGCCGCGCCGAACGTCTGCGCCCGCCCGGTCGTGTTGGCGAAAAAAATGCCGACGGAAGGATTTTCGGACCCCACGGACATCCAGGACGACGTGACGACGGAATCGGCGGTATAGACGCCCGAATCGTGGTATTCGGCCCAGTCCGCGCTGCAGTTGTAGTGCATCCACGTAAATTCGTGAGCCGGCGTATCCAGTTCCAGGGGAGGCAGCATCCGGCCGTAGGCCAGGTACTGGTTCCCGCAGCCGGTCCTCAGCCCGGCGAACTGGGCGAGATAGGCGGCGCGGTCCTCCCGGAGCGCGAACCCTTCTTTTTTGAACGGGCAGTAATGCTCCGCCGGATCGTTTTCCACCCCTTCGACGGCTTCCATCGGGCTGTACTCGTAATTGAGCTCATAGATGCCGCCCCACAGATAGGTTTTCGCAACGGTATGGTAAAACAGGTCGCCGATCTCGCCGACGAGCTTGCCCCAGCCGTCGAGCCGCTGCGCCCCGTATTCGTGGTAGACATAGCTGAAAAGGGGGACCGCCCTCATCTCTCCGCTCTTCAGAAGGGCGCGGAACGCCCCGCCCTCGAAAGCTGACGCCGGCTCCGCCCAGGCCCGGGCCTGATAAAAATCGAGGTCGTCGAGGAACACCTCGTTCATCATCTCAGTGCCGATCGGCACGTATTTTCCCGCGCGCTCCGTGACCGCCGCCCGGGTGGCCTCGTAGTTCTCCTTGAAGGCACGGGTGATCGCCCCGCCGGCCCCCGGGCGATGCTCGTGGGCGGCGTCCATACAGACGGGGAGCAGATTGTTGGCCGAAATGTCGTAATAGAGCGCGTCGCAGCCGGTTTCCGCCATCAACTCCCGGTCCCGCTCGACGTGCAGCTTCTTCGCATAGCCGGTGGCGGGGCAGAGGATATGGAAGCGGTATCCGTCCAGGCTGTAGGTTCTCTCGGGAAGCTGCATGCGGTTGGCCCGCAGCTCTTCGCCGTCGGCCCCGCGGGGGTCGACGATCGCGTCAAACTCGAACGGGGCGTAATAGTCGCCGTTTTCCCGGATCGTGCGGAGATTGCCCGGGTCGAAGCGCACGGGGAACCAATCGTCGTAGCCGCCGCAGATGCGGCCGCCGTAATTCTGCCCCGCCTTCGGCCAGTCGGGACCCGTGATATGGAAGATCCGCGTGCGCGTCAGCTCGTGGTACCGCTTCAGCCACCGGGACCGGTCGCGGGAGGCGTCGATGCCAAACGTGGCGAGGCCCACGTCTTCGAGCAGCCATTTCGCCTTATCGCCCTCCGCGCGCGAGGCCAGCGTTCCTTTCGCGCACCATTTCTGCCGGACGGCCCAGCGTTTGTAAAGGTCGGCCGCCCGGTGCCAGCCGCCCGCTGGCAGCAGCCTCACCACGAATGGATAGCCGGCGGCGGTGCCCTTCCCCGGGGCCGCGTCGTCGAAGCCGTACATCAGGGATAATTCCAGCCCGGAGCCGCGGCGGCAGAAGTTCAGCCATTTCATGTGACAGTCCGGGTCGTAGGCGGCGGCGTACAGGCCGCCCCGCGTCTTCCCGTAATAGGCCAGGAACTGCATGCTGCACCCGGAAAAGGATTCCGGGTAAGGCATGGAGGCAAAGCCGGTGCCCTCGGCGGCGAAGTTATGGAACGGGTCGTGGACGCAGAAACCCGTGGCGTACGGATGGACCAGGTAATCGTCCTGGCCGCCCGCGGAGATCGGGCCCAGCCCCCCGATCACCGGGTATTTCAGGGCGAGGACCCGCCCCTGCCCTTCGTTGACGACCCGAGAGGTGAAAACGGCCTCCTCCGCGTCCTTGGCCAGGGAGATCCGCGCCTCCACCCGGACGCGCGCCTCCGGCAGCTTCCACTCCAGACTGCAAACGACCGTCCCGTCCTCCGCCGCGTCGGTGTGGAACCGGAATTTTCCCCCCTTCCGCACAAGGCCGGAGCCCAGGTCGATTTCGAACGGCGGCGAGTGCTGCCCTTCCGCGCAGTCCACATAGACGATGCCGCGTTTTTTGTCGGCCAGCTTCAGGACCGAACCGTCCTCGTCCGAAAAGCCGATCAAAAGCCGCTCATTGGAAATAAGCGTCATAAAAGCACCTCCGTCCGCATTATTTCAGGCCGGAAAGAACGATTCCCTTGACGATATGCTTCTGGAAAATCAGGAACAGGACGATCGGCGGGACGGCGGCGAGGGTGGAGGCCGCCATCACAACGCCGAACTTCGTGGAATACGCGGAGCGGAGGGAACGGATGATCTGCATCATCTGCATCAGCGCGGGGTCGGAGATCGTCATGGACGGCCACATGAAGCTGTTCCAGTAGCCGACGAACGTCCCGATGCCCATGATCACCATCGGCGAGGTGGAAAGCGGCAGAAAGATGCGCGTGAAAATGCCGAAGCGGGAGCAGCCGTCGATCAGGGCGGCCTCTTCCAGGCTGGCGGGAAGGTTCATGAAGAACTGCCGGAAGAAAAAGATGGAATAGCCGGCCGCCACGCCCGGCAGCACCAGCACCGTCACGGTGTTCAGCATCCCCAGGTTGAACACGACGAGGAACGACGTCAGCAGGATCGTCAGCCCCGGGATGTACATGGAGGAGATGCAGACGGCCCAGATCAGCTTTTTGAGCGGAAATTCCAGCCGGGCGAACACATAGGCGGCCATCATGTTGACGGCGAGGGAGAGGAACGCCCCCAGCAGGGCCACCGCCAGCGTTACTAAAAAAGTCTGGAAAAAATTATAGGAGGGGTCGGAAAACAGTGTCTCATAGCTCTCCGTCACCCATTTCTCAGGGAAAATTTTGATTGGGACCGTCAGGACCTCCGATTCCGGCTTGAATCCCGCCAGCGCCATCCAGATCAGCGGAAAAAGCGAGATCAGCGCGACGACCAGGCCGAGGATCGTGCAGAGGACCGTGCCCACGTCCTTTTTGATTTTTTTACGCATACGCTTTTCCCCCCTAACCGTCGATGACTTTTTCCGAACGGATGATCCGGAAGACGAAGCTGTTGATGAAGGCGATCAGGAACATCATCAGAATCGCCCCCGCAATGGAATACCCCATGGTCTTGTTCAGGTCGCGGTAATTGTTGTAGAGATACAGCATGGGGGTCAGCGTGGTCGATTCCGGGCCGCCGTTCGTCATCATGTACGGCAGATCGAAGGTCTGGAGGGTGCCGGTGACCAGGCCGATGATCAGGAGCACGAAAATGTTTTTCATGCACGGGATCGTGATGCGGAACATCTTGACGAATCCGTTCGCGCCGTCGATGCTGGCCGCCTCGTAATATTCCTGGGGCACATCCAGCAGCCCGGCGTACATTACGAGCGCATTGTAGCCGAACCCGAGCCAGATCGAGGCGACCGAGATCGAAACCGTCGCCAGCTTTTTATCCGCGAGGAACGCCTGCCTGGGCAGCCCGAGGGCCATCACGATCTGCTGCAGCAGGCCGGCCCTGTAGTCCAGCAGAAAGATAAAAATGACGGAGGCCACCACGCCGGCGATCACGGTCGGGACGTAAATGGACATCTTCGTAAAGGTCCCCGCCCAGCGCACCATTTTCGCCAGCACGTGGGCGAACAGGAACGACAGGACGATTTGGGCCGGCACGATGATCAGCACGAATTTGAACGCGTTGAAAACGGCCGCGCGGAAATACTCGTTTTCGAGGATGATCCGGTAATTCTTCAGCCCCACGAAGACGGAGGACTTATAAAAATTCCAGTCCGTGAAACTTTTTTCCACCGCCATGAACAGCGGGGCGATCACAAAGATCAAAAGCAGCGCCACGGCGGGCAAAACCATCAGATACGCCGTCACATGGTCCTGGCGCTTCATCTTGTTTTTGGGAGCCGGGACCGCTTTCGCACCAACCAGCATGAAAAAGACCTCCTTGAAACGCCGGCTGCGGGGAAAAGCTTCTTTTCCCCGCAGCCGAAATCATCTGCCGACCGTCACTTCGCCCGCGGGTTCGTGCCGGCGAGTTTGTTGGAATCGATCAGAGCCTGAATGGATTTTGCGGCCTCCGCCATCGCCTGGCTTGCGTCCGCGCCGCCGATCGCGGTCTTCTCAAAACCGCCGGCCACGGCCGTCTGGATGTCGTAGAGGAACAAGGGCTCCGGGATGGCCTTCTTCGCCACGTCGGCAACCACCGCTGCCCACGGGCTGCTCGCGGCCTCGCTGTCTTTCTGGATCTCGGTCTCGACGCTCTTGCGGGGCGCAGCCTTGGAGTACTGCGCGACCTTAAAGAACGCCGCCGGCCTGGCCGGATCGTCCGCCAGAAGCCAGTGGATGTAATCCGCTGCGCCGGCCGGGTTCTTGCTCTTGGCGTCGATCACGTAGGACCAGCCGCCCATCGTCGCCGTCGTGGCGTCCGGGTTTCCGTCCTTGGTGGGTTACGGGGGCGACCTCCGTTTTGTCCACCATATCCGGATAGGTGTTCTTCAGTTCCGCGATGGCCCAGGAGCCGCAGATCTGCATGGCGACCTCCCCTTTCCCGAACGGGAGGATGTCGGTGTATCCCGCAAGGGGCTGCTGGGGAACGACCTTCTCGGTATAAAGGCTCTTGAAGAAATTGGCAAGGTCGATAAATCCCTGATCCGTGCAGGTCGCCTTCGACCAGTCGTCGGAGACGGCCTGATGCCCGGCCGCCTGCTGCTCCCAGCCCCAGAACGTCCACGCATCACCGAAGCCCTGGATCTCAAGCCCGAACACATCGTTCGTCGTCAGCTTTTTCGCGGCTTCCAGGAGCTCTGCCCAGGTTTTCGGCGCCGCGGAAATTCCGGCGCTTTGGAAGAGGTCTTTCCGGTAATACAGCAGGGCGGAGGGCTCCAGGAGCTGCGGATACGCGTAATATTTGCCCTGATAGGAGATCATTTCCTTCACGTTGTCGTTCAGATCGTCCCATGAGCTCTGCGGCAGAAGGTCGTTGAGAGGCTGGATGGTGGCGTCCTTCGCGCTCAGGGCAATGGCATTGTAGGCCATCACGTAGGAATCCGGGGCCTGATTGGCCGCCTGCGCCGCTTTCATCTTTTCCGTCCAGGCGTCGCCGGCGATGAATTGCTGGTCGACGCTGTATTTTGTGCTTTGCTTGTTGTACTCTTCGCATTCCTTTGTAAAGAATTTCTGGTTCCAGTCCTCGAATTTCTGGTTCCACAGCACGACCTTGGTCTTGGAACCCCCGCCTGCGCTGCCGGCCGACGAGGTCTGGTCCCCGGAGTTCCGGCATCCCGAAAACGCCGCGGAA
>DAINSB010000140.1:0-5717 GCA_036741535.1 Caproicibacter sp. | reverse complement strand
GGACCGACGCGCTGGCCGCCTTTACCACCAGCGACGAATCCAACGCGGTCATCGCCCGCATCGCGCGTGAAATCTACCATGTGCCGAAAGTCGTGGCCCGCCTTTACGACCGCGGAAAGGCCGAAATCTACAAGCGGCTCGGCATCCAGACCCTCTCCTCCACCACCTGGGGGATCAAACGGGCGGCGGATCTTCTCACCTATTCGCCGCTCGATTCGGTTTTCAGCTTCGGGAACGGCGACGTGGAGCTGGTCAGGATTGAGGTCCCTTCCATGATCGCCGGGCGCAGGGTCCGGGACCTGTCGGTCCCCGGGGATATTCATGTGGTCGCCATCGAGCGCGGGAACCGGACGATCCTGCCGGCGGAGGGGACGGCTTTCCGCCGCGGGGATCTGCTTTATATCGCCGTGGCGACGGCGGCCGGCGGCCAGTTGAAAAAGCTGCTGGGCATAAGCGGCGGGGAGGGGATGTAACCATGAAGATCATCGTTGTCGGCGGCGGGCAGGTCGGCTCGTACCTGGCTTCGCTGCTGATGGGGCGCGGCCATGAAGTGAAAATTCTGGAAGTAAGGGAACAGCGGGCGGAAAATTTAAAGAAGAGCCTTCCGGAGGGCATCGTTCTGTGCGGGAGCGGAACGGACCCCACGACCCTGGAGAACGCGGGCGTGCGCCATACCGATGTGGTGGCCGCCGTGACCGGTTCGGACGAGACAAACCTCGTGATCGCGACGCTCGCCAAGCTGGAGTACGGCGTACGCCGTGTGGTGGCGCGCGTGAACAACCCGAAGAACGCATGGCTTTTTACCCCCGTCATGGGCGTGGACGCCGCGCTCAATCAGGCGGACGTGATGGCGCATCTCGTCGCGGAGGAGATGTCCATGGGGGACATGATGACGCTGCTGAAGCTCCACGGGGGAAAATATTCCCTGATCGAGCGCATGGTCGGCTCTTCTTCTCCGGTGGCCGGAAAGGCTCTGCGCGATACGGAGCTGCCCAGGGAATGCGTGCTGGTCGCGGTCATCCGCGATTCCGACCTGCTGATTCCGCGGGGCGATACGGTGATCCAGCCGGACGACAAACTGGTCGCCATCACGCATGTCGACCAGCTTCAGAAGCTGGACGATATGTTCGGAACCGAAAGATAAAAGACTCTGCATTATTTTATTGAACCCGGTGTGCAAAGATGCTATAATCGGTGTTGTCTGAGTAAAAACCTTACGATCCATAACAGGTTTGGGGCTCCCGCAGGAGCGGGAAAGAACCAGGAGGCGTGCGGGTTTCGCAGCCAATTGGGTCTGTTTCCCTGTGCGGTGTCCCATCCATATAGATGAAGAAAAGAAGCGGGTGCTGTCCATGATCCCATCAGACCTGATCACGGTGCCGAGATATTTGAAAATAGCCGTCGATCTCTCCGCAAGAATCGCCTCCGGGGAAATCCCGGAAGGGGAGAGGCTCAAAGGAAGGTCTGTACTCTCAACGGAATACAAAGTCTCCCCCGAAACCATACGCCGCTCCATGTCGATCCTTTCTGATAAGCAGGTTGTGGTGATCAACCTCGGCAGCGGGATCGTCGTTTCTTCGAGGGAAAATGCGATCCAGTTTGTCAAAAGTTTTAAAAACGACGAGAGCATTTCCGAGATGCGGCTGAGTCTCACGCAGATGCTGGAAAAGCGAAAGCAGATGGATGACGAAATCGCATCCCTGACGGAGCAGATCATCGACACGTATACCTACCGGCGGACCGATCTGATCACGCCGGTCGAGATTCAGATCCCGCACGGTTCCCACATCGTCGGCAAAAGCATCGGCGAACTGGAGGTCTGGCATAACACCGGCGCCACGATCATCGGCATTATCCGCAGTAAAAATGTCATCATTTCTCCCGGCCCTTACTATGAATTCGATGAGGACGACAGGATCCTGATCGTGGGCGATGAAAATGTCATCGAGCGATTTAACGTCTTTATCCGGGGAACGCCGTCATCCTGAAAAATTTCCCTTTCGCGGTCTCGCGGAAGGGCTTTTTTTATGCCCGCAACATGGCTGATCTTCAAGCCTCTTTTGCCCCTTGACAGAAAAGATGCGAAATAGTAAAATAAAAGTGACAACTTCATATATTCTAAAAAGTTGTTTGTAATATTTTTACAACTTGTCAAAGATGCGGCATGCCGTATATGAAAACAGGCTTTTAAATTCTGAGTTTCAGGCGAGAATAAGAAAACATAAAATGCCGGGAAATCCGACAACTTACAACTTTTATATAGTGTGTTTGTAATGGATGGGAGGGACATACGTGGTAAGTCTTAGAAATATAACGAAGAGGTACGGCGCCAGCGAAGCGGTCAACAATATCAATCTGGAGATCCGGGACGGCCAGTTCGTCGTACTGGTCGGCACCTCCGGATGCGGAAAGACGACGACGCTGAAAATGATCAACCGCCTGATCGAGCCGACCAGCGGACAGATCCTGATCGCCGGGAAGGACATCAGGACCGTCAACCCCGTCGAGCTGCGGAAAAACATCGGCTACGTCATTCAGCAGGTCGGCCTTTTTCCGAACATGACGATCCTGGAGAACGTCGAGACCGTCCCGAAGCTGCTGAAGTGGCCGAAGGAGAAATACCGCCGAAAGGCGTTGGAGCTTCTGGAGATGGCCGGCCTTCCCTCCGACGTTTACGCGGAGAAATACCCTTCGGAGCTTTCGGGCGGCCAGCAGCAGCGCATCGGCGTTCTCCGCGCGCTGGCCGGCGACCCGCCTCTGGTCCTGATGGATGAGCCGTTCGGCGCGCTCGACCCCATCACGAGGGACAGCCTGCAGGATGAAGTGAAAAAGCTGCACAAAGACCTGAAGAAGACGTTCGTCTTCGTCACGCACGACATGTCCGAAGCCGTGAAAATGGCCGATGTGATCGTCTTTATGGATCAGGGGAGCATCGTCCAGATCGCTCCGCCCGAAGAGATCCTCGAGCACCCGGCGAACGATTTCGTGAGGAGCTTTATCGGAATGCACACGGCTTCGGACAGCAACAGACTTTCCGTGGCGGATGTGATGCGGGCGAACCCCGCCACCGTCACCCGGGACAGGCGCACGCTGGAATGCATCTCCCTGATGAACGCGAAAGGGATCGACAGCCTGATCGTCACGGACGAGAACGGCGCGCTCGAGGGGATCATCACCATCGAAGCCATCCGCCGGTCCGGGAAACCGGGTGCGACGATCGACAGTCTGATCCAGAAGCCCGCGGGCACCGTCGCGGTCACGGGCAGCGCGAAAGAAGCGTTCGACACGCTGACCGCCACGCAGGCGGAGTATCTGGTCGTCGTCGACGAAGGCAACCGGGTCGCCGGGATCATCACCCGCACGGGGATGGTAAAATCCATGGCGCAGGCCTTGTGGGGCGGTGATTCGCAATGAGCTTTCTGGAATATCTCCAGACGGACTGGCAGGCGGTGATGAACGCGCTGCTGGTCCATGTTCAGATGTCGCTGCTCTCCACGCTCTTCGCCGTCCTGATCGCCGTGCCGGCCGGCATCCTGCTGACCAGGCATGAAAAGGCGGCGAAGATCGTCCTGGCCGTCGCCGGCGTCGTCCAGACCATCCCGGGCCTCGTGATGCTGGGCATCGGCCTTCTGATCTTCGGGCTCGGCATGCTGCCCTCCGTCATCGTGCTGATCGCCTACGGCGTTCTGCCGATTTTGCAGAACACCTACACGGGCATCCGGGAGGTGGACAGACTTTATACGGAAGCGGCTAGGGGAATCGGGATGACGAACCGGCAGGTCCTCACGAAGGTGGAGCTGCCGATCGCGCTGCCGGCGATCGTCGCGGGCATCCGGCTTTCCGTCGTGTACATCATCAGCTGGGCCACGCTGGCGGCGCTGATCGGCGCCGGGGGGCTCGGGGACCTGATCTGGACGGGGCTTTCGTGCTACGACACCAACATGATCCTCGCGGGGGCCATACCGGCTTCGCTGCTCGCCATTCTGGCGGGCTTCCTCATCGACCTGGTCCAGAAGGCCGTGACTCCGCGGGGGATGAAAACAAAGAAAGGAGAGGAATGATGTCGGACTTTATCAATGCGGTGCTGGAACACTTGGCCGTCACGGCGGCGGGCGTTGTGATCGCCGTGCTGATCGGCGTCGCCGCGGGCATCTTCATCGCCCGCAGGCCGGTCTTCGCCGCCGCCGTTTTATCCGTCGCCGACATCATCCAGACGATCCCGTCGCTCGCCCTGATGGCGATGCTGATGATCGTGTTCGGCCTGGGGGACCTGTCCGTCGTGATCGGGCTTTGTCTCTATTCGCTGCTGCCCGTGATCCGCAACACCTATACGGGCATCACGACCATTCCGCCCTCCATCCGGGAGGCGGCGCGGGGCATGGGCATGTCGCGCCCGCAGTCGCTTCTGAAAGTGGAGCTGCCGCTGGCCATGCCCATGATCCTCTCCGGCATCCGGGTGGCGTTCGTCACCGCGCTCGGGACCGCGGTGATCGGCGTGCTGATCGGCGGCGGGGGCCTCGGCAATCTCGTCTATCGCGGCATCCAGGCGCTGGATTGGGGGATGATCATCGAAGGCACGGTGCCGATCGTCCTGCTGTCGCTTCTGGCGCAGCATTTCTTCAATCGGCTGCAGCATTTTAAGAGAAGGAGGAAGACGAATGTTTAAAAAGATAACCGCCGCCGTTTTGGCGGGCGCTCTCGCGGTTTCGGTGCTCGCGGGCTGTTCCGGGGGCGAAAAGGTCGTGGTCGGGTCGAAGAATTTCACGGAAAACGAGATTCTCGCCGAGATGATGGCGCAGATCGTCGAGAAAAACACAAAGATCGAGGTCGAGCGCAAAATCAACATGGGCGGCACGCTGGTCTGCTTCGAGGCAATCAAAAAAGGGCAGATCGACCTCTACCCCGAATACACCGGGACGGCCCTGATGGACGAGCTGAAACTCCCGGTGAACAACAATTCCGCCGAAGTCTACGACACGGTAAGCGAAAAATTTGAAAGCCAGTTCGGCATCAAGTGGCTCAAGCGGCTCGGCTTCAACAACACCTTCGCGCTGGCTTTGCCGGCCGCCGTCGCGCAGAAGAACCACATCGAGTCGATCAGCGACCTCGTGCCTTACGCCAAGGGTTACGTGCTCGGCGGGGCGCAGGAGTTCTTCAACCGGGACGACGCCTACAAGGGGCTGATCAAAGCCTACGGTCTCACCTTCAAAGGCACTTCAAAAATGGACGACTCGCTGAAATATCAGGCGATCAGCCAGAATAAGGTCCAGGTCATCGACGCCTTCTCGACGGACGGCCAGCTCAAGGCCCTGAACCTGAAGGTGCTGAAAGACGACAAGAATTTCTTCCCGCCGTATGACGCGGCGCCGATCGTGCGCGAGGACACGCTGAAAAAATATCCGCAGATCGAGGACCTGCTCAACAAACTGGGCGGGCTGATGAACGACGAGACGGTGCAGGAGCTGAACTACAAGGCGGACAACCAAAAGGAATCCGTAGAAAAAGTGGCGTCCGATTTTCTGAAAGAAAAAGGTTTGATTCCGTAAGCAGGGCTTTCAGGTCTCTTCTTTGGCCGAATTTCGCGGTGCATTTCTATCAAGGCGGCTGTTTTAAGTCTAAAAAAGCATAGAATGGCCCGCCTATTTAGACTGCCAAAAAACGAAGAAGCCCGCATGAGTACTGGAAATCCAGCATTCATGCGGGCTTCTTCGTTTTTT
>DAINSB010000139.1:0-5743 GCA_036741535.1 Caproicibacter sp. | reverse complement strand
GTCCAGGCCGAACACGAAGCGGATCCCGATCCAGTAAAATTTGGCCGATAGCGGTACACACGACGCGTTCACAACTTTGTGGACGCGCTTTTTGTCGTTCATGCGGCGGAAAAGGGGGCTTATCGGGGTTTGCCGGTTTCCTCTTCCAAAGTGAAATAGACGAGCAGCGTGAACTGTGTCCCATCCTCGGTGATTTCCATCGAGCCGCCGTACCGCGCGGCGATCTTCCGGATGCCGGCAAGGCCGAAGCCGTGGGCCTGCGGCTCCTGTTTCGTGGTGACGGGAAGGCCGTTTCTCCAGGCGGATTTCCCGTCCGCAGAATTCTGCACCTGCAGGACGAACAAACCCTTGTCTGCTCTTGCCCTGACCGAGACCCTCCGCCGGTTTTCCGGCAGCTTTTCACAGGCTTCGATCGCGTTGTCGAGACTGTTCGCAAAAAGTGCGCACAGGTCCGCATCGTGGACCGGCAGCTTCTGCGGCACCGATGTCTCGATCTCCGCGGCGATTTTTTTCTGCTCCATCACCGCCTCTTTTGAGGAAAGGACGATGTTGACGACACGGTTTTCACTGTATCTGCGCATATGCTCCATGGCGGGCGAACGGATCAGATCATCGAGGTAGGCACGGAGCTTCGGCCCGGGGAGCGCCGACATCGTCTGAAGATGGTTCGCCATGTCGTGTCGCAGGCGCCGCACCTGAAACTGCTCCTGCTCCAGATTCCGATAATACATCCGGTTCATTTCGTAAAAGCTCTTTTCCTGCTCCAGCTTCTGCTGGCGCGCAAGGACGGTTACCGCCCACAGCAGGCCGAAGGAAGTCAGCTGCGCTACCAGCAGCAGAAGAAAGTCGCCGACGCCCCGCGCTTCCATGTCCCCCAGAGCGACGGTGATCAGCGTGGCGGCGAACGGAGCGAGCGTCAGCATGTCCACAAGCGCCCACAGCTTTGGCGGCAGGCCGTATTCCGGCTCCGGCGCGAAGCGTTTGAGCGCAAAATACACGGCGAGCCAGACGGCCAGACGAAGAACCCCCCACTTCATGAAGGAGCCCACAGCCATCCAGAGAGCCGGATCGTCGTGAAGAAAGCTGTCGACCAGGGCGCTGAACGACAGGCTGAAGCCGGAGAAGATCAGAGAGACCGAAAGCCGCTGAAGAAAAGGTCCCCCGCAGCAGAGGAAAACAATGAAAAAGAATACCGGAAGAATGCCGAGTATGTTCACGGGGTCGCCCACATAGATGGCCTGCAGCGACAGCAGGGCGCATCCGGCATATAAAAGCGGCCTGGCCCAGCGCTTTTCGCGGACCGGCAGAAAGAGCCGCAAAACGAGGGACCCGACGTAGGGAGCGGCGGCAAAGCCGCTGATAAAATCCATGATGTTGAAAGCGGCAACTGGAATTTTTTCAAAGCTCACGGCTGTTCCCTCCCTCCGATCATATCGCGGGCCAGCGCGGCCATGGCTTCCCGGCGCAGGGCGCGGCTGATGGGCAGGCTGACGCCCGCGACCGCGACGCGGCTTCCCTCGATTTTCGAGACGGCTCCCGCGCGGACGAGATAGCGCTGATGGATGCGCACAAAGCCCGGGCCGAGGGTGGCCTGCGCATCATCCAGCCTGCCGTAATAGGAATATTCCCTGGCTGCCGTCACCACTTTCACCAGGCGGCGGTCGCTGTACAGATACCGGATGTCCTTTTTCGCGATGCGATACATCCCCTCCGCGTTCCGCACGGTAAACGTCTGCGGCTGCCGCTCTTTCAGAAGCTCCTGCGCGCGGCGGAGCACCTGCCGAAGCTTCTCCCCGTTCACCGGCTTGACGAGGTAGTCCATCGCGCCGACGGCGTATCCGTCGAACACGAAATCGGCGTATCCCGTCACGAACACGAGCATCAGACTCCGGTCGCGCCGCCTGATCTGCCGCGCGGTTTCCATGCCGGACGCCCCGCCGAGCTCCACATCCAGAAAAAGAAGGTCCAGTTCGCCGGGATGCTTTGCGAGCCAGCCGATAACACCTTCGCCGGAAGAAAAATCGTAAAACACCTTTCCGTCGTCCTCCCGGAGCAGACGCTCCAGCGAAAGCCGGAGGGCATCCCTCGCACCGATTTCGTCGTCGCAGATTCCGATCCGAAGCATGGCGTCACCTCCCGATTTCTTATCTTAACACAGAAGCGGGCCGGATCAAAACGGGAAAACCGAAAAAGCCCGCGTTTTATTACAATTAAAGCGCAAAACTTGACAGGTCAGCCGGGCCGGTGCAAAAGATGACAAAAGACCGGCAGGCTGTTTCGTAGGGAAAACAGACGGCCGCCTTTCCGGATTATAGTAATCTTGACCGCAATTCCAGGGAAGATACCCATCTCCCCGAAAAGAAGAGAAACAGACGGGGTATTGGAAAACTCAAAAAAAAACGGAGCAAATTCGAAAGTTTTGGTCAAGCTTTTTCAAAAGTTTGCGGGGGTTGGGGCGGAGCCCCAAGGTCTGAAACACAAGAGAGAACGCAGGAAGGGGAGCAGGAACAGTCCGGCGGACTGTTCCTGCGTGGGGAAACCCTCGTCAGGGGTTTTCCCGATACCGCATAGCGGTACTCTTTTGGCGCTCTGCCCGTTTCTCCCTATGAAAGGAGAAAACAGGATTCGGACCAATCGTCGATGGAATTGCGGCGGAAAGGTGGTCTTTTGATGCTTCAGGTAAAAAACCTGCGCAAATCCTATCGCGCGGGAAAAACGACGTACGAAATTTTGAAAGGGGTGAATCTGGCGGTGGCCCAGGGGGAATTCGTCGCCGTCATGGGGCCTTCGGGCTCCGGAAAAACGACATTATTGAACTGTATCTCCTGCTACATCCCGTTTGACCAAGGGGAAATCACGCTGGGCGGGCAGGAGCTGAAAGATCTGGATGAGAAATCTCTCGCGAAGGTGCGCAACCGAAAGCTGGGATTCGTTTTTCAGGATTTCATGTTGCTGGACGGTCTCAGCGTCCAGGACAATATTCTGTTGCCGGCCATCATAGGCGGGAATACGGGTACGGCCATGGAACAGCGCGGAAACAGGCTATGCGATTTTTTCGGTATCGGGCAGATCAGGGGCAAATACCCGGCGGACATCTCGGGGGGCGAAAAGCAGCGCACGGCCGTTGCGCGCGCCCTCATCAACGACCCGCTGCTGATCCTTGCGGATGAGCCGACCGGGAACCTCGATTCCAAATCCAGCCGGGCGGTCATCTCTTCGTTCGAGGAAGCGCGGAACAAATTGTCCGCGACGGTTCTGATGGTGACGCACGACAGTTTCGCCGCCTCTTTCTGCGACCGGGTTATCCTGCTGAAGGACGGGACGGTGTACGGAACGCTGGAGCGGAAGGGAAAGGAGCGCGGCGGATTTCAGGATGAGCTGCTCGAGAAGATCAAGGAAATGAACGGTGATGCGGCATGAAGAATCTGGGAAAGATCGGCGCGGAGCTTCGCCGCAGAAACAGGAAGCAGTACACGCTGCTGTCGGCCTGCCTCTTTTTTTCCGTCCTGCTCATCACCGCGTATGTCTCGATCATGCGCTCCCCGACCGTGCTGGATATCTTGCCGGAAGGGGGAGATTCCCGCAAGATGGTCATGATGATCTTTGCGCTTGCGGCGGTCGGATGCGGCGTCTTCTCGATTTACTCCGCGTCCCTCTTTTTCCGGTACAAGTCGCGCGAAGCGGGAATTTTCCTGATGCTCGGCGCATCCCGCGGCCGGATCTCGAAACAGCTTTTCAAAGAGGTGATGCTGACCGCGACCGGCTCGTGCCTTGCCGGCGCGCTTTTGGGCACGCCGCTCGCGTGGTGCATCTGGCAGCTTTTCCGGGCCTTTCTTGTGGACACGCAGGAAATGAAGCTTTCCTTCGACCCGCAGGCATACCTGATCGCCCTGGCGTTCACGGCAGGGATCCTTGTCGCGCTGTTTCTCATGGGGCGCGCCTTTATCCGGCGCACCAATCTCATCGACATCGTCAACCAGCAGCACAAAAGCGAGCCGGTCCATGACGTGAAGCCGTGGTTCGGGCCCTTGGGCATCGTCCTGATGGCCGCCGGCGGGTTCGCGGGGTATCTCGCGCCCACGATCATGGTCCGCATGCTCCACACATATCAAACCGGATGGACCAAGCTGTTTTACCTGCCGTTCTTCGTCGGCCTTTATATGGTGCTGATCCATACGGTCGTGCATGGCTGGAGGCAGGGGAAAAGCCGGTATCGGAACATCGCCTCGCGCAGCATGATGAAATTTCAGGGCAGGCAGACGGTCAACAATATGCTGGTCCTGACCGTTTTGATCGCGGGGGCGTATTTCGCCACCTTCAATACCCCCATGATGGGTACGGCCCAAATAATGGAAATGGAAAACCGGCCGGTCGACTATGCCTTTCATTACCGCGCCGACCAGAATCTGCCGTCGCGTTCCGAAATCGAGGCGATGGCTGCCAAAGACAAGGTCGCCGTCACGGGCTGGAAGGACGCGGAGACGGCCGTTCTGGGAAGCGACGGCAGGGAGGAAGTCAGTGACGGGGGCGGAAAATTCCATTTTGAATACCGGAAGCTCGGGGGAGAATGCAACTGCATTTCCGAAAGCGAGTACCGGGAAATGACCGGGAAAGCCGCCGACGTTCAGCCGGGCCGGTTCGCTGCGGTGATGTCGGAAGAATCCGCCGGGAAAATGGATTCGGATGACAAGACGCTGCTGACCAACATGACCACGAGAAAATCGATGAGCTTCGGGTTTCAGCGATCTCTGCGCTTCGGCATGATGGCATCCCCATCCTATTATGTTCTGGATGACGCGGACTACGCGAAAATCACCGCCGGCCTTGCGGAAGAATGGTGCGAGAGGCTCGTCTGTTTCAATGTGAAGGACGAGCTTCAGACCTACGATTTTGCAAAGGAGCTCTTTCATGAGATCGTAAATCGTTCCGGCCCGGAATGTGAGGTCGATGAGGATTATGACCGTGTCGCGAAAATCGCGGCGAACGAAGCTGGGAAAGCGTGGTGGGGAGACGAACATCCCGAGATAATGAAAGTCAGCTATGACCAGCCGGATTCCTCGCAGTTCCGGATCGGGTGGAAATACATGCCGAAATTCCGCGTCCTCGACAGGAACGATATGGTCAGAGAATACGCGGTATATTTCATGGTGTTCCTTTTTATTTCGATCATCTGCTTCGCCGCCGTGCTGCTCATCGGTTATACGAGATGCGTGACGATCGCGGTGAACAACCGGCGGGTCTACGACGATTTAAGGCACCTCGGGGCCGCACCGGGCTATCTTTTCCGCTCGGTCAGGGGGCAGGTTTCCAAAACCTTCGGCGCGCCCGGCCTGATCGGGACCGTTCTGATCTTTGCCTATTTTGTCATGATCCTGTTCATGAACGACAGTCAGATCACCCGGGAAGAGTTCTCCGCGCTCGCCGTCTGCGCCGGCATTGCTCTGGGGCTGAGCATCGTTCTGTGGGCGTTTTATCGGTTTACCCTGCGCCGGGTGTGCAGGATGCTGAAGATAAACTGAGAGAAAGAGTGTGGGGAAGGCTGACTTCCCGTGAATCCTTCCGGCAGGCGCAAGAGGATGCGGATTTCGCCGGGATCCCTGCTTTTTGGGGCATAATTTTCAAAACGTTTTCTGATGGCGGGGAAAATGGAAAGAAAAGGACTGAAATCCGCACGGGTTCAGCCCTTTCGTTTTTGATTGTTTTATGGTATGGTAAGGGCAGACGAGAGAAGGAGGGGCCGGGA
>DAINSB010000138.1:4494-5743 GCA_036741535.1 Caproicibacter sp. | reverse complement strand
AGGCGGGCGGCATGGCGAAGGGCGGAGAGTTTTTCGTCCTCGACATGGGCGAGCCGGTCAAGATCGTGGACCTTGCGCGCAACCTGATCCGTCTTTCTGGGCTGGAACCGGACAAAGATATTCAGATCAAGTTCACCGGGCTTCGCCCCGGCGAGAAGCTGTACGAGGAACTGTTGCTGGACAGCGAAGGCGGCTGCCAGAAAACTTCCCATGAGCTGATCTACATCGGGAATCCCATTCCGTTCAACGAGGACACCTTTCTGAGTGAGATTGAGGCCCTGCGGGGGGTTGCCGGCGTAGACAATTCCAAAATGGTCGAGATTGTCCATCGTTTGGTTCCGACTTATACCGGTCATGCCGACCGGACGGATCTGCTCGCCTGATCCGTAATTGAAAAAGCAGAATTAGGGGTGCTTTTATGGCGGATGAAAAACGCTTTGCCGTCTTAATCGACGCGGAGAATGTCTCCGAAAAATATATCAAATTCATTTTAGACGAAATTTCCAACGATGGGATCGCGACCATCAAGCGGATCTACGGCGACTGGACGAAGCCGACCATGTCTTCCTGGAAAAGCGTGCTGCTCGACAACTCCATCACCCCCATCCAGCAGTACGGCTATACGACGGGGAAAAACGCCACCGATTCCGCCATGATCATCGACGCGATGGACATCCTTTATTCCGGCAACATCGACGGGTTCTGCCTCGTCTCGAGCGACAGCGATTTCACGCGCCTCGCCGCGCGCCTGCGCGAATCCGGCATGGTGGTCGTCGGGATGGGCGAGAAGAAGACGCCGAATCCCTTTATCGCCGCATGCAACAAGTTCAAATACCTCGAGATCCTGGCGCAGAACAATATTCCGGAGAAGGCGGGGGGGCCGGCCCCGGAAGAACCGGGCCTCTCCGAGCTGGACATCACGTCGCTGGACGCGGTGCGCAATACGGTCCTGACCATCGTGGAGGAGACCTCGGACGACGACGGCTGGGCTTCTCTGGGCGACATCGGGAATATCCTGACGAAACGGTATCCGGATTTCGACGTTCGCAACTACGGCTTCCGGAAGCTGACGCCCTTCATCAAATCGCTCAAGATTTTCGATGTCCGCGCGGCCAAGGGCAAGGACGGCCACGTAAGCCTGATGTATGTCAGGGAGAAAGACCACTGATCCGCAGAAAAAAAAGTCGGACACGCCTGCGTTGTGTCCGACTTTTTTTTGACAATAAAAAAGTCGGACACAACGCAGGCG
>DAINSB010000138.1:0-4484 GCA_036741535.1 Caproicibacter sp. | reverse complement strand
GAGAAAGACCACTGATCCGCAGAAAAAAGTCGGACACAACGCAGGCGTGTCCGACTTTTTTTGACAATAAAAAAACCTTACCTCAATCGCTGCTGAACGGAAGGAGCGCCAGATGACGCGCCCTCTTGATGGCGATGGTCAGCTCACGCTGATGATGTGCGCAGGTGCCGGTTACGCGCCTCGGTAAAATCTTCGCACGCTCCGAGATGAATCTGCGGAGTTTGGCGACATCCTTGTAATCAATCTCGTCCACTTTATCAACGCAGAAGCTGCACACCTTGCGGCGGCCCCTGCGTCCCATGGATCTCCGATCCCTTTCCGGTCGATCGGATGATCTTTCGTTCCTGTTATACTCGGCCATTCATAACTCTCCTTTTTACACACCGTTCCGAGACTTCAGAACGGCAGATCTTCGTCCGACGGCATCTCTTCAAAATCGCCGGTGTCGCCGCTTGCGTAGGCGGATGTGGGCTGTGCCGTCTTTCCGGAGGCGGGGGGATTTTCCGACCGGTTGTTCTGATACCCGCCGCCGGAATTTCCGTCACGCTTCGGTTCGGCAAAGTGTACGTTGTCGGCCACGATTTCAAACGCCTTGCGCTTGTTCCCTTCCTTATCCGTATAGCTGCGGGTCTGGATGGAGCCCTGCACGGCCGCGAGCTGCCCTTTGCGGAAATATTTGCACACGAATTCGGCGGTATTGCGCCACGCGACCACGTCGATGAAATCCGTCTGGCGCTCGCCCCCGGCCTTTACGTAAGAGCGGTCGACCGCCAGCGTAAAACTGGTCACGGAAATACCGTTCGCGGTATGTCTGAGTTCGGGGTCCGCCACCAGCCTGCCCATTAAAACAGCGACGTTCAGCATTTCAGGTCACGCTTCCTTTTTTTCTTCCGCCTTCGGCTGCTCTTCCGGCTGGCTCTTTCTCACAATCAGCGAGCGGATCACGCCGTCCGTGATATTGTAGATTCGATCCAGTTCGGCCGTGAAAGCGGGGGCGCTTGTAAAACTGATCAGCGTGTAATAGCCCTCTTCTTCTTTGTTGATAGGATACGCAAGCCTGCGCTTGCCCCATTCGTCGACCTTGTCGATCGTGCCGTTCGCTCCGATCAGGTCCTTGAACTTCTGAATGGCCGCGGAGATTCCGTCTTCGCCCAGCTTGGTGGAAAGGATGAAGACCGTTTCGTAAGGATTCTTAATATCCGACATATTTGCACCTCCTTTTGGACTTCGGCCCCCGCAGAAGGCGGGAGCAAGGAAAATAACCGCAGAATCTGCGGCTTGACTCAATTATTATACCAGTCTGCTTTTGCGCCGTCAATAGAAAAAACACAATCACAGCGTTTTGCAGATTCCTTTGAGGTAAGCGCGGAAATCCTTCCCGATTTCCGGGTGCTGCAAAGCCACCTCGACCTGGGCTTTCATGATCCCCAGTTTGTTGCCCATGTCGTAGCGCGTGCCGGTGAAGTTCACCGCCACCATGCTGTCGCGGCGCGCCAGCGTGCGCATGGCGTCCGTCAGCTGGATCTCTCCGCCGGCCCCGGGCTGCGTCTCCGCGAGGATCTGGAAGATTTCAGGCGGGAGGACGCACCTGCCGAGGATGGAATAGAGGGACAGCACTTTCCCCGGGCCGGGTTTTTCGATCATGTCCGTGCAGCGGAACAGGTTGTCGTGCAGCGGCTCGACCTTCAGGGAACTGTATCGGTGGATGGCTTCTTCCGAGACCTTGTTGACGCCGACGACGCCCTTTCCGTATTCCTCGTAGGCCCGCATCAGCTGGGCGCAGGCGGGGTCCTTGCCGATGATGACGTCGTCGCCGTACAGGACCGCGAACGGTTCGTTCCCGATGAAAGAGCGCGCGCAGCCGACCGCGTGGCCGAGGCCGCGGGTTTCTTTCTGACGGACGAAATAGATGTTGGCTTTATGGGCGATGCCGATGATGTCGTCCAGGATTTGCTTCTTTTCCGGCCCGCTGTTCGCGAGGCGCTCCTCCAGCTCCGGCATGCGGTCGAAATGGTCCTCGATCAGTCCTTTGCCGCGGTTGGTGATGATCAGGATGTCCGTAATTCCGGAATTGACCGCCTCTTCCACGATATACTGGATGGCGGGCTTGTCCACAATCGGAAGCATTTCTTTCGGCATGGACTTGGTGGCCGGCAGAACGCGCGTCCCGAGACCGGCTGCCGGAATAACAGCTTTTGTAATTTTCATCTTGACAGATCGCTCCTATATAGTTTTTTGAAATATCCCGGCCCTAAACCGACTGGGATAAAAAAAGAAACGCGATAAGCCAGCAGATTGCCAGGCAGGCGGCGAGAGACGTGTTGATCCCGCCTTTTTCCTGCATGCGGATGGAGATGGAAGTCGGGTCCGAGACCTCCTTGTGGATCGCTTTGGTCGTCTCGGCGCAGTATTTGAGATACATCCTGTTTCCGCCGAAGCCTATGATCAGTTTGAAGATCAGCAGCGCCAGAAGAAGGAGGTTCGGCACGAGCAGCAGGAACCTCTGCCAGCTCGGCAGGGCGTAGAACTGCTGGAACAGCGCCATGCGCTGGGAAGCGTCGAACGGATCGCTCTGCGAGACGCCGGCGAGCTCGAACAGCCGGTTCAGGATCGGATCGGTCAGAAAGTGGCAGATATAAAAATAGGCGAACCACAGCAGTGCCGGAATCGCCGTGAAAAGGATCCCTTTCCGGTATTGTTTCCGGTACAGCATCCACAGGCCGGTAAAAAGGAAGGCGGAAAAGTTGAAGCGGTTTCTCCCGACCCGGTTCAGGTTGATGAACACGGGGAGATAATACTGGGTGTTGCTCTGCACGAACTGGGCCATTTCCGAAGCGGGGACGCCGTTGATGGGCTCGTTCGGGTTCACGCCGCCAAGGGGGTCGTACTGAAAGGGAAACGGGCTTTCCGGGAAACCGGATTCCGGTGGACGCGAATGGTTCGGCTGATTTTTCCCGTAGGGGGCGGAGTTCCCGCGCGCCGGCGCATTGTACGGAGGCGCTCCGTTCGGGGAGAGCGGAAGCCCGCAATGGGCACAGAAGAGCGCGTCCCTCGCGTTTTGGGCTCCGCAGCGGGGGCAGCGGGGAAGGTCGCCCTGCTGTGAAGCGGAGTCCCGCTGGGCGGGCGGCCGCCACGTCTTGGCGGTGCCGTGAAATTCCGCGTAGACGCATTTGCCCGTCTTTGCATAGCATTCTCTGTGGTAGGGCGCGCCACATTGAGGACAGACCACAATATCGTCATCCGCGGTGAAAGCTTTGCCGCATACCGGGCATTTTAAACCGATATAATTCATAATGTGCCCAACCTCCAATTGTCTGCCTTACTATTGTATCGAAAAAACGGCAAAACTTCAATGTCTAGCCGTCAAAGTTTTCTCCCCATTCACAATTTCGGGCATAAATGCCTTTCACGGGCGCACAGCGTCTTTCTTCGCCTGCGGCGTCCACGCGCCAGCCGCTTTCTGAAAATCGCGTCTCGTCTTTCGCCCAAGAGCCTGTGCCCCGGGCACGTCTTTCCGGGCTATTCTGCGGCCGGACGGCGCGGCCCGGAAGCGGACACGGTCCGCAGCACCAAATTATTTTTGACTTTACATAGAAAATACATTATAATCAGTCATAATCAAGTCCGTGATGATTGAAATGAGCCGAAGGATGATGGTATGCTGCAATTTGAGGAGTTGAAACTTTCGCTTCAGAACAGGAAACCGGAGCTTGACGACCTGGCCGACGCCCTTGGCATGGAAGCGATGCGCAAGGAGATTGCGGAACTCGACCAGAAGGCCACGGCGCCGGATTTCTGGAACGATATGGAGAAATCGCAAAAGATTCTGCAGCGTTCCAGCACGCTGAAAAACAAGATCGCGCAGTATGAAAAGCTGAAAAGCTCTTACGAGGACCTTCTCGCCCTGATCGAACTGGCCGACGAGGAAGGGGATCTGTCCCTGCTGTCCCAGGCGCAGCAGGAGTTCGACAATTTCGTCGCGGCGCTCGATTCCCAGCGCCTGACGACGCTCCTGACGGGGGAGTACGACGCGAAGAACGCGATTTTGACCTTCCATGCCGGCGCGGGCGGGACGGAAGCCCAGGATTGGGCGGAGATGCTGTACCGGATGTACTGCCGCTGGGGCGAGCGCCACGGCTTTACCGTCAAGACGCTCGATCTTCTGGAGGGGGAGGAGGCCGGGCTCAAAAGCGCCAGCGTCCTGATAGAGGGGGAGAACGCCTATGGCTTTCTGAAGAGCGAGGCCGGGGTGCACCGGCTCGTGCGGATCTCCCCGTTCGACGCGTCGGGCAGGCGCCATACCTCGTTTGCTTCGCTCGAGGTCATGCCGGAGATCGACGACACCATCGAGGTGAACATCAACCCGGACGACATCAAGATCGACTATTTTCGCGCGAGCGGAGCGGGCGGGCAGAAGGTCAACAAAACCTCTTCGGCTGTCCGCTTGACGCATATCCCGACGGGCATCGTCGTCTCCTGCCACG
>DAINSB010000137.1:0-5924 GCA_036741535.1 Caproicibacter sp. | reverse complement strand
CCCCGCCCGACGGCGCATTGGTGGAGCCGCCTCGCGAGCAGCCGGCAAACGAAGCGCCGCGTGTGGATTTGTCCTCCCCGCCCCTTCCCGCATGCAGATCAGAAACTGAAAGCGATCTGTGTGGAAGGGAAACCGAAAAGCCTTTCTGAACGTCCCCTGCACCTTGGAAAATTTACGAAACAAAAATTTTAGCACTCTAACATCGAGAGTGCTAAAATTTACAATTTGGACACATTTCCGTACACATTCATTCACAATATTCGGATATACTAAAAACGCACCGAGGAAGAGATTCCGAGGAAGAAACAAAAATCTGTATAGGGGGTTTTGGTATGTTCGATTTAATTCCTTTTGAACGCAGAGGAAACAACGTGTTCGATGTCTTTGACAGGATGTGGAACGACAGCTTCTTCGGGGGAGCACGCGACACTTTCCCGTGCCGCACGGACATCCTCGATAAGGGCGACAGCTACCTGATGAGAGCGGATATGCCGGGCTTCAACAAAGAAGACATCCATATCGACGTGCAGGGCAACGAGCTCACCGTCACCGCGGAACACAAAGAGGAAGTCTCGGACGACAAAAAGAACTATGTCCGCCGCGAAAGAAGATACGGCAGCCTGAGCCGCAGCTTTGACATCGACGGCATCGATACCGGCAAGATTTCGGCAGCTTATAACAACGGCGTGCTGGAACTCACGCTGCCGAAGGTCCAGGAAGCCAAGCCGGAAACAAAAACGATTCAAGTCAACTGAGCATAAAAAATTTCTCCGCCCGAGGCGGAGAAATTTTTTATGGGTAAGCAGGAAGGGGCACCCGCGTCTCCGCGGGTGCCCCTTCCGTCGTTCATTTCAGGATCAGATTCAGAAGCAGCAGCATGGTGACGCCGGGGATCCCGGCCACGCCGGAAACGCCGATCGTGAGCGGGCTGACCGGCAGGCTGACGCCCGTGAACATCCCGGTCAGATTCACGACGGCCAGCGTGAAGAGCCCCGTCAGGACTCCCCCGACGGCACGCCGGAACGGTCTTTTGGACTTCATCACGATTTGAATGACCACAAGCAGCAGGAAAATGCCGACGATCCATAAAACGTTCAACCATGGGCCCTGCAAAGATGTCACACCACCATTCCTTTAATTTTGAAAGGCAGCACTGCTCACACCTTTGCGTTTGGCCAGATTCAGCAGATAGCGATACCTGGCCCGCAGTTCCTCCCGCTGGTAAATGCAGGCTTCGATCAGGTCTTCGTCGCATTCCAGTTGGAACCAGCATTCGTTGTAAGCAAGCAGGCGGGAAACGTCCTTGATTTCGGACAACAGTTTCTGCTCTTCGACGTCTGTTTTCTGTGCAGCGCAGTCGGTGCGCTGGATCAGCTTCAATACAGATTCCATACTAACAACTCCGCCTTCCGGACAATACTTATGTTAGTAGGATGGTCATTTATTCCAGCGGCTATACGCCCGGATGGAAATTAATTTTCCTCGTTTTCCCTCGCGAAGTCGATCCGTCCGCTCGCCACGTCCGACGAGGCGACGCGGATCCGCAGCGGATGCCCGATCGTCAGCTTTTTCCCTGTTTTCAGGTCCACCTGCGACAGATTCCCGTCGAAATGATAATCCGCGTCCGTAAAGCTCTCGATGGGCACGAAGCCCTCCACCGAATTTTCAAGTTCGACGAAAACGCCGTGCTGCGTCACCCCGCTGACGACGCCGTCATAAACTTCCCCGATGTGGTGGGACATATATTCCGCCATATAGCAGCTTTCGGCGCTGCGTTCCGCCGTCATCGCGCGGACCTCCGCCTCCGAGGAGGTTTTGGCGGCCTCCGCGGCGAAAGAAGAAAAACGTTCCTGCAGGTCCTGCACCTTTCGGGTCTCCAAGCTGGCGGACAGGATGCGGTGGATCGCCGTATCCGGGTACCGGCGGATCGGAGAGGTAAAGTGGCAGTAGTCTTCGAGGGCGAGGCCGAAATGCCCCACGGGCTTCACGTCGTACCGCGCCTTCGCCATCGTCCGCAGCAGCTGGTGGTCGATGACCTTCTGGGCCGGCGTACCGCGGGACTGCTCGAGGATATTGGAAAAATCGGCGGGCGTGACGTTCCCGTCCCGGTGCTTCAGAGGCTTGGAATCCAGCCCGGCCGCGTCCACAAGCTGCACGAGGGATTCCACCCGCTCGGCGTTCGGTTGCTCGTGGATACGGTACACGAACGGGAGCCCGGCCGTTTTCGCCAGCATCGCCGCCGCGCGGTTCGCCGTGATCATCAGGTATTCGATCATCTCTTCCGCTTCTCCGCTCACGCGCGGGCGCACATCCACGCAGATGCCCTGCTCGTTCAGAACGAATTCCGACTCCGTGCTCTCCAGGTCGAGAGCGCCCAGCTTGGAGAACTGCTTTTTCAGCACGGCTGCGAGCTCCCGCGCAGCATTGAGGGACCGGATGACGGGGGCATATTTTTGCCGGAGGGACGGTCCGGCGGAGCGGTCGAACAATTGGTTCACTTCTTCATAGACGCCCCGCACCTTCGAGCGAATGACGCTTTTTCGGAAACGGTAAGAGAGGATGTTGCCCTCGCGGTCCAGATCAACCAGCGCCGAAAAAGTGAGCTTGTCCTCCCCCGCGTTCAGGGAGCATACGCCGTTTGAAAGGGCCGTGGGGAGCATCGGAACGACGCGGTCCGCGAAATAGACGGAGGTCCCGCGCTCCCGCGCTTCCAGGTCCAGGGGCCCGTTCGGCCGGATATAATGCGACACGTCCGCGATATGGACGCCGAGGCGATAGCCGGCATGCGTCCGGCTCACCGAAACGGCGTCGTCCAGGTCTTTTGCGTCCGGCCCGTCGATGGTGCAGATGGACAGCTTGCGCAGATCCAGCCTTCCCTTCAGGTCCTGCTCGGTGATCCCGCGCGCGGCGGCGGCCTCCGCTTCCGCGAGGACCTCCTTCGGAAAATCCGACCGGATTCCGTTCTGGTCCAGGATGGCGTCCGCGCAGATCTTGGCGCTGCCGGCCCTGCCGTATATCTTCACGACCTCCGCTTCCAGTTCGGAGGAATGGGGCCTTCTGTGCAGCTTCGCCTGCACCTTGTCGCCGTCGTGGAACGCGGTCGGCTTTTTGCGGACCACGGGGATGTGGTAACGGATCGCAACGTCCGGCAAAAGTTCCATCTGCTCCGTTGTGCCGGCCAGCGTTCCGGTCACCATGCGCGCGGTTTTTTCCACAATGGTATCGACCTCGGCGCTCGGCCCCTTCGGGCTCTGCTGAAAATTGGCGAGCAGGACCCGGTCCCCGACGAACGCGCCGTGCAGTTTATCCGCATGGATAAAAATATCGGGCCCCTCGTCGTCGGGGCGCGCAAAAGCGAAGCCGCGGGAAAGGGAGACGATGGCCGCCTCCATCTTGTTGGACCTCTCGGGTAGGTGCACACGGTGCTTCTTGCTGACTTTCACTTTTCCTTCGCTTTTCAGCTCTTCCATCGCCTGAAAAAACTCTTTCTTCTCTCTCTCTTTCAGGCGCAGGTTTTGCAGGATATTCTTGACCGGAAGGCTTTGCGGCGATTTTTCCAAACAGCTTAAAATTCTTGATTTGATGTCTTTCAAGGTTTTCCCTCATCACAATTTTTATCGAATGCAAGCGCCCCGCTCAACGCGGGGCGCAGTCACACTTTATTTCAGTAAAAAGTACATATAGGCGTTGATGATGATCACGAGGGCAAAAAAACCGACCGCGATGATCTTCGTCCATCGAGCGAGAAACGCATCGATCGAGCGCGCCTTGTTTTTTGAAAGAAACGTATCGGCGCCGCCCGTTATGACCCCGACGTTCTGCTCGTGACCCTCCTGCATCAGCACGACCACCGTGATCGCGACCGAAAAAATGATCAGCACAATCCCTAAAACAATTTCAACCGCAGACATATCGCAACCTCCAAAAATCAATCCGATACCCATTGGAGTGATGATACCACAAAAAAGAGGAATTTGCAAGGATTTTGCCCGTTCAAAATGGATTTTTGAATATTGCCGCCGCGAAAGGACAACCTAAAACCGGATGGAAAAGCGTACGCGTTTGCCGCTTATTGCTGTCCCGCCGCAGAGAAGCCGCCGGTTTTTCTGCGGCGTTTTTTATGAGAGCGAAAGCTGGTTCTCTTTCCCTTCCGCGGGGTCCGGCAAAGAACCGGTGGCCGGAATCCTCCTGCGGTAACGCTGCGGCTTTTTCAGCATCCCCGCTTCATAGCGCCGGACCTTCAGCAGCCGCGCGCCCCGGCGCAGGGTCATGACGGCCGTGCCCTGGGAGCTCCGCGTCGCTTTGGGCGGCACGGAAGCCGAGTTCAGCAGCAAAAGCCTCCCCTCGGAAGAAGTCAGCAGAAATTCGCCGTCTTCCGAGATCTGAAAGCAGCGGACCAGGGAGGACCGGTCGCTGTAGGCGCCCACGAGCTTTTTCCGGTTTGTTTTCGTCGCATAGGCGGACATCTCGATCCTGGCCGCCCTCCCGTTTTCAAAAAAGAAGAGCATGCTGCCCGCATAGTCCGAAGTCACCGCCATGAAGACGGCGGCGTCCCCCTCCTCCATGCCGAGCTTCGCCGGGATATACTCCCCCAGCACGCTCGCCTTCGCATCCGCAAAATCCGCCGCTTTCGCCTTGTAGACCGTGCATTTGTCCGTAAAAAACAGCAGGTCCGCCGAATTGACGGCCTCAAGGTGCTGGGTGATCTCGTCGCCGTCCTTGAGCTTCTGCTCGCCGCTCATCCGCAGCGACTGCGGCGTGATCTTCTTGAAATAGCCGTCTTTCGTGAAAAACAGATGGACGGGATAATCCGGGATCTCCTCTTCCGGGATCTGCGGCAGCTCGTCCGCGTACAGGATCTTGGAGCGCCGCGGCTTCCCGTATTTTTTTTCAGCCTCCTGAAGTTCCGCCAGGATCACCTTTCGGATCTCTGCGTCGCTGCCGAGGATCTTCTGAAGCTTTCCGACATCCGTTTCGATCCGGGAGATCTCCTCCGTCCGTTTCAGGATGTACTCCTTGTTCAGATGGCGCAGCTTGATCTCGGCCACATACTCGGCCTGCGGCCTGTCGATTCCGAAGCCGATCATCAGGTTCGGCACGACCTCCGCTTCCTCCGCCGTCCCCCGGACGATGCGGATCGCCTTGTCGATGTCCAGCAGGATCGCCTGGAGGCCCTGCAGGAGGTGCAGCTTTTCACGCAGGTTTTTGAGGTCGAATGCGGTGCGGCGGCGGACGCACTCCATGCGGAAATCCGTCCACGCGGCCAGCAGGTCCCCGACGCCCATCACCCGCGGGACGCTTCCGACCAGCACGTTGAAATTGCAGGAGAAATTGTCCTCGAGCGGCGTCATGCGGAACAGCCGCTGCATCAGCTTTTCCGGGTCGGTCCCGCGCTTTAAATCGATCGTGATCTTGAGGCCCGCGAGGCCGGTCTCGTCGCGGACATCGGAGATCTCCTTCAATTTGCCCTGCTTGACCAGGTCGGCGATCTTTTCGATGATCGCCTCGATCGTCGTCGAGGGGGGAATCTCGGTCACGTCGATGCAGTTCGCGTCCCCGTCGTAGGAATAGCGGGAGCGCACGCGCACGGAGCCCCGGCCCGTCTGATAGATCTTCTCCAGTTCCCGCCGGTTGTAAAGAATCTGCCCCCCGCCCGGAAAATCCGGCGCCGTCAGCGTGGAGAGGATGTCGTGCTCCGGATTTTCGATGCAGGCGGCGGCCGTGCGGCAGACTTCCCCGAGATTGAACGAGCAGATCGAGCTCGCCATGCCGACGGCGATGCCGGTGTTGGCGTTGACCAGCACCGTCGGGAACGTGGCCGGCAGAAGGGTCGGCTCCTTCATGGTGTTGTCGTAGTTGTCCACGAAATCGACCGTGTCTTTGTCGATGTCGCGGAACAGCTCCTCGCAGATCGGGTCCAGCCT
>DAINSB010000136.1:0-5932 GCA_036741535.1 Caproicibacter sp. | reverse complement strand
CCCTTGTTATCGCTCTATGCAAATTTTACGGCGGGGCTTGCGTGCAGGCTCAGCCTGCCTATTTCTTTGCCGCTTTGTAGTAGGAGGCCGGCATGTTGACCTCCAGCTGTTTGCCCGTGCCGTTGACCACGCAGTCGAGGGGGTCCTCCGCCACGTGCACCGGCATGCCGGTCTCCTGCTCGACCAGCTTGTCCAGCCCGCGCAGAAGCGCGCCGCCGCCCGTCAGCATGATGCCGTGGTCGATGATGTCGGCCGAAAGCTCCGGCGGGGTCTTCTCGAGCGTGCTCTTGATGGCGTCGATAATAAGGGCCAGCGAATCGCCCAGCGCCTCGCGTACCTCCGCGGCGCTGATGGTGACATTCTTCGGCAGGCCGTCGACCAGGTTGCGCCCCTTGATCTCGACGGAGGAGCCCTCGTTGTCTTCCGTCGGGTAGGCGGAGCCGATCTTGATCTTGATGTCCTCCGCGGTGCGTTCGCCGATGAGGAGATTGTACTTTTTCTTGACGTAGGAGATGATGGCCTCGTCGAACTTGTCCCCCGCGCAGCGCACCGAGCAGGAGGTCACGATGTCGCCGAGAGAGATAACGGCGACCTCCGACGTTCCGCCGCCGATGTCGACGACCATGTTGCCGGTCGGCTCCGAAACGGGCAGCCCCGCGCCGATCGCCGCGGCCATCGGCTCCTCGATCAGCTCCACGTTGCTGGCCCCCGCCTGGCGGGCGGCGTCCTCGACGGCGCGGCGCTCCACTTCCGTGACGCCCGACGGGATGCAGATGATGATGTGGGGCTTTGAAAAAGACGTGGATTTTACCGCCTGGCGGATAAAGTGCTTGAGCATGGTGGCCGTGATGTCGAAATCCGCGATGACGCCGTCCTTCATGGGGCGCACCGCGACGATGGAGCCGGGCGTGCGGCCGATCATCTCCTTGGCATGCGTGCCGACAGCCAGCACGGTGTCGGTCCGGACATCGACCGCCACAACGGACGGCTCGCGCATCACGATCCCCTTGCCTTTCATGAAGACAAGCGTGTTCGCTGTGCCGAGATCGATGCCTATATCTTTTGAAAACATCGGTAAATTTTCCCCTTTCCGGCAATCCGCGCGCTCCGCCGGCACAACGTCCCCCGGTAGCCGCCAAATTTCCGCAGACACTTGTTCATATCTTATATTATACCCCAAACGCGGGGGATACTTCAACAGGAAATTCAAAGATTCGGCTTGTTCTCCGGATTTTTGTCGGGCCGGGTCTTCAGGCCTTCCAGGATGCGGTGGACTTTTGCGACGGGCAGGCCCATCACGTTGTAGAAGTCGCCGTGGATGCGCTTCACGAACAGCGACCCCCGCCCCTGGATGCCGTAGGCGCCCGCCTTGTCGAGCGATTCGCCCGAAGAGACGTAGGCGTCGATTTCCTCGGGGGAGAGCGTGTAAAACTCGACCGACGTGCATTCGTGCCCGCAGATGAGATCTTTGCCGCTGATGACGGTATAGCCGGTGTAGACCTGATGCACGTTCCCGGACAAGAGTTTCAGCATGGTCTTTGCGACCTCTTCGTCCTTCGGCTTGCCGAGGACGCGTCCCTTCAGCACGACGACCGTGTCGGCGGCAAGGATGGTGTCTTCGGGGCGCAGCTTGGCAACGGCTTCGGCCTTGCGTGCGGAAAGCTGCTCGACGATCTGCATGGGCGGGGTGCCCCGCAGGACCGTTTCGCAGACTTTCGCCGGGACGGCCTCGAATTCGTACCCGGCCATGGTGAGGATCGCACTGCGTCTGGGGGAGGAAGATGCAAGCACTAACATGGTAAAATCCCTATCCTTTTACTTGAATTCTCGTGTATAGAAAAATGGCGAGAAGCAGCAGCAGAGATTGCGCGACGTTGATGTTGACCATCATGCCGAACGTGAACTGCACGACGGCGAGGTTCACCGTGACGGTCGAAACCCCGAATTTCGCCGCGATGCCGAGCCACGAGAGGAAACGGATCCCCGCGACGGCCGCAGCGGCCGCTTTGCCCAGGACAATCGCCAGAAGGATCAGTACAACGAACAGAAGCGTTTTTATAATACCCTTTTTCATCCGATTCATTTCCTGCGGCGGCATGCCGCCGCTGTCAAGCCGCGCCGTTTGGCACGGCGAAAATTTTCAGCCGCGGCGGGCGCGAGAGTTTGTGGAAGCTCCCGGCGGAATCCGCTTTATTTTTTTCCCGTCGAGCCGAACGCTCCGCCGCCGCGCTCCGTTTCGCCGAGGTCGTCGGCTTCCGTCAGCACGGCCTCGTACACCGGCATGACCACGAGCTGTGCGAACCGCTCGCCCGGAGAGAGGACGTACGGCTCCGGGCCGGTGTTGCCGATGCCCACGATGATCTCGCCCCGGTAGTCGCTGTCGATGACGCCGACCGCGTTCGGCAGCGACACGCCGTGCTTCACGCCGAGGCCGCTGCGCGCGAAGATGAGGCCGACGGTATCCCTGTCCGGCAGAGCGATCGCAAGGCCGGTCGGGATCCGGTAAAGGCCGCGCGGCTCGATCGTGACGGGGGCGTCGAGACAGGCGTACAGGTCGAGGCCCGCGGCGCCGCCGCTCCCCCGCGTGGGCATGACCGCTTTTCCATTCAGCCGTTTGATTTTAACTTCTTTCCGCATGGAAGTATATTCACCCCGGAGCGTTGTTGATACGGTTTATTTACTCGATCCCGCGGTAGGCCAGGCCGCGCGTGAACGTCCCCGGCTCCATGGCGAGCGCCCGGCAGGCGGCCCCCGCCCGGCAGGCGGCCCCCGCCCGGCAGGCGGCCTCCGCCCGTCCCTCGAGGCCCGCAAAGTACCGGTCGATGACGCGGCCCGCTTCCTCCGGACTTTCCGTCGAGAAACGGAGCAGCCCGAAATCCACATTCTTTCCATCGCCGAGGCGGTCCGCCAGGTACAGCGGAACGGAATTGAGCACCTCGCTGCACGCCCCGAAACACTGGACGGGGAATTTCACCCCCCGGCGATCGGTCAGCTCGGGTGCCGTTTTGCAGTGCAGGCACCCGGCCGGCGAGTTCGCCGCCGGGCAGCACCGGCACAGCATGAGCGGGATCCTGCCGTACAGAAGCAGCCCGCGGGGCATTTCGCCGCCGATCGCCGCCGCCTGCGAGAGCTTCAGTTCCAAAGAGAGCTCCGCGTCGGCAAGCCCGAATTCCCGGTACCACTCGAGCGCCTCGGTGTTCGTGATGTTGAGCGTAAATCCCCCGTGGACGCGCATCCCGCAGTTCAGTGCGATCGCCGCGCCGTCGAGGTTTCCGGCCCACACGTCGCGCACGCCGGCGGCCTTGGCGAGCTCCAGCCGGCGGCGGGCGGAGTCCTCGAGGCCGAACAGGCCGCGCGGCAACTCCACGCCGAGCGGAAAGCCGGTTTCCAGCAGATGGGCCAGCCGATGCGGGTCCGCCGTGCACGGCACGTAGACGAGCTCGCAGCGTTTCGCCTGCTGCGGCAGATCGGTCCCCGCAAAGCGGGCGCGCAGGCGGAGGCTTTCCGCCCGGCAGGCGGCCGGAGCCCGGCAGGCGGCTTCCGCCCGGTGCGTCTGCGGCCGTTCGGATCCCGCGGGGGAAAAGGGGACGGGGGACTGCCAGCCGGGTTTCGGCCGGACGGCGCGCAGGCGTTCCAGTTCGGCGAGGGCCTCCCGGCGCATGCGGTTCAGCTCCGAGACCGGAAGGGAAAGCCCTTCGCCGATCTCACAGGAGAGATCCCGCACGAAAAACGGCGTCCCGCCCGTCTTTTTCAGATGCTCCGCACAGAATTCCTCCGTCAGGGGGCGGGTGCGCGCAGGCTCCGCGACGGGCCCTTCCGCGCGGACCGTATGGCCCTCTTCGTCGCGGGCAAGAAGAAATGCGGGTTTATTATAGGGTATTTTCACGGCAAAATCAACCGGTATTTTCGGGCTTTCTTCGGCGTAAAGCCCGCGCAGGCCGCGCAGCACCGCCTCCGTCGCGCAGGCCGCGTCCTCCTTCGAACGGATGCCGAACATGGCGCGCCCGCGCCGGGCGTCCGCGTATCCCGTGGTGAAGCCGGAGCGCGAAAAGACGGCCCGGAGGGAATCCAGCAGCTCCCGCGGGATCTCCCGCCCGTCGACGGCGAGGCGGCAGGCCCGCGTGGCCGCCGCGGCGTATTCCGGGCGCTTGAGCCGCCCCTCGATCTTCAGGCATACCGAGCCCGCCCGCGCCAGTTCCCCGGAACGGACGATCATGGAGAGGTCGCGCAGGCTCAGGTCGTGCCCCGTGCCGCCGGGCGCGAAAAAGGGCAGGCGGCAGGGCTGCGCGCACAGCCCGCGGTTCCCGCTGCGCGAGCCGAGAACGGCGCTGAAATAGCACTGCCCGCTGACGGACATGCACTGCGCCCCGTGCACGAAGGTCTCGAGCTCGATGGGGCAGCGCCGGTGGATCTCGGCGATCTCCGCAAGCGAAAGTTCCCGCGCGAGTACGACGCGCGCAAAGCCGGCGTCGAGCAGCGCGGACGCCCCGGCGGCGGTGTGCACGCCCGTCTGCGTGGAGGCGTGCAGACGGAGGCCCGGCGAGCAGCGGCGCAGCAGGTGCAGAAGGCCCATATCCTGCACGAGGACCGCGTCGACGGGCAGGGCGCACGCGAAGCGCACGAGGTCGAGCGCGTCGGCAAGTTCGGAGTCGAACAGGAGCGTGTTGACCGCGAGGTAGACTTTCACGTTCCGGGCGTGGCAGTACGCCGCGGCGGACCGCAGCTCGTCCTCCCCGAAGTTTTTGGCCCCGGCCCTCGCGCTGAAGCGGGAGGCCCCGAGATACACGGCGTCGGCGCCCGCGCGCACGGCGGCCACGAGGCTTTCCGGCGAACCGGCCGGGGAGAGCACCTCCGGCTTAGGGCTCATTGGTTTTCTTTTCAAAAAAGCTCATGAAGCTCTCCTGGTCGGCCTGCGCCTCCGGCGGGACGCGCGAAAAATCGCCCGTCTGCTGCTTCGGCGGCGGTGCCGGCGCGAGGGGCGGCTTTTTCTTCTTCTCCTCTTCCGCGGGGCTGCCGAGCGCGGCGAGGCGCGCCCGCAGCGTCTGGTTTTCCCGTTTCAGGCGCTCCAGCTCGCGCTTCGCTTCCTCCGCTTCCAGCCGCGCGTGGGAGGAGTCCTCGAGATAGTTCTTGATCTGCGTGCGCAGGTTTTCGGCGGAGGACTGCTCTTTGTGACATTCGTCGCAGTAGCTGAGCGCCGTGATGATGGAGGCGAGCGTGACGGAAACCCGCTCGTTTTTGTCCATGACGCCGTCGATTGCTTTCTGCACCTCGTCGCCGATGGAACGCATGTAGTTTTCGCTGTCATCCGAGCACAGGGCGCACTCGCAGCCGCAGATGTTCAGCTTGATCCTGTTTTTGGCCAAAAGATTCAGATCCTTTCCCCGGTCGACGGATATTGATATAGCATATTATAATCTATTTTGCTATAATATAAAAGACGTTTCGGGCATTTTGCGGCGTGTCGCCGCAGGCGGGCCCCGCCGTTCAGAACGGTGGAAAAATCCGGCTTGTTCTGGCGGGAGAGTCAGAGGCAGCTCCCGCAGTTTAACCGGAGCTTACCACCTGCCCGGGATAACGCCGGCAAAGGGAACCTCGAATTCCCGTCATGGGCTGCGGCGGGGCGAAACGGACTTCGTCCGCGGCGAAATCTCGCGTTTGTAGAAACTGCACAAATATCGGGCGGTTTTATTTTCCAATGGCTTTTTCGGGGCCTTCCGGAAAATCCTTGCAATCGCTGGATATTTTCACTTTGCGTCCGATCGGCGGTCTCCTTTCTGAAACTTGTCAATCGATCAAATTTGGTGTATCATATCCATAATGTTGGAATTTTGTGGAACGATGGAGGAGCCGCTTTCGCGGCGCCGTTTTTGAGCATCTGGAGGGCTTTTTGGATGGGAAAAAGGCTTTCGACGGAGCAGATCCGGCAGACGGT
>DAINSB010000135.1:0-5943 GCA_036741535.1 Caproicibacter sp. | reverse complement strand
GCACCCACCTGCTTTTGGTAGCAGGTTATTCAGCACTTTACGGCCAGGCGGGTCTTTTTAAAAAAATATTCCCTGCATCCGGACAAAGAAACCAACGGCCGGCCAGAGAATCAAGTTCGGGCGGGTTCTGTGAAAACACAGAGCCCGTCCGTTTTTTTATCCGTTTGCCGCCCGGGCGGCGCGCGTCATTCCCGCGGCGGAGACACGGGCGCTTCCGGATGATTCCTCCGGTAGGAGAGATAGTCGTCCAGAATCACCGTGGCCGCGACGGCGTCGACCACGGCCCTGCGCTTTTTGCCGTACGCGCCCGCGTCGTCGAGGTAGCCGTGCGCGGTGATCGTCGTTCCGCGCTCGTCCTGCAGGGCGACCGGGACCGCGACGATCTCCCGCAGGCGGGCGGCAAAAGCCCTCGCGTTCCGGGCGCTTTCGCCTTCGCTGCCGTCCATGTTGCGCGGCAGGCCGACCACGACGGCCTCCGCGCCGCGCGCCCGGACCTCCCGCGCGACGGCCTGCGCCAGCTTTTCGCGATTGCGCTCCGCAAGGACGCCCGAAGGGGAGGCAAGCACCTCGTTTTTGTCGCAGACCGCAAGGCCGGTGCGCGCCGCGCCGAGATCGACGGCGAGGATGATCACGGTTCGATCTCCCGGATCTTCCCGTCTTCGTCCAGATTGCTCCGGTAGACGGAAAGCTCCCGCGGCAGATGGGAGGAATCGTTCATCACGGGCACGGAGCATCCGCCGTCATCCGAAAACTCGAGGATACTGACGCCCGTATTGTCGCACCACGGAATCTCCTGCAGGCGGTCCAGGGACATGCCCAGCGCAAGGCAGAGCAGACACCGGATGGCGCATCCGTGCGAGACGGCGCAGACGGTCTCCCCGCGGTGATCGGCGGCGATCTGCGTGACGGCCTCCCACATGCGGAAGGCGACGTGCTTGGTGGATTCCCCGCCCGGCGCGGTGAAATGCCCGGGGTCCTCGTTCCAGACGCGGATCTCCTTCTGACCCTCCTGCTCGATCTCCTCCCACGACCGGCATTCCCATTCTCCCATGTCGATCTCGACCAGCCGGGGGTCCCGCTGCACGGTGAGGCCGTGCGGGCGGGCAATGGCCTGCGCCGTTTTATACGCGCGGATCAGCGGGCTCGCATAGACGGCCGAAAAAGGCTCGTCGGAGAGGCGCGCGGCAATCAGTTCGAGCTGGCGGGCGCTGTTCCCGCTGATGTCGCAGTCCGTGCGCCCCTGGAGGACCCCGTCCGTGTTGCCCTGCGCCTCACAGTGGCGCACAACCATGATTTTTGTCATTTTCTGCCTTTCACTCCCGTATTCTTCACCCTTTGACAGTCCGGCGGGCTCCCTGCCCGGCGATGATGTCCCAGGCAGGCTTTGCAGTCGCCGCGCCGCCCGCACCGCGCTTTCGGGCACGGGCAGCCCCCGTCCGCCGGACTGCTTTCCTTTGCCATGTCGCCGCCTTCCCGCAGTCTCACAGGCGGATGGCCCCCACCCGCGCGCGGATCGCGTCCCGCATGCGCACGGCTTCCGCCGCCGCCGCTTTGGCGTAGTCGGCTTCCGGCGCGCCCCGTTCCTTCCACGCGCAGAGAAGGGTCCGGGAGGCGTTGACGACGGCGCCCAGGCCGTTCCCGTCGAAGGCGGGCGCCACGTCGTCGGCGGTCCCGCCCTGCGTGCCGTAGCCGGGCACGAGGAAAAACGTCTCGGGGAGCATCTCGCGCAGCTCTTTCAGCTGCTTGGGCCACGTCGCCCCGACGACCGCCCCCACGCCATTGTAGCCGTGTCTGCCGGGCAGAGAGCCGCCCCATTCGGCGCAGAAGCGCCCCATCGCCTCGTAGAGCGTCTCTCCGCCCTCAAAGGACTGGTTCTGCAGCTCGTCGGAAGACGGGTTCGACGTTTTCGCAAGCACAAAGATCCCTTTGTCGAATCCGGCGCATACGTCCAGCAGGGGCCGGATGCCGTCCGTGCCGAGGTAGCCGTTCACCGTGAGCGCGTCGGCTCCGAACGCGGCGATCCTCTCGCCCCCGACATCCGTTTCGCCCAGGTACGCCGCCGCGTAAGCCCGCATGGTGCTGCCGATGTCGTTGCGCTTGCCGTCCACGATGACGTACATGCCCTTTTTCTTCGCGTAATCGATCGTGCCGCGCAGCGCCCGCATCCCCTGCCAGCCGTACATCTCGTAACAGGCGCACTGGGGCTTGACCGCCGGCACGATGCCGCACAGCGCGTCGATGACGCCCCGGTTGAAGGTCAGCACGGCGTCGGCCGCGCCTTCGAGCGTTCTGCCGAATTTTCCGAAGGATTCCGCCCGGATGGATTCCGGAACATACTCGAGCCTGGTGTCCAGCCCGGCCACCGTCGGATTCTGGAGCGCGGCGATCTTTTCGATCAGTCTGTCAAGTGACATATTCGATCCTCCTTGCGGCGGGGTAACCCCGCGGTCAAGCCCCGCCGGGTAGCGGGGTGAAAATTCCGTGCTGCGCAGTCCCCGCCCCAAGGGCGCACGGTGCCGTTTTCAATGACGGGCAGAAACGGCTGTGGCCGCAGCGCCACGCCGCGCCGCTACCCGAAAAGCAGGTACTTCGTCAGCGCCAGCACCTCGCGGGACCAGCAGGCGGAGAGGATGTACCACGGCGTTTTCGCCGGCACCGCGTAAGGCTGCGCGCCGAGCGACCGCGCGATGGAACAGGCCCGGAACTCGTGGTACCCGTCCGTCACGACGGCGAGCGAGCGGCCGAGCCCTCTTTCTTCGACGATCCGCAGCGAGTTCTCGAAATTCTCTTTGGTGGAGGTCGAAGCCTCCTCCGTCAGGATGCGCCGCGGATCGACGCCCGACGCGGCCAGCCCCGAGCGGATCGCCGAGGCCTCGGTCAGATTCTCCCCGCGTCCCCTGCCCCCGCTTGCAATACAGACGGCCTTCGGATGCATTTTCAGGTAATCGGCGGCGGCCCCGATGCGCGCCCACAGGTCGGCGCTGGGCGAGGACCCGGAGACCTTGCTGCCGAGCACGACGACGACCGCGTCCTCCCGCCAGCCGGGCTCCGGCGGCGGGCGGGCCGCCGCCGCGGAAAGCATGCAGAAAGTCATGGCGGCGCTCCAGAGCACGGCCGCGCAGAAAAGGACGCATGCCGCGGCGGCGGCGCGGCGGAACGGGCGGCTCCTTTCGCAGGCGGAACGGATCTTCGGCCAGAACAGGCACGCGAAGAACAGGGCAGCGCAAAGCACACCTCCGGCCAGACTGCCGACGCTCCCGGCTCCCCAGTGCAGAGGGATCAGGAACCAGACGAGCCCCGCCGAGGCCATACATCCGAAAGCCGCGCGCAAAAGTTTTCCGCTCCGTCGCATACTCTTCACCTGTAGAGTATTATAACATAAAAAAAGGGCCGCATGGCGCAGCAGTCTTTCCGACCGTGCAAATTTCAAAAATTCGGCCGTTTGCACAACAACGCGCCGCCTTCGGCTCCGTTTTCCGTAAAAGGGGGCGAATGTTCCCGGACCCGGAACCCGACGGACGCTGCATCGCGGCGCGTCCGCCCCTGCATTTCACCGATTGACAACTTTAGCGCGAAACATTATAATTGAAAGAGTTATTGTTTCCCGGCGCCGTAAAAAATATGTATTGGAGGTTCATCATGAAACGTGTTTACAACTTCTCCGCAGGACCGTCCATGCTGCCGGAACCCGTCCTCCGCCGCGCGGCGGAGGAAATGCTGGACTACAACGGCAGCGGCCAGTCCGTCATGGAGATGTCCCATCGATCTAAAATCTTCGAGGGGATCATCTGTTCTGCGGAGAGTCTGCTCCGCGAAGTGATGGAGATTCCGGATAACTATACGGTCCTGTTCCTGCAGGGGGGTGCTTCCACACAGTTCGCGATGGTGCCGCTGAACCTGATGACCAAAAGCCGCAAAGCGGACTTCGTGCTCACGGGCCAATGGGCGACAAAGGCCTACAAGGAGGCCGCGCGCTACGGCGAGGCGAACGTGGTTGCCTCTTCCAAAGACAAGACGTTCACCTACATCCCCGAACTCGACCCCGGAACGTTTACGAAGGACGCCGACTACTTCTACATCTGCATGAACAACACCATCTACGGCACGGTGTACCACAAGCTCCCTCAGACGGGCGACGTCCCGCTCGTGGCAGACGTCTCGTCGTGCATCCTCAGCGCGCCGCTCGATGTCTCGAAATTCGGCCTGATTTTCGCCGGCGCGCAGAAAAACATGGGTCCCGCCGGCCTTACGGTCGTCATCGCGCGCAGCGACCTGATCGGGCACGCGCGGGAGGCGACGCCCACCATGCTCAACTACAAGACGCACGCGGACCACGGCTCCATGTTCAACACGCCGCCGTGCTGGGCCATCTACGTCTGCGGGCTTGTGCTCGACTGGCTCAAGAACACGGTCGGCGGCCTCGGCGAAATGGAGAAGATCAACCGCCGGAAAGCGGATATGCTTTACAGCTTTTTCGACCACTCGAAGCTATTCCACGGAACGGTCGTCCCGAAGGACCGCTCGCTGACGAACATCCCGTTCGTCACGGGCAGCGCGGAGCTGGACGCGAAGTTCATCGCACAGGCGAACGAGAACGGCTTTGTGAACCTGAAAGGCCACCGCACGGTCGGCGGCATGAGGGCTTCCATCTACAACGCCATGCCCGTCGAAGGCGTGGAAAAGCTGGTCGACTTTATGGGCAAATTTGAAAAGGCCAACGCATAACGGGCCGGACACAGGAGGATTTCCCGACATGTACCAGATCAAATGCCTGAACAAGATCTCTCCGGCGGGCACCGAACGCTTCGGCGAAGACTACGTCTGCGGCGAAGCCGTGCAGAAGCCGGACGCCATTTTGGTCCGCTCGGCTTCCCTGCTGGAAATGCAGTTTGAAAGGAACCTGCTCGCCATCGCCCGCGCCGGGGCGGGGGTCAACAACATCCCGCTCGACCGGTGCAGCGAAAGCGGCATCGTCGTCTTCAACACGCCCGGGGGGAACGCCAACGCGGTCAAGGAGCTGGTGATCGCCGCGCTGCTGCTCTCTTCCCGCAAGATCGTCGAAGGCGTGGAATGGGCCAAAACCCTGCGGGGCGGCGGCGCCGAAGTCGGCAGGCTCGTTGAAAAAGGGAAAAGCCGGTTCGCGGGGCCCGAGATTGCCGGAAAGACGCTCGGCGTCGTCGGCCTGGGGGCCGTCGGCACCCTCGTGGCGAACGCGGCGCATTCCCTCGGCATGGAAGTCTACGGGTACGACCCGTACCTTTCCGTCGACGCGGCGTGGGGCCTCTCCCGCGCCATCCGCCACGCGCGCTCCCTCGACGAGATTCTCACCACCTCCGACTACATCACCGTGCACGTGCCGCTTCTGCCGACCACGAAAAACATGATCTGCGCCGACACCATCGCCAGGATGAAAGACGGGGTCCGGTTGCTGAACTTCGCCCGCGGCGGCCTCGCGGACTCTTCGGCCGTTCTCGAAGGCCTCTCTTCCGGCAGGATCGCCTGCTACGCGACGGACTTCCCGGACGACTCCCTGCTCGGCGCGGAAAACGTGCTCGCGGTGCCGCACCTGGGCGCCTCCACCCCGGAATCGGAGGACAACTGCGCCCGCATGGCGGCAAACGAACTGATGGAATATCTGGAAAACGGCAACATCCGCAACTCCGTCAATTTTCCGGCGGTTTCGATGCCGCGCAACGGCTTCGCGCGTATCTGCCTGATCCACCGCAACATCCCGAACACCATCAGCAAACTCTCCGGCGCGCTGGCCGGCGTGGGGATCAATATCGAAAACATGCAGAGCAAGGCGAAGAAGAATTTCGCCTATACGATCCTGGATGTGACCGGGGACGTTCCGGATTCGACGGCCGCAAAGCTCAAGGAGCTTCCGGAAATCGTCCGCGTCCGCGTGATCTGCCCCGCCCACTGAAACCCGAAAACTGCCGA
>DAINSB010000134.1:0-6007 GCA_036741535.1 Caproicibacter sp. | reverse complement strand
CAAAGGACACGGCATTTTGAGTGCCGCACGTCTGCCAATTCCATCACACCGGCACGACGGTATTTATTATATCTTGTTTTCAGGCGAAAATCAATCCCGTCTTTATCCTTCCCGCCCGGCTTTTTCCTTGCGAAAAAAGGAGGGAAGTGCTATACTGAAATGAATTTTACACAACAAGTGAGAATCAAGGAGAAAAAACATGTCTGTTGAGCGGGTCAAGAACTATCTGCGGCCCTATGGGATGGAGGACCGCGTTCGGGAATTTCCGGTTTCGAGCGCGACGGTGGAACTCGCGGCTCAGGCATTGCAGGTCGAGCCCGCCCGGATCGCCAAATCCATCTCCCTGCACGACGGCGGCAGCGGCTGCCTGATCATCGTCATGGCGGGGGACGCGAAGATCGACAATGCCAAATTCAAGGCGGAATTCGGCTATAAAGCGAAGATGCTGAAGCTCGAAGAAGTAAAGCCGCTGACCGGCTACGCTGTGGGAGGCGTCTGCCCCTTCGGCAATCCGCCGGGGGCGAAGGTGTACTGCGACGTTTCCCTGAAACGCTTTCAAACGGTCTATCCGGCCGCGGGGAGCGCAAATTCCTGCGTGCGCCTGAGCTGCGACGAGCTTTCAGACGTATCCGGAAGCCTGAAATGGGTCGACGTCTGCAAAGGCTGGGAGGGCGCCGCACAGACATGAGGATGCGCAACAAACCCTGGGCAGGCCCGGAACTCGACGCCTGCCCGTTTTTTATCCGGAGACCGCAGGAATACTTCGGCCGCTGGCATTCGCTGTTTCCGCGGAGCCAGCCCGTCTGCCTGGAGCTCGGCTGCGGGAAAGGTTTTTTCCTCGCCGGCGCCGCCCCGGCCGACCCCGGAACCAATTACATCGGCATCGACATCAAGGACGCCGTCCTCGGCCCGGCGAAGCGGAATATCGAAAAAGCCTTCGCCGGCGCAAACCGCGAGCCGGACAACGTGCTGATCACGGTCCTGGACATCGAGCGCATCCTGACCGCGTTCGGGCCGGAGGATTCCGTGCGGAAAATATGCATCAACTTCTGCAATCCGTGGCCGAAACCAAGGCATCACAAGCGCAGACTCACCCATCCGCGCCAGCTGGAAAGCTACAAAAAGATTCTGGAACCGGGCGGAGAGCTGTTTTTCAAAACGGACGACGACGGCCTCTTCGCGGACACGCTCGGGTATCTCGCGGAATGCGGCTTCACCGTCGCGGAGCAGACCCGCGACCTGCATGACGAGCGTCGCCCCGACGACATTCTGACGGAATTCGAGATCATGTCCATGGAAAAGGGGATCAGGATCAAGGCGCTGCGGGCCTTTTATCCGTGAATCCCAAGCTCGTCGAGCTGGCCGCGCAGCCGGAGAAAGTCCTCGAACGCGCCGGGCTTTTTGCCGGGGTCGCGCAGCAGCGCCGCCGGATGCAGCGTCGCCATCATCAGGACGCCGTTTTTCTCGAAGAACTGGCCGTGCTCCCTCGTGATCCTGAAATCGGGCCGGATCAGCTTCATGGCCGCGATGCGCCCCAGGCAGACGATGACCTTCGGGCGCAGCAGCGCGACCTGGTTCCGCAGCCAGCCGATGCAGGTTTCCTGCTCCTCGGGCAGCGGATCGCGGTTCTGCGGCGGCCTGCATTTTACGATGTTACCGATATAGATGTTTTTTTTGCGGTCCAGATCGACCGCGTCCAGCATTTTGTCGAGCAGTTGCCCGCTGCGCCCGACGAACGGCAAACCCTGAATGTCCTCCTGCTCGCCGGGCCCCTCGCCCACGAACATCACCTGCGACTCCCGGTTCCCCATCCCGAAGACCACATGGGTGCGCCCTTTGCAGAGGCCGCATTTTTCACAGCCGAGACAGGCCGCTTCCAGTTCTTCCCAAGTCTGATACAAATTGATCGCCGCCTTTTTTCTGTCTGTCCTCTATTATACCGCGGCGTGTTGCCGCAGCCAAGTCCCGCCGCTTTGTTTGGCGAAAAAACAAGCCCGTCCTGGTGGGAAAGTTTTGGAAAACTCCCGGCCAGCAGGATCCTCGGCGTGTGGTCGGACCGGGGCTGCGTACAAGCGAAGCGAGTGCACCGCCCCCCTGTTCCGCAACAAGCGGTACGCAATTCCGGCCCGGGTTGGAGCACAGCCTGAAAGCAGTTGCCTTTTTACGAATTTCCGGTTATAATAAAGGGTGTTCTGCGGGATCGATCCGCCGGACGAAAGCAAGACAGAATTGCGCGCGACGGGATATGCGGGCGGGCGGGCTCTGTGCGGCGGGGCGCCGTGAACCATGCGATGCAGCCGGTCTGTCCGTCCGCATATCCAGCCGCACGAACCGCGGCGGCGGGCTGTCTTGCTTTCCATTTTCTTTGGGGGGTGACGTGTTGTACCAAGTGCTTTACCGCAAGTGGCGCCCCAAGACCTTTTCTGAGGTGGTGGGTCAGCCGCAGGTGACCGTGACGCTCAAAAACGAGCTGAAATCCGGGAGAATCGCCCATGCCTACCTGTTCACCGGCTCCCGCGGGACGGGCAAGACGACCTGCGCGAAGATCCTCGCGAAAGCGGTGAACTGCCTGCATCCGAACGACGGCGATCCGTGCGGGGAATGCGAGATCTGCCGCGGCGTGGACGACGGTTCCGTGCTCGACGTGGTCGAGATCGACGCGGCGAGCAACAACGGCGTCGAAAACATCCGTTCCCTGCGGGAAGAGGCGAATTTCACCCCCGCGGCCGCGAAATACCGCGTCTATATCATCGACGAAGTCCATATGCTCTCGGTCGGCGCGTTCAACGCGCTGCTAAAAACGCTGGAAGAGCCCCCCGCGCACGTGATTTTCATCCTCGCCACGACGGAAGTGCACAAGATTCCCGCAACCATCCTCTCCCGCTGTCAGCGGTTCGATTTCCGCCGCATCCCCCCGCAGGAGATCGCCGACCGGCTGACCTACGTGGCCGGGCAGGAAAACGCCTCCCTCGACGCGCAGGCGGCCCTGTTGATCGCCCGGCTGGCGGACGGAGCCCTCCGCGACGCGCTTTCGATCCTCGACCAGTGCTTCAGCCGCAGCACCGACGTGACGGAGGACATCGTTTCGCAGACGGTCGGCCTCGTCGGGCGCGAACATCTGTTCGGGCTGACCGACGCGATCCTGGACCGCGACCCGTCCCGCGCCCTGCAAATCGTGGACGAACTGTATCGTTCCTCCAAGGATATGGCGCGGCTGTGCGAGGAGCTTTCCTCCCACTTCCGCGGCATGATGCTGATCAAAACCATGAAGGACGCGCGGAGCGTGCTCGTCGTGCCCGCCTCCGAATTCGAGCGCATGGAGAAGCAGGCGCTCGCCGCGCCCCTGTCGCTGATCTTCCACGCCCTCGAAACGCTGCAGGCCGCGCTTGAGCAGATGTTCCGCGGGGGCGACCGGAGGACCGTGTTTGAACTGTCGGTGCTGCGCCTGTGTTCGCCGCAGCTCGACATCTCGCCCGACGCGCTTCTCCGGCGGATCGAGACGCTGGAGCAAAGAGCCTCGCAGAAGCCCGCCGGGTCCGTCCCCGCGCCGGACGGGCCGCCGGAAAAGCGGACGGAGGACACCGCCGAGTCCAAAGCGGCAGAGGCTCCTTCCCCACCGGCACACGAAGAGCAGGACGCGGCGCCGGAAAGGCTGGCAGCCTCGGCGAAACCGCTCGACCAGTGGCCGGAGATCCTTCAGATCGTGAAGGGCTCCTCGCCTTCCGCCAGCGCCGCGTTCCACGGCTCCAAGGCCTACGTCAGCGGCGGATACGTGCTGATCGACGCGCCGAACCAGATCGCCTTCCAGCTCCTGCGCAGGCAGGACCAGCGGGAAAGCGTGCGCGAGGCCATCCGGCAGGTGACGGGGAAATCCTACCGGCTCGGCCCGTACAAAAAGAAGGACGGCGGGCAGCGGGAGGAAGACCCCCTCGAGCGCCTCGCGCAGGAGGCGGAACAGGCGGGCATCCCCGTGAAAAACGACTGATCGAAGCAGGAGGAGTTTCTATGAAAGCAAGATTGCCGAAGGGATACGGCGGGGGCGGAGCCTCCAACATGCAGCAGATCGCACGGCAGGCACAGAAGCTACAGGAGCAGATGAACCAGGCGACGCAGGAGCTCGAAGCCAAAGAGTACTCGGCGGCCTCCGGCGGCGAAGCCGTGAAGGCGACCGTGACCGGCAAAATGGAGGTCAAGTCCATCGAAATCAAGCCGGAGGTCGTGGACCCCGAGGACGTGGAGATGCTCTCCGACCTCGTGCTGGCCGCCGTGAACGAGGCGCTGCGCGCCGCCGCGGCGGATAAGGCCGAGCGGATGGAGCAACTCTCCGGCGGGCTGAACATGCCCGGGCTGTTCTGATGCCGGACTATCAGATCGCGCCGCTTTCGCGCCTGATCGAGCAGTTCCAGAGGCTCCCGGGGATCGGCTACAAAAGCGCCCAGCGCCTTGCCTATTACATCATCGGCCTTTCGGACAAGGAGGTCGCGGAATTTTCCCGCACCGTCCTCGAAGCACACGACAAGATCCACGCCTGCTCGGTCTGCTGCAACCTCACCGACCGGGAACAATGCTCGATCTGCGCCAATCCGGCCCGCGACCATTCCGTCATCTGCGTGGTGGAAAATCCGCGCGACGTGGTCGCCATGGAGCGGACCCGGGACTACGACGGTGTGTACCATGTGCTACACGGGGTCATCTCGCCGCTCAACGGCGTCGGCCCGGACGATCTGCGCATCCGGGAACTGCTCGCCCGCATCGGTCCGAACGCTCAGCCGGCCGTCGCCGAGGTCATCATGGCCACGAATCCGACCGTGGAGGGCGAAGCGACCGCCATGTATCTTTCCCGCCTGATCAAGCCGCTGGGCGTCAAAGTGACCCGCCTGGCCTACGGCATCCCGGTCGGCGGGGACCTCGAATACGCCGACGAGGTCACGCTTTCGCGCGCGCTGGCTGGACGCAGCGAACTTTGAAAATCAAGTTGACATCATAATGCTTGACACGGGGAGCGAAATGTGATATTCTCAAATTCCCGGAAAAGAACGGAGGGCTTCGAGTGGCGGAGGAGTCGTTCAAAACGATCGCAAAAAACAAAAAAGCCTACCACGACTATTTTGTTCAGGAGTCCATGGAGGCCGGCATCGAGTTGCGCGGCACCGAGGTCAAATCCGTGCGGACCGGGCAGGTGAACCTTAAAGACGCCTGGTGCTCCATCGAGGGCGGGGAACTCCGCATCAACGGCATGCACATCAGCCCGTACCGGCAGGGGAACATCTTCAACCCTGAGCCGACGCGCGTGCGCCGTCTGCTGATGCACCGGCGCGAGATCATGCGGCTGTTCGGCCTTGTCAAGCAGAACGGTTACGCGCTGATTCCGCTTTCGGTCTATCTGAAAGGCTCGATCGTCAAAGTGCAGGTCGGGCTGTGCAAAGGCAAAAAGCTGTACGACAAACGGGCGGACATGGCGGCCCGGGCGGCAAAGCGCGACATGGAGCGCGCCATGAAGGAACGGATCCGATAAGGTTTGATCTAAAACATGGGGATGTAAAGGCTTCGACGGGGGCTGTGAACCATGGTAAGCAGGCAGCGTCGCGGAACGCTATATTTTCGCAAACAAAATGAACTGACAAAACTTCTAACGCTAACTATAATTCCAATTATGGGATGGCGTACGCGGCCTAATTAGGCTGCCGTCCTTACCGGGAGCACCGCGGCCCGGATAAGGGCGTCGATGAGCGGTGAACGTGAACCGGGGAACGCCTTTACCCCGGTCATGACTCAAAGGCTACCGAAGCGCATAGACAGCCCGCGGGCGCTGCGCTGAGGGAATTTCAAATCACGGGCTAAGCCTGTAGAAAGCCCTGGCAAATGACCTTCGGACACGGGTTCGACTCCCGTCATCTCCACCATGAACAAAGCACTGTATCGCAAGATATGGTGCTTTCTTATAGATATTGCGTATATATGGTATATATAAAAGATTGCCACAAGTTTGGTAGACATTCAGGTAGAC
>DAINSB010000133.1:0-6094 GCA_036741535.1 Caproicibacter sp. | reverse complement strand
TTCGGGCAGGCTGAGCCTGCACACAAGTTTACACACAGCCAATCGAGTGCGGACCCAAGGCAAAGAGTAAAAAGCTGTATTACCGAAAGCCATAGTTGAGGCCCGCCGTAGGCGCGAACGGCGCTTTGCGCCCGGCACGCCGCTAATCTCCGAAGACTGCGCCGCGGGAGCCGGACGTGACCAGCTTCGCATAGCGTTTCAGGTACCCCGAGACTTCCTTGTGGGGCGCCTTCCACGCGGCGCGGCGCTTCGCGATCTCTTCGTCGCCGACCTTCAGTTCCAGCCTGCGGCCGGCAATGTCGACGTCGACGGCGTCGCCGTCTTCGACAAGCGCGATCAGCCCGCCCGCGGCGGCTTCCGGCGAAACGTGGCCGACGGCCGCGCCGCGCGTCGCGCCGGAGAAGCGCCCGTCCGTGATGAGCGCCACGCTGGAGCCGAGGCCCATCCCGGTCAGGGACGAGGTCGGGGCGAGCATCTCGCGCATGCCGGGGCCGCCCTTCGGGCCTTCGTAGCGGATGATGACGACGTCGCCGGCCCTGATCTTCCCGCCCTGGATGGCGGCGATGGCTTCCTCCTCGCTGTCGAAGCAGCGCGCCGGGCCGACGTGGTGCATCATTTCCGGCGCGACGGCGCCCTGCTTGACGACGCTGCCCTCCGGCGCGAGGTTGCCCTTGAGGACGGCAATGCCGCCGTCTTTGCGGTACGGGTCCTCCACGCTGCGGATCACCTTGCCGTCCGCCTCGGGCGCGGAAGCGATGCGATCTTCCAGCGTCCCGGTCACGGTCAGGGCGTCGGTGTGAAGCAGGCCCGCGCGCGAAAGCTCCTTCATCACGGCCGGGATGCCGCCGACCCGGTAGAGGTCGGTGATGAAGATCTTGCCCGCGGGGTTCAGCTTGCAGATCTGCGGCGTCGAGCGGCTGTAGCGGTCGATGTCGTCGATGTCGAGCCTGACGCCGATCTCGTGCGCGATGGCGGTCAGGTGCAGCACCGTATTGGTGGAGCAGCCGAGCGCCATGTCGGTGCGCATGGCGTTCTCGAACGCCGCCGGGGTCAGAATATCGGACGGACGGCGGTTCTCCGCCAGCAGCTTCATGACCTGCGCGCCGGCCAGCTTGGCAAGGCGGATGCGCGCGGCGTACACGGCGGGGATGGTCCCGTTGCCGGGCAGACCCATGCCGATGGCTTCGGTCAGGCAGTTCATGGAGTTCGCGGTGTACATGCCGGAACAGCTTCCGCAGCCGGGGCAGGCACACATCTCGAGCTCCCGCAGGTCGTCGTCGCCGATCTTGCCCGCCGCGTACTCGCCCACGGCCTCCGACAGTTCGGAAAAGCCGATCCGCTCCCCGCGGAACTCGCCCGGCAGCATGGGGCCGCCGCTGACGAACACGCTCGGCAGGTTCAGGCGGCAGGCGGCCATCAGCATGCCGGGGACGATCTTGTCGCAGTTGGGAATAAACACCGCCGCGTCCAGCGGATGCGCGGTCAGCATCACCTCGATGGAATCCGCGATCAGCTCGCGCGAGCAGAGCGAATATTTCATGCCCTTGTGGTTCATGGCGATGCCGTCGCAGACGCCGATGGTCTGGAACTCGAACGGCACGCCGCCCGCGCTGCGGATGCCCGCCTTGACCGCCTCGCCGATCTCGCCGAGGTGCTTGTGCCCGGGTATGTAGTCGCTCGCGGAGCAGACCACGGCGACGAACGGGCGGCGGATCTCGTCGTCCGTCAGGCCGAGCGCGCGCAGCAGGGCGCGCTGCGGGGTGCGGTTGGGACCTTTTTTAATCTGATCGCTTCTCATGTTCATTTTCCCTCCTACAGTAAGGTTTCGGGGTTTTGCCCCAATCGAAAGACAGCCTCCCGGGGAAGAACGCTCCTTCGGGAGTTTGCCCCGTACTCTCGCGCCGACATTCAGTTGCTTTTTTCCTCGATGCCGCCCGGCGCGGCTTGCCCGCGGGGGCACCCCGCCGGCTTCATGGTCGGGAAGAGCAGAACGTCTCGGATGGAGGCGCTGTCCGTGAGCAGCATCACGAGGCGGTCGACGCCCATGCCCATGCCGCCCGTCGGGGGCATGCCGTACTCCATCGCCGTCAGGAAGTCCTCGTCGATCACGTCGGTCTCCTCGTTGCCCGAGGCGCGCAGCTCCGCCTGGTGCACGAAACGGCCCCGCTGGTCGATGGGGTCGTTCAGCTCGGAGTAGGCGTTGGCGAACTCACAGCGGCCGATGAACAGTTCAAAACGCTCCACCAGCTCGGGCAGGCCGCGCTTGCGCTTCGTGAGCGGTGAGACCTCCACCGGGTAGTCGTAGATGAACGTCGGCTGCACGAGCTTGTCCTCGACCGTCGCCTCGAAAGCCTTCGCCATGATGTCGCCCCATTTGTCGGCGGAGCCAAGCTCCAGACGGAGCCGCTGCGCGACCTCGCGCGCCTTCGCGTCGTCGCCCTTGAACGAGAGGAAATCGACCCCCGCGTATTTCTGCAGCGCGTCGTTCATGGAAAGTCGGGCGAATTTGCCGGAAAGGTCGATCTCCTCGCCCTGCCAGGTGACGCGCTCGGTGCCGCAGGCCTTCTGCGCGCACTCCTGCACCAGCCGCTCGGTGAGGTCCATCATGCCGTGGTAATCGGTGTAGGCCTCGTACAGCTCCAGACTCGTGTACTCCGGGTTGTGCTTCACGTCCATGCCCTCGTTGCGGAAACACCGCCCGATCTCGTAGACCCGCTCCATGCCGCCGACGATCAGGCGCTTCAAGTGCAGTTCCGTCGCGATGCGCAGGTACATGTCGATGTCGAGGGCGTTGTGGTGGGTGACGAACGGCCGGGCCGCCGCACCGCCCGCGATGGTGCCGAGCACCGGCGTCTCGACCTCCACATAGCCGAGACCGTCCAGCACGCTGCGGAGGGTCGCGATGATCTTGCTGCGGCGCAGGAACGTCTCGCGCACCTCGGGGTTCATGATCAGGTCGAGATACCGCTGCCGGTAGCGCAGGTCGGTGTCCTTGAGGCCGTGGAACTTCTCCGGCAAAGGAAGCAGCGACTTGGAAAGCAGGCGGATCTCCCGCGCGTGGACGGAGATCTCGCCCCGGCGCGTTTTGAACACGTAGCCCTTCACGCTGATGATGTCGCCCACGTCCCAGTAGTTTTTCAGGTCGGAATAGCTCGCTTCCCCGACCTGGTCGATCTTCATATAGACCTGGATCCTGCCGGAGCGGTCGGAAACGTCGAAAAAGCCGGCTTTACCCATGTCGCGCCAGCTCATGATGCGGCCCGCGATACAGACATCGGTGTTCTCGAGCGCCTCAAAATTTTCGCGGATCTCCCCGGCGGTGTGATCGCGCGGACAGGTGGTGATCAGGAACGGGTCCTTGCCCTCGGCGCGCAGTTTTTCCAGCTTTTCCCGGCGGATCTTCGCTTCGGCGGAATTCGCCCCGCCTTCCCCGCGCTCTTCCGTTCCCTGGTTTTCCTCACGCATTGTTGACTCCCATGCCTTTCCAGTATGATTTAAGAGGGCGGAGCGGCGGAAAGCCGCGCCCTGCCCGCGTGTTATTTGGAGATGGTCAGGACCTCGTACTCCATGGTGCCGGCAGGCACTTCCACACTGACCTTGTCGCCGATCACGTGCTCCAGCAGCGCCTTGCCCACGGCGGATTCGTCGGAGATGCACCCGTTCACGGGGTCCGCTTCGTTGGAGCCGACGATCTTGTAATTGACCACTTTCGTGGTCCCGGTTTTCTGGTTCGTCACGCGCAGCTCGATCTTGGAGCCGATCTGGATGTTTTCGGCGCTGAGCTCGCTCTCGTCGATCACGCGCACCGTTTTGAGCATGGCTTCGATGTCGGCGATGCGCGCCTCCACGATGGCCTGCTCGTTTTTCGCTTCGTCGTACTCGCTGTTTTCGGAAAGGTCGCCGAACGAGAGCGCAACCTTTATTTTTTCCGCGACCTTTTTGCGCCTGACGCTTTTCAGTTCGTCAAGCTCGGCTTCCATTTTCGAGAGCCCTTCTTTTGTCAAAAGAATCTGCTTCACCAAAATACAACGACCACCTTTTATAAGATTGCCGGTTAAGCCTGCACGCGGCGTGTCGCCGCGGCCACGGCCGGGGCAGGCTGAGCCTGCGCACAATTTTTGCACACAGCCGGTCGAGTGCATTCCCGGGGCATGGTACAAGACGCTATCCTGCGGAAAGCCCTAGTTGCGGTCCGCCGTAGGCGCGAACGGTGCCTTGCGCCCCCGGACAGTCTAAAGAAATTGCTCCCGCGCGGACAGACGTCACCGGGAGTTTCCAAAGACTCGCCAAAACGGTCTCATTCTTTTCCGCCCCCGCTGCAAGCCGCGCCCGCCCACAGACAAAAAATGCCGCCGGGAGCTTCCCGAACCTCTCCCGCCAGTGCGAATCCATTTTTCCCCCGTGCTACCCGGCGGGGCCTGGGAACGGACACCGTCCGCGCAGTAAAATCATTATAGTGAACCTTGCGCGTTCTGTCAATCGGTTTTGCGCGGGAATCGCCCGAACCGGGAAAGCGTTCAGTCCGTCTCCACCGGAGTCCGGGAAGCGGTCCCGGAGGAAGGCGTCGCGGAGGACAATGCTGCGGACGGAGCCTGCTGCGTGCCCGGCATTTTCCGCACCTGCGCCCCCTGCCTGACCAGGGCCGTGACCGCGGCCTGCACCTGCGCGTCGGCGGAGGGGTCGAGCCGGTTGTGCTCCAGCAGCTTCTGCTGGTCCGCGGCGAGGCTTTTGTTGATGTCGATGCCGACGCCGGCGTCGAGGAAGCTCCTGCCGTCCCCCGTCAGGTACTCGGCGACGGAAACGATCATGGCCGACCCGTCGGAAAGCGGGACCACCGCCTCCTTCATGGCGTTGCCGGCGGTCTGCTCGCCCACGGCCATCCCCTTTTTGGCGGCCCGGATGTCCTCCGCGAAGAGCTCGGCGGCGCCGGAGGTCCCGCCGTTCACCACGACGCCGACCGGAAGGTCTACCTCGTTGGTGCCGGAAGAATACTCCACGGTGACTTTCCCGTCCTTGTCGCGGCTTTCCACCGTATTGCCGGCGGGCAGCAGGGTGTCGAGCGCGGCCGCCGCGCCGGACACAAGGCCTCCCGCGTTGTTCCGCAGGTCGATCACGAGGCCGGCCGGGCGCCGGCGCACCAGCGCGGAGACGGCGTTGTTGAAATCGGAGGCGGTGCCGCTGCGGAACTGGGAGATGCGGATATACCCGACGTTCCCGTTGATCACGGAGCAGGAAAGGGTGCGCGGCGTATACTCCCCGCGCGTCACGGTGATTTCCTCCTGCTTTGCCGTCCCGCCGGAAGAGGCCGGGGCCCGCAGAACGGTGAGCGCGACCTGCGTGCCCGCCGTGCCCTCCAGCTCGTTGAGCGCCGCGGCATACGTGATGCGGGGAATCTCCTTGCCGCCGACGGCCACGATGGTATCCCCCTGCCTGATGCCCGCCTTTTCCGCCGGCGACCCGGGCATGACCTCGATGACTTCCATGTTGCCGTCGTCGTCCTGCAGGGTCGTGACGCCGACGCCCGTGTCGCTGGATTTCGACGCGCCGAGGTACGCCTTGTACTTCTGCGCGGAAAGATACTGCGCGCGTGAGTCGCCGAGGCCCGCGAGATAGCCGGCGCAGATCCCGTCGGTCAGCGACGTTTCGTCGATCCTGCCGACATAGTCCTGCCTGGCCTTCTGGTCGATTTCGCTCAGTTTCGTGTACATGGCCTGCCGTTCGTTGATGTCCGCCACCTTGGCGTTGAAGCTGTTCATGGCATAGCTGTACGTCAGGGAAACCGTGACGGCCGAGGCGATGGCCGCGACGGAAATCGCGGCGCCAAGCGAAACTTTTCTGCTCATTGCTGTGTCATTCCTTTGGCAGGCTGAGCCTGCACGCACGGCCGGGCATACGGCCCGGTGAGAATCGAAGGCTTTCTTTGCCCGGACAGTTTAAGAAATTGCTCCCGCGCAGGCTGAAGAATCCAATCGGGAGCGTTCCCGGGGCAGGTTTGAAAAACCGTACTCGAATTTATCATAGCCGGTCGAGTGCTTCCCGGGGCAAGGTGTAAAAAACCGTACTGCTGAAAGCCATAGTTGTGGCCCGCCGTAGG
>DAINSB010000132.1:0-6260 GCA_036741535.1 Caproicibacter sp. | reverse complement strand
CTTCCGTCAAACGGTGTCCCCAGTGCGGCGGCTCGGGCCAGGTGCGGGTCAGCCGGCGCACGCCGTTCGGCGTGGTGCAGACCGTGCGCACCTGCGACCGCTGCGGCGGCAGCGGCCATGTGATCGAAAGCCCCTGCCCGGCCTGCGGCGGGACCGGCCGCGTGCGCCGCCACCAGACCATCGAGATCAACATCCCCGCCGGCATCGACAACGACCAGATCCTGAACGTCAGCGGCAAGGGCGACGCCGGCACGGACGGCGGCCCCGCGGGCGACCTGCACGTCTATGTGACCGTGCGGCCGCATCCGCTGTTCGAGCGCCGCGGCACGGACGTGTGGTGCGAGCTGCCGCTGACCTTCACGCAGGCGGCCCTCGGCACGCAGGTCGTGGTGCCGACCATCGACGGCCGCGTGGAGTATCAGGTCCACGCGGGCACCCAGCCGGGCGACGTGTTCAAGCTGCGCGGCAAGGGGATCCCGAAGCTCGGCGGCCGGGGGCGCGGCGACCAGTACGTGCGGGTGACCGTCGAGGTGCCGAAGAACCTTTCCCAGAAGCAGAAGGACCTGCTGCAGGAATTCGACCGCTCGGCGGACGAGAAAAACTACCAGAAGCGGAAATCCTTCTTCAGCAAAATCAAAGACGCCTTCGGCGAATGAGGCGCGCGGGGAGACAGCGTCCTGCGCGGCGGCCGGAAGGCGGCGGAACGCCCGGAGCGGAGATTCGCCCCGGGCGTTTTTCTGCCAGAATCGAACGATGCGCGGCGGCGTACGACTTTTCTTTTAACCTGCATTTAACAAAAATATAATAATCGCCTAACGATCATATAACGTACATTTAAACCGTGCCCCCTATACTTGCAGTCGTGAGACCAAGAATGATTTTGATTAAGGAGAAAGAGCATGAAAAAAATACTTTCGCTTGTTCTGACAGCCGCCTTGATGCTGGGCACGACGGCCTGCTCCGGCGGAACGTCTTCGGCGTCCTCCGCCGCGCCTTCCGCGGCCCCGTCCGAAGCTCCGTCCGCCGCGTCTTCCGAGGCTGCGTCCTCCGCGGCCAGCGTATCCGGCAGCATCAGCATCTCCGGTTCCTCGGCTCTGTATCCGCTGGTCAAGGATGCCAACGGTAAATTCAAGACCGCGAATCCCGACGCCTCCATCACGCTGAACGCCGGCGGTTCCGGCACGGGCCTCAAGCAGGTCGCGGCCGGCACGGTCGACATCGGCATGTCCGACGTGTTCGCGGATGAAAAGCTCCCGGAGGCCGACGCCAAGAAGCTGGTCGACCATCAGGTCTGCGTCATCACCATGGCGCCGATTGTGAGCCCGGATGTGGCGGAAAAAGTCACCAATCTGACGACCGCGCAGCTCACCGGCATTTTCACCGCCAAGACCAAGAACTGGAAAGAAGTCGGCGGCCCGGACGAAGCCATCACGCTGGTGACGCGCCCGAGCACTTCCGGCACGAGGGCCCTGTTCAAGAGCTACGCGCTGAAGGGCGCCGAGGAAGCCTCCAACAAATCGCTGGAAACCGACGATTCCGGCACACTGCTGCAGACGGTTTCTTCCCATAAGGGCGCCATCGGCTACGTCGCGCTTTCCTACCTTGTGAACAACACTTCCGTCAAGACCGTTTCCATCGACGGGGTGGAACCCACTCTGGAAAATACCTACTCCGGCAAGTACAAGGTATGGGGCTATGAGCACATGTATACGAAGGGCGAGGCGACGGGCGTTGCCGACGCGCTGATCAAGTACATGCAGTCCGACACATACGGCAAGGACATGGAGTCCATGGGCTACAATATCGCTTCCAAGATGGACCCGAGCACGAAGCGCGAAGATCCGGGCCCGGCGAAGAAGTAAAATCTGTTTCCTTTACAGAAGACAGAGCGGGTGGAACCTATCGCTCCGGACATAAATAAAGGCACAGACTGAAGGGCCGCGGCGGATGCACGTTTGTGCGGTTTGTTTTATGAAAAAAGGCCGAGACGCCGTTTGCGGCAAAAGGGTTGACAAACCCGCAAAACAGGGCGCATACTTAATTAAAGAGCCTGGGTTTCCGGACGGGCGCGGGTCAGCGCCACCGGTTCTCCCAGTTGAGGACCAGCCTTCCGAGCCCGTCGGTGAAGTTGCCGGTGCAGATCATGACGAGGTCCACCAGCACGCCGATGCCGAAGACGCCGGCCGTGCAGAGCCAGAGGACCCCGGTGCCGATCTTGCCTACATAGAAGCGGTGGATACCGAGCGCGCCGACCAGCACGCACAGCAGCAGCGCGGTGAGGCGGTTGTACGGGGAGATCCCGTTTTCCGTCGGCGCGCCGGGTGAGATCACCGCCGCGCCGCAGTGCGGGCAGTGGGCGACTCCGGCCGGAAGGCGCGCGCCGCATCTGGGGCAGAAGGGCCCTCCGCGATATTCGTCGTACATGATCATCATCCCTTCGTTTTTCTGACAGCAACATCTTACCACAGGAACGCGGAGGAAATCAATGTTTTTTCACGGACTGCGCCGCGAGGATTCTGCGGCCCCGCGCAGCCGGAGGGCGGAGCGGGATTTTATTGGGAAAGAAGAAGTGGGCATGTCAAAAAAGGGATCGGTGCCGCGTATCGTCGTCATGGCCTGCGGCCTGTTCATTATTGTGCTGACGCTTTTGATCGGCGCGTTCCTCATCTACCGCGGGGCGGACACGTTCCGCGTGTATCACCACAGCGTGGCGGAGTTCCTGTTCTCGTCGAACTGGAATCCCGCCGACGACTTCACCGGGGGCGGGCAGGTGGGCGCCGCCATTTTCATCGTCGGCTCCCTGTGCGTGTGCTTTCTGGCGCTGCTGATCGCGACGCCGTTCAGCCTGGCGGCGGCGATCTTCATGGCGGTGATTTCGCCGAAGATCAGCGACCGGCTGTTCCGGCCCGCCGTTGAGATCTTTGTCGGCATTCCTTCCGTGGTCTACGGCTGGGTGGGGGCGACCGTCCTCATTCCGGCGCTGGAAAGGATCTTCCATCTGCAGTACGGCTACTCGGTGCTTGCGGCCGGAATCGTGCTGGCCGTGATGATCTTCCCGACCATCGCCAGCGTTTCCGCGGACGCCGTGGCCGGCGTGCCGAACGGCTATCAGGAGGCGGCCTACGGGCTCGGCTCCACCCGCTGGCAGGTCATCCACAGGGTCCTGCTGCCGTCGGCGAAACCGGGCATCCTGACCGGCATCATCCTCGGCCTTTCGCGCGCGTTCGGCGAGGCCCTCGCCGTGGCCATGGTGGTCGGCAAGATGAAAGCGTTCCCCTCGAGCATCCTCGACCCGACGAGCACCCTCACGGCGGCCATCGCGTCCGACATGGGCGGCGCGTCGGAAGGCGGGGAATACAGCTCCGCGCTGTGGAGCATGGCCCTGCTGCTCCTTCTGATCTCGTACCTCTTTATCTTCCTGGTGCGCAAGATTTCGACACAGGGGGCGCAGGAAAGATGAACAGACATAAAAAGGCCATTGTGGCGGACCGGACGATGACGGCCCTGTTTTACTGCGTCGCCGGATTCTTCCTTCTCCTTCTGGCCGCTTTCACCGTGTATGTCATTTACCGCGGGGTCCGGGCGTTCAGCCCGTCGCTGCTCGCTTTCAATGAGACCGGCATCGGCAATCAGTTCTTCAACACCGTTTACCTTGTCTTCCTCGCCCTGCTGGTCAGCGTGCCGATCGGCGTCGCCGCCGGCGTCTATATGTCGGAATACGCCAAGCCCGGAAAGCTGACTGAATTCATCCGCACCAGCATGGAGACGCTTTCTTCGCTGCCCTCCATCGTGGTGGGCCTGTTCGGCAGCTACGTGTTCATCGAGATGACCCATTCCAAATGGAATCTGTTCGCGGGCGCGCTGGCGGTCTCGATCCTGAGCCTGCCGCTGATCACCACGACGACGGAGGACGCCATGCACGCCGTGCCGTCCAAATGGAAGGAGGGCAGCTTCGCCATAGGCGCCACGCACTGGCAGACCATCACGAAGGTGATGCTGCCGGCCTGCGTGCCGCGCATCATCACGGGGGTCATCCTCGCGGCGGGCCGCGGGTTCGGCGAGGCGGCCGCGCTTCTGTATACCGCGGGCATGAGCACGGACATCAACTGGAAGCGGTGGGACCTCAGTTCGCCGACCTGCCCGCTGAATCCGTTCCGGCCCGGCGAAACGCTCGCGCTGCATATCTGGTCGATGCGCACCGAGGCCGTCGCCGCCAACGCGGCCCAGGTCGCGGACCTGTCCGCCGCGGTGCTCATCCTGATGGTCTTCGTGTTCAGCATCGGGGCGCGCATCCTCGGCAGGCGGCTCGACAGCAAACTGACCGGCGACCGTTAGGCGGCGGCGCAGTGCCTGCGCAGTCAAGCCGCGCCGTTCAGCGGGATAAAAATTCCGGGCTGCGGCCGGCGCGAGAGTCAAAGGCAACTCCCGGACGGGGTAAGGCAACCCCGCCGTAGGCGGCAAATGGTACCGTGTACCCGGCGATTTGGGTCTGCTAAGCACCCAGATATTTTTTAATCGAGGGATTCTTTTCAAGCGCCACGACCAGGGGAAGGCCGAGCACGTAGCACACGACAAGCTCGCCGAAGCCGACGGAGCCGGCCGTCGGCCAGAATACCGCCCAGGCGAATCCGCCGGGGGAAAGCGCGGTGATCTCCGCCCCTACGATGACGGCGTTGAAGAACACGGGCGGGAGCGGGGCAAGCACCGGGACGCCCCGGAAACGGACGTTCCGGACCAGCCGGGTACAGACGGCGGCCAGCAGCGTGGCCAGTGTGCCGAAGACCATGTCGTAGATGCCGTAGCCGCTGAAGATGTTAGCGAGCAGACATCCGACGGTCAGACCGGGCACCGCCGCGGATGTGAGGACGGGAAGAACGGTCAGCGCCTCGGAGAAGCGGAACTGCACCGGCCCGTAGGCCAGGTTTGCGAGGGCGGCGGCGTAGGTCAGGGCGGCGTAGGCCGCGGCGATCACGGCGCCCTGTGTCAGGCGGCGCAGCCGCTGGGATGGATTGTTCATTTTTACATGCCTCCGTAGTTTTGTTTTAGGTCAGGATGTTGCGACTGACCGACCGGAAAAACCGGCCACTTAACAACCATACTACGGGGGGCTGCCGCTGTCAAGGGCGCAAAGCACCTTACGTGGCTGCGGCACGGGCCGTAAGCCGTAGCCCGTTTTTCTGAATTTGCCCCACCGGGGCGATTCTAAAAGCGCAAAGCCCCTTTTACATACCCGCGAGTACAGTCCGAGGCCCGGCCGGATCTGTCTGCGGTCCGGGTGCGTCAAGTACAAAATTCAAGTAAAATAAAATCGGCGGGAGCTGCCTTTGACTCTCCCGCCAAAATAGACTTATTTTTTTCCATGCCAAATGGCGGAGCCTGGCGGCGGCGAACGCCGCCCCTTGACAAAACGGGAAAAAGGGTGTAAATTAGTTGTATCAAAATAATAGTTATTACATATATATAAACTATGCAATGCAGAGAGGAGGACCCGCCGTGTCGTGCCGTCTTGTCGCTGAAAACGCAAAGAAAAACGCAGCCGTGAAGAGCTGTGTCTGTTGTTGCTGTTTTAAGGGGGAAGTACGGCCGGAGCGCCTGCGGGCTTTTTAGGCGGGATTCTGCGATCCTGCAAAAAGACCGGGCGGCCGAGGCCGTTCGGCCTTTTGTTTTAAGCAAATGCATAATGCATACTAAATTAGTATATTTTGAAAGGATGTAACAGATGGGTGAACAGCAGATTTCGTTCGACAGCAGACTGATCCACGGGGGGATCGACGGCGATCCGGCGACGGGGGCGGTCAGTGTGCCGATCTACCAGACCTCCACCTACCGGCAGCAGGGGCTCGGCAAAAACAGCGGGTACGAATATTCACGCACGGGGAACCCGACCCGCAGGGCGCTGGAAAAGCTGATTGCAGAGCTGGAGGGCGGCACGGCGGGCTTCGCGTTCGGCTCCGGCATGGCGGCGATCACCGCCGTGCTGACGCTGTTCCAAAGCGGCGACAAGGTCGTCATCTCCAGCAACGTGTACGGCGGCACGTTCCGCGTGCTGGACAAAGTCTTCAAAAACTTCGGCCTTTCTTACGAGATCGTGGATACCTCGGACCTCGCGCTTCTGGAAAAGAGCATCGGCCCGGACGTGCGTGCGCTGCTGATCGAAAGCCCTGCGAATCCGCTGCTGACGGTCACGGACATCGCGGCGGCCTCCGAGATCGCCCACCGGCACGGCCTGAAGGTGATCGTCGACAACACGTTCATGACGC
>DAINSB010000131.1:0-6288 GCA_036741535.1 Caproicibacter sp. | reverse complement strand
GGCACCTGATAGCTGCATTTTTCTCCGCCCGCCCGTGTGACGGGGTCGCTGAAAAGCGCCATCCTGCCCCAGACCGAAAAACTTACGCTGTTTTCGTGTTCCAAATCCGATTCTCCCTTCTCTGCCGTCAAACGATCAGCAAATCCATTTCGCCGCGCTGCGTCCGCACTCCGAGCTTATCGCTGTAGAATTCTTTCCGCAATACGGCGACGCCGGCGTCCGTGATCACGTCGATTGCATGGGAGTCCTCCAGCTTCCTCCTTTCATAGGGGAGCAGGGAGACGGAGTAGCGTTGCGCCCGCCGGAGAAGCCCGGGCAGCTCGGAAAGGGCCGGCCCGGAATAGAGCCGTCGGATCAGCTCCTCCCCCTCCCCGTACGGGACGATCACGTTCGTACCGCTGCTCTCGATCGCCTGAAAGATCCCGCCCGCCGTCGCAAAGGCCTGATGCGTCGGGTGAGGCGGAAGAGAAGCGCCGTGCTCCGCGCAGTACTTCCTGGCCGGCGTGTTGACTGACAGCAGGTCGAACAGGCTCGTGGGCGCGGACAGTTCCGGATCGTCCGTTTCGTCCGCGGGATAATCGAGCCGCGATTTCTGCAGGTTGAAATAATAGTGGTAATAGCGCCGGACCGCCGCCGGCGACAGGAGCTCCCCGCCGAACTGTGCGGAATTTCTCCGCTCATCCTCCAGCACATGCTCCGCGGCTTCCTGCGCCCGCTGGATGTCCGGCAGATGGGAGAGATTTTCCTCCGCGCAGCGCACGAGGAACACGTCGCGGCAGGCCGATTCCCCGTGTCGGTTGCAGCGCCCGGCCGCCTGGGCGGCGCTGTCGAGCCCCGCGAAGGAGCGCACGACGCACTGGAACGACAGGTCCACCCCGGCTTCGATCAACTGCGTGCTGACGCAGACGACCCGGTTGGCGCCGGGCGTTTTGTCTGCGAGGCGATTCTTGATCGTTTCGATCAGATCCATGCGATGGCGCGGGCACTGGCCGGTGCTCAGGCAGAAAACCGGGACGCGTTCCTCGGGCGGCAGCAGCTCTATGCGCCCCTTTAGCGAGCGGAATACCGCCCGCGCGGCGGATTTGGTGTTGAAGACCATCAGCAGATTGTCGCACTCCGCCAGCCGTTCCAGCGCAAAATCCGCCAGCCGCCCCGCGGAAAGCGGCCCGTCGGCGGTCCGGTCGACGGTGCGCGTGCGTCGGAAGGCCGCGAAGGTCTCCTCGAGATTTTCCGTCATCTGCGCGGGTTCGCCCGGCAGGACCGGGACCGGGATCTCCTCCGATTCCGGCTGCGTGGCGGTGCACAGCACGACGGCGCAGTCGCAGACGCAGGCGAGAAAATCCAGCGCGGCGTTGAGCATATCCGTGCATTGCACGGGAAAGGCCTGGAATTCGTCCAGAATGATCACGGAATCCGCAAGGCTGTGCATCCTGCGCGCACAGGACGTGCGCCCGTCGAAAAGCGCGTTTAAGAACTGCACCGCCGTCGTGAGGATGATCGGCGCGTCCCACCGCTGCGTGAGCAGCCGGTACCGCGCCGCCGCTTCGGTTTTTTCGTCGTCGATCACAACGTCGCCGTGATGCTCCAGAAGGATTCCGCCGTCTTCCACCTGCAGCGCCTTCCGGATTTCTTCGGCGTTCTGATCCAAAATGCTCTTATACGGCGCGACATAAAAAATGCGCTCCCTGCCGTTCTGTTTCGCGCAGTTCAGCGCATAGCGCAGCGACGCCATCGTCTTTCCGGAACCGGTAGGGACGGACAGGCGGAAAATGCCCGTGCCATGCCGGCTAAACTGGAGGCACTGTTCCGAAATCTCGTGGCGTTTCCGATTGATGGGGGTATCCGACGGGAAAGCGAGCAGATGCTTTTCCAGTCTTTCGGCCAGCGTGCTCCAAAGCTCCGGCAGGTTTGGAGCCGGGCCGGGAGCGCGGCCCGCCTCGAACAGGAACGTGTCATAGCGGTCGGCGTCCAGCAGGCAACTGAGCAGGTATCTCTGGACGAGGCCGAGCAGAAAATAAAAGAGTTTTTTCCCGGTCGCGGGCGGGAAAAAACCGCAGGTGCTCCGGATCTTTGAACAGAGGCGGCCCACTTCCCCCTGCGCCTCGAAAAACAGGCGATCCAGCTTCTTCTGTGAAACATCCTGAAAGAAACCTTCCATCGCTTCTTCATAGCTTCCCTTTTCCGGGAAGGCGCGGCGGTGAAGATCGTCCTCCGCGTCGACACCGGTCACATCGGGCAGCCCGCCATGGTGGGCGCAGATCGCCGCGGCAGCCAGCTCGGCTGTCAGAGCTTTGATTGCGCCGCCGTCTTTCCCCGCCTGCAGGCTGTACCTCGCCCCCCAGTAAGAATGGGGGATTCTTCCGCGCAAGGACGCATCGCCGGATTTTAAATACATCTGGAACTCTTGGGTCGCTTTGCCGCCGTCATGCAGCAGGCCGACGAGCCTCCCGAGGCTTTTTGAACCGATTTTTCCACAGGACTCCGCGCAGAGTTCCGCCACGTTTTCGCTGTGCGAAGCCAGAGTCTGCTCGCGGCCTGTCTCCCGGTCCAGATGCGCCAATAAAACAGAGGCCATTTTATTTCCCTTTCATCAACCGTTCCTGCGAGGCGACCCCAACACGGAACAGGGGAAGCCCGTCAAAACAGCAAACCTATAATTCTATTTTTTCATACTCATTATAGCTTTTATTTCCATAATTTTCAACGCGAAATTAATATTTTTCTATCACACATCAATAAAACAGATGGATGCCGATTGACAGGCCCGCAACTTAGGCGGGAGATGGAGGAAAAGGCGTAAGACGGTTTTATCGTATAAAATTCGAAAAATGAACATTTTAAATCACAAAACAACGAGGCAGGCATATGTTATAAGTACGGGGCCAAAAAAGCCGCAGTTTGCTGCGGTTGAATGAAAAAAGGCTCTACGTAGATTATGGAAGGAGGCTGGAAAATATGCAACAAACCTAACCTGAATTTAATCGGCGGGCCCTGCAAGACGGGGCCCGCCGTTTTTTTGAGGGTGTGCCCGGTCGGAAAGTTCGGCGGCACCCGGTCTATACAATATTTTATACATCTAGTATATACAGCTATTATATGAAGCTAATATATTTTTCAACCCACGTCGGCTTCCGGCCTTCAGGCACGGGCCAGACTATGCAGCACGGCGTGAAAGTGTCACTGTGTGATTGACGGAGCCTCTATTCTCTGAGGCGGCCGGAACCGTATGAATGGGATCTGCGATCGCAGGATTGAAAAAATATCTATTTTGAAATGCCTCGGACGGCTTGGGCGCCCGGAATTTTCCATATCCGTAATTCATATTCTGTAAGGAGGTGATCGTTTTGGAAAGCGCACAGAGAGAGCTGCTGGCCGTCCTGCTAAAGCACATCTTTTCGCTCGGCCTGATCTCGGAAAGGACCTATCGGGCCGCCCGGAATCTGGTGGCTGCCATGACAGACTTGCCGGAACTGCTGTGGGATCCTGTGCGCCCGACAAAGGGGGCGGCGGCGGATGGAAGTGCGCAAAATCCGGGATGAGATGCGGATGGGACGGTCGATCTTCGATTTTCCGCTGCGGGTGACCTTCTATGCGAGGGTATCTACCGAGAAATACGAACAGCTCAACAGCCTGGAAAACCAGGTGCAATATTACACGGAATTGATTCAAAGCAAGCCGAACTGGACCTACGTCGAGGGTTACGTCGACGAGGGGATCAGCGGAACAAGTACAAAAAAGCGGGACAGTTTCAATCGGATGATCGCGGACGCCAAAGCCGGACGCTTTGACTTCATCATCACGAAAGAAATATCCCGCTTTTCCCGCAGTACGCTGGACAGCATCCAATATACGCAGGAACTTCTGGAACACAACGTGGGGGTTCTGTTCCAGAACGACAACATCAACACCCTGGACCCCGACAGCGAATTCCGGCTGGTGGTCATGGCCGGCGTAGCGCAGGACGAAGTGCGCAAGCTCTCAGAACGGCTCAAATTCGGATTCCGGCAATCCATCAGAAACGGGCGGGTGCTGGGCAACGACAAGCTGTGGGGCTATGACAAAAAGGATTGCAAACTGACCGTCAACGAGGAAGAGGCCGAGGCGGTCCGCCTGATTTTCGACCTCTACGCCAACCAGCGGTTGGGCATCCGCCGCCTCTCGCAGAAGCTCTACGATCTGGGCTATACCAGCCGGAAGGGCAACGCGTTCAATGTCCTGACCATCCGGCATATCCTGACGAACCCGAAATACAAGGGCTGGTACTGCGGCAACAAGACCCAGTCGCTGGATTACCGGAGCAAAAAGAAGGTTTTTCTCGACAAAAACGAATGGATCACCTACCCCGACCCGGAGATCCCGGCCATCGTGCCGGAAGAACTGTGGGACCGCGCCAACGCCCTGTATCAATCCCGCAGCGAGCAGACGATGTCCCACCGGAGCGCCGCCGAGTTCCATAACCGCTACGCCTACAGCGGCAAGATCATCTGCGAAGAGCACGGAACCAGCTTCCACCGGCAACTGCTGAAGAGCGCCAAGGGCAGCAAAGAAGTCTGGCAATGCAGGGTCTACCGCCAACGGGGACGGGCGGCCTGCTCCGCGCCGGAGCTGCGGACTTCGGAGCTCGACGTGATCATGGCGAAAATCTTCTCGCAGATGGCACGGGATAAAAATTCCATCATCGACGCGCTGATCTCCGTGCTCCGCAGCGTGCCGGAGGAACATAACTACGAACACGACAGGCAGAAACTGGAGACGGAAATCGCGCAGATCCGCGCGAAAAAAGACCGCCTGCTGGAGATCAGCATGGCGGGAGGCATCAATATCTCCGAATTCAAAGACCGGAACGACGGCTTCAACGGGCAGATCCGGGAGATCAAACAGAAACTGGAGTTCCTGAAGCAGGAACAGGCGAAAACCACCGCCACCGCGGAAAATCTGGAACAAATAAAGGCCGCCCTCCGGCGGGAGCTTACCTTTGCCGACGGCATCAACTCCGAGCTGGTGACGACCATTCTGGATCATATCGTGGTGAAGAAAGACAGCACCAAGAAAACTATTCACCTGGAAATCCACCTGAAACTGGGCGAAGAGCGGGACGTTCTGTTCATGCGGGAAAAATTGTCCTTTCGCTTGCTCCGTTTTTAATGATATGCGCAACCAGCCGCAGATTGTGCTCGATCAGCTTTTCCTTGGCCGCACGGTCGCCGTGTTTCATCTTTTCCAGGCACTCCTGCTCTTCCTGCGCGCTCAGCGGCTTGGGAAAAGAGCCGGAACCCGTCACATGGAGCACGAAAAAAATAATCCCCGAGAGCACAAAACCGATCGCAGCACCGATCATGGAAACATTCCCCCTTGGGCGTCAAATACTAGCAGTATATGCCAAAGGGGAGCTTTTGTTGCCAGTCCCGCCGGGGCTGTCCGGAAAACGGACTGCCGGAAAACGCGGGCAGCAGAACGAATCAGAATTCGCGCACGCCCCACCCGGCGCGCGCTCCGCGGCACTTGCAGCAGAAACGCAAGCTGGCCGTAGGTGACCACTTTCCCCTGCGGAATCTTCGCGACGAGCGCATAGACTTTGCCGTCAAACCGGTCCTCTTCCATTTCGATCCGGCGCGCTCCTCTCCTGCAAAATTTCATCCCGCACCGCAGGAGGCGCAATCCTGTTCTCCGGGAAAAGCCGCATGGCGTCCCCACCGGGGCCTTTCCCGAAGCTGGAATCGATCCCGCGCCGCCGCGGCAGCCGCAGGCCGAAATGACGCCGGTCCGGTCAGCCGTCGGGAGAAGACAGGTCGACAAACGGATAGCCGGGCAGGCTGTCCTCCAAGACAAGGCGCGTAAGGTTGACCCAGCTTCCGCACCGGTCGAGGATGGCCGAATCCCCCGTCGCCACGTTTTCCTGCGCGGCGAGCAGGCCGTCCACACGGCTTTCGGTCCGCACCTCAACCCGGAACGGAAAATCCCGAAGCGTTTCGCGGACTTTCTGCGCGAGCCGGCCGGCGTTCGATACGGGGGCGTCAAAATAGAATTCCGCCGCGGCCGCCCCGTGTTTTTCCAGCGACGCGCCGGCCAGCCGGACGGCGGCGTCCGTCTCGGGGATCAGGCGGTACGTCCCGTGCAGCCCGGCGAGATCCCGCACGACGCCGTCCATGCACAGAAGCAGCGTGCCGCGGCAAAGGGCAATCTCCAGCGGGATCAGAAGATTGAAGCCGTCGATGCGCAGGGTCTCCCCCCCGAAGCCGCTTTTCCGCCTTCGCATCCGGTCCCGCAGGCTCGCGTCGTCCGCGGTGG
>DAINSB010000130.1:2243-6344 GCA_036741535.1 Caproicibacter sp. | reverse complement strand
AAATATCTTTGCCGCGTATGCGGGCATCAGTTTGCGCCGGATGCCCCTGCGGCCTGCAAACGAGATGCTGGGGTCCCGCGTGTGTTCTTACGGGCGCCGCATATGGATGACGAATCCGTACGCGGCGCCGTTTTTGTGCCCTGCGGCAGGCGGCGGGTCTGGCTTGACCTGCTTTCACTCGCCGTCGTCTTTAAAATCGCCCCCGCGGGGCGACCGGGGATTGGCCTCAGGGGGCCGGTCGGCGGCGCACTTTCGGCCAGGCTCAGCCTGCCTCAGGCTGTCTGCAGGAAACGCTGAAGGGGCTTGAAGATCAGCGCGCCGACCACGGCGCAGATCGCGAAGTCCGGCAGAAGGAACGCGTTGTAGGCGAACGAATACGCCCACGCGTGGACGCCCCACTCCTTCGGGACGAACGAGACGTAGGCCGTCGCGCCCGCCACGACATGCGAAAGATACCTCAGCGCGACGGCGGTCGTCATGCCGCCGAGGAACTTCCAAAATCCCTTTCCGTAGATGCCAGCAAGGCCCAGAAACGTAAAGGCCACCAGGTAGTCGAGCAGAAACGAGACCACGACCGCCGTGGGCGTGAGCCCCCACGACAGCACGGCGGAAAAGTCGAGAAGAAGCTGGATGACGCTGTAGGTAAATCCGGTCAGCAGGCCCCATTTCGGCCCGTATTTGTAGCCGATGAGCAAAATCGGCAGCATGCTGCACAGCGTGACCGAGCCGCCGAGCGGCATCTGGTAGATCTTTACCAGGCTGAGCGCCGTGGCGAGCGCGAGCATGATCGCGCTTTCCACAAGGCGCAGTGTTTTCGGGCTGAGGCCCGATTTTCCCGTTGAACTGTTTTCCATTCCGTACACCCTCCTGTTTGGTATGACCGGAATTCCGCCCGCGGCAAAACAAAAACGCCCCGCGGGATATGTCCGCGGAGCGCCGAATCTCGTTTTTCCTACGCTGGCATTATCCAGATCAGGTCAAAGGTTTGAGGCGTCGATCCGCCTCGTCTCAGCCGGGAATACCCAGCACCCCTACTTAAATTTTTACAGATACATTATACGGCGGCGGTCCGCCGTTTGTCAAGGAGTTTTTTGCCGTACAGGTCTTGCACCGTGCGGGCGAAGACCGCCGCGCCCTCGCCCCGCATCTCCTCTTCCGTGCCGAAGCCGTACAGGACCCCTACGAAATCCACACCCGCCCCGCGCGCGCCGGCGGCGTCGTATTTCGTGTCGCCGATCATCACGGCCTCTTCGGGCGGGATCCCGCTTTCCGCCAGAACGGCGCGGATCGCCTGCTCCTTGTCGCTGTCGCGGTCGGATTCGCCGGCCGCGGCCACGTGATCGAACTTTTCCGCGAGGCCGAAATGCTCCAGCACCACGTCGGCCATGGAGCGCGGCTTCGAGGTGGCGACGGCCAGCACGGTGCCCGTGCCGCGCAGGGTGTCCAGAAGCTCCGGGATTCCGCCGTAGACCGAGTTTTCAAATACGCCGCCCTCCCGGTAGAGGACGCGGTAGTAATCCACGGCCTCCTGCGCGCGCTCCGGCGAAAGATGACAGAAGGTGCGGAAACTGTTCCAGGTCGGCGGGCCGATGAACCGCCGCAGCGTGTCGGCAGACAGCTCCGGGCAGCCCATATGCGCGATGGTCTTCCGCACGCAGCCGATGATCCCCGGCCCGGAATCCGTCAGGGTCCCGTCCAGGTCGAAACAGACCAGCCGGTATCTACTTTGCATGGGCCGCGCTCTTTCTCCCTTCCGCTTTCTCCACGAACCGGCCGGATTTCACGCTGACGCGCGTGTGCTCGCCGGACGCGACGGGCCCGGCATCGTCCTTCGCCGAGAGGCGAAACGTGAACGTGCGCCCCTCCCGCCCGGTCAGCTCCGCCCGGATGGTCACAGAGGCCCCGCAGGGCGTGGGCGCATCGTGCCGCACAAGGATCATCGTGCCGACCGTGGTGCAGCCCTCCGGTTCGTACCCCTGCGCAAGCTCGGTCGCCGCGCCCTCGAACAGCCCCGCCAGTACCGGCGTGGCCAGCACGGGGAGCGTGCCGCTGCCGCTTTGATCCGCCAGCATCTCTTTCGTGACCGTATAGGTCTTTGTGATTTCTGTCTGCTCCATCTGGAAAAACCTCCCGTCGTAATTTAAGGTCCGCCGCTTTTTCATTCCGCTTTTTCTCGATAGCATCTCTCATTATAACACCGGGATTTGAAATTATCATCCTCGATTTTTCATAAGGTTGCGCCGGCGGATGGGCGCTTTTTTGTTGCAGAAGCCGCAAACCGCGCGGACCCCTCTGTTAAATTGCCCCGTTCCATGCTATAATTACCTAAAGTATGCCGCGAATCTGCGCCGTTGCGGTGTGTCGCCGCGGCCGGGCCCCGCCGGCCAGCCCGGTGTAAAACAGGGACTTATTTTGGCGGGAGAGTGTGGGGACGCTCCCGGCGGCGGATGCATGGCCTACGGCGGACCCGACTTCGGCTTCGTGAAAGATACCGCCCTACCCTTTCGCCCCGGAAACGCGCTCAGAGGAGTGTAGCCTTACGCGCAGGCTTCGCCCGCCGAAATCGCCGCGTCAAACTTTTGAGAAAAATGGAGAAAACCTTTATGTCTTCTCGGATTTCAGACGTTTTCCGCTGGAGCGGCCTTTTCGGCTCTCGCGCCAGCCCCAGCCCGGGCCCGCACAGGGAAAAACGGCGCGGCCCGACCGCGGGGGCACCCCGTACGGGAGCTTGCCCCGGACTCTCGCGCCAGTCGCAGCCCAGGCCTTCACAAGGAAAAACGGCGCGGCTTGGGCGCGGCGACACGCCGCCGCGCCGCAGGATCTACCTGATGGACGAGCTGCGCGGCTTCGCGGTTTTCTGCATGATTTTTTACCACGGATTTTATACCGTCGGTTATATTTTCAACGCCGCCTTGGGAACGCTTTTCTTCCGGTTCTTCATGCCAGCGGAGCCGTTTTACGCGGGGCTTTTCATGTTTATTTCCGGCATTGCGTGCAACCTTTCGCACTCGAACCTGGCGCGCGGGCTCAAGCTCCTCGCGGTGGCGGCCGGCGTTTCGCTCGTGACGTATTTCGTCGTCCCGGACGAGCTGATCGTCTTCGGCATCCTGCATTTTCTCGCGGTCTGCATGATCCTGTGCGGGCTGCTGACGCCGCTGATCGGCCGGTTCGATTTTTCGTGGATGCAGGTCGCGGCCTGCGCCGCGCTGTTCCTTTTCACCGCGAATGTGGACGCGGGCTTCCTCGGCCCCGGCGGGCCGCTGACTTTTCCGCTGCCGGAGGCGCTTTACCGCGCGAACTGGCTGGCCCCGCTCGGGATGCCCGGCCCGGCGTTCCACAGCGCCGACTATTTTCCGCTGCTGCCGTGGGTGTTCGTGTTTTTCGCGGGCGTGTTCACCGGCAAACTGGCGAAGGCCGGGAAATTCCCGGAATTCCTTTACAAGCCCCGCGTTCCGGCCTTTTCGTGGATGGGCCGCCACGCGCTGATCCTGTACCTGGCGCACCAGCCGGTCATCTACGGCGCGTGCCTGCTGATTTCGGGCGTCGCGAAGCATTTTGCGCACTGACGGACGATTCCAGGCGCCCGTTTCGGCCGGGCGCAAATTCCCGTAAGGCGGCGGGATCGGCACACTCTGCGCGGGGGCGGGTCCCGGACAGCCCGACGCAAATCCTGAATGGGAAGGGATTCTCATGGGTTCCGAAAAAATCGGCGCATACGGCGCGTACATCGAATCCCTTTATAAAGGGCTACTCGGCGGCGAACATGGCGCTCGCCGCGCGGGCCTTCAGCGGGCGCATCACCACCGTGGAATTCGACGAAACAGCGGCAGACCGGGCGCAAGCGCAGCTTCGCCGGCGGGTCGCGGGGTCGCCCCTGCTTTCCAGCACGCTGTTCCCCATCGGGGACGGCGTGATCTTCGCCGTCAAAAATTAACACGAAAGAGGATTCCGGAATATGAAACTTGGGATCGTGGGACTACCGAACGTGGGGAAAAGCACGCTGTTCAACGCCATCACGAACGCGGGGGCGCAGGCGGCGAACTATCCGTTCTGCACCATAGAGCCGAACGTGGGCGTCGTGGCCGTGCCGGACAAGCGCCT
>DAINSB010000130.1:1004-2233 GCA_036741535.1 Caproicibacter sp. | reverse complement strand
TGGCTCGCGGCGCTGTACCATCCGCAGAAATACACGCCCGCCACCATCGAGTTCGTCGACATCGCCGGCCTCGTGCGCGGCGCGTCGAAGGGCGAGGGCCTCGGCAACAAATTCCTGGCGAACATCCGCGAGTGCGACGCCGTCGTGCACGTCGTGCGCTGCTTCGTGGATGACGACGTGGTGCACGTGGAGGGCAGCATCGACCCGAAGCGCGACATCGAGACCATCAACCTCGAGCTGATCCTGTCGGATCTCGAGGTGCTCGACCGCCGCGTTGAAAAATCGCAGAAAATGCTCAAGGGGGACAAAAAATACCAGGCGGAGATCGATTTCTTCCACCGCGTGAAAGAGACGCTGAACGCGGGCAGGCCCGCCCGCACCGTGGAATGCACGGAAGACGAGGCCGCGCTGCTCTCGACCGTCTCCCTGCTGAGCGCGAAGCCGGTCATCTATGCCGCGAACATGAGCGAGGGCGACTTCAAAGGCGGCGTGGAGAACAATGCGTATTTCCGCACGGTGAAGCAGATCGCCGGCGCCGAGGGCGCGGGCGTGCTGCCCATCTGCGCCGAGACGGAGGCGCAGATCGCGGGGATGTCGCCGGAGGAAAAACAGCTGTTCCTCTCCGACATGGGCCTTGCGCAGTCGGGCCTCGACCGGCTGATCACGGAATGTTACAGCCTGCTGGGCCTGATCAGCTACCTGACGGCGGGCGAGCCGGAGGTGCGCGCATGGACCATCAAAAAGGGCACCAAGGCGCCGCAGGCCGCGGGGAAGATCCACAGCGACTTCGAGCGGGGCTTCATCCGCGCCGAGGTCGTCGCGTTCGAGGACCTGAAACAATGCGGCACCATGGCCGCCGCGAAGGAAAAAGGCCTCATCCGCAGCGAGGGCAAAGACTACGTGATGCAGGACGGCGACGTGGTTCTTTTCCGCTTCAACGTCTAGGCGGCGCAGTGCCTGCGCGGTTAAGCCGCGCCGTGGGGCGGAGTGAAAATTTCAGGCCGCGGCTGGCGCGGGAGTTTGGGGAAACTCCCGAAAATTCGGTTCGCAAAAGGGGCTTTGCGGTTTTAAAATTGCCCCCGTGGGGCGAGTGGGTTTTGCACTCAGGCCGCGCGGGCCAATGCAGAGTGAACAGTTGGCGCCGAAGGCACCGGAGGATTGGCTTCAGGCCGGCCGGGGTTTATATACCTTTTTAAAATCGCCCCACAGGGGAGATTTAAAAAAATATA
>DAINSB010000130.1:0-994 GCA_036741535.1 Caproicibacter sp. | reverse complement strand
AAAAGGGGCTTTGCGGTTTTAAAATTGCCCCCGCTCGCCCCACAGGGGAGATTTAAAAAAATATAAGCCCGGTCTGTGGGCAGTTGTGGTCCGCCGGAGGCGCGAAAGGCATTTTATTCCGGCTCCAGGTATTTTCGTGCGCCCTGGGGGCAAGGTGTTACAGGAGGGATCGGGTTCGGTTGAGTGTGTCCCGTGCGGGGTGCGGAGCCGTAGGTACGAAAGGTACTTTATGCCCGTTTCCGCGGGAAACACAATGGAATAAAATATTATAATAATAATTACTGTTATTATATTGACTTTCCCTTTCCGCGATGCTATAATGAGGCCAGCGTTCGGGAAATAAGGCCCGCAGAGGCCCGTATCCATTCAAGATTAAAGGAGGAAAAATCAACATGGAACTGAAAGGCAGCAAAACGGAAGCAAACCTGTGGGAAGCGTTTGCAGGCGAATCCAAAGCCCGCAACAAGTACACTTTTTACGCTTCGCAGGCCAGAAAAGAAGGCTACGAGCAGATAGCCGGCATCTTTGAAGAGACCGCGAACAACGAGAAAGCGCACGCGAAGCTCTGGTTCAAATACCTTTCCGGCGGCGAGATCCAGCCGACCAAAGCGGACCTGCGCGACGCCGCGGCGGGCGAGCACTACGAGTGGACCGACATGTATAAGAATTTTGCCGACACCGCCGAGAAGGAAGGATTCAAAGACATCGCCGCGACCATGCGGATGGTCGCCTCCGTCGAACAGAAGCACGAGGAACGCTACCTCAAGCTGATCTCCAACCTCGACAACAACCTGGTGTTCCGCGCGAACGAAGAGACCGTCTGGGTCTGCCGCAACTGCGGGTACGTCTACGTCGGCAAGGAACCGCCGAAGGTCTGCCCGGCATGCAAACATCCGCAGGCGTTCTTTGAGCGCAGAGCCGTCAACTACTGATCTTCCGGTCTTCGCGAGCCCTCCGGCGGCGCTTCGGCGCCGCTTTTTTTCTGCGCGGCGGC
>DAINSB010000129.1:0-6602 GCA_036741535.1 Caproicibacter sp. | reverse complement strand
CAAAAGCGGAGAGATCCCGGCCTCGGGGTCGAGCTCGGCCAGGACCGCGACGCAGCCGGAGCAGTAAAAATCGTGGAAGCGGCAATAGTGGCTCAAGACCTCTTCCACCGTGTTTTTGAGCGAAATGGGCACCAGCTCCTCCTGATCCCCGAGCGCAGTGACGGAGCCCGGCAGCGCCTCGGCCCGCGCCAGGGCCACGGCCCACCGGCCGGCCCCGCCGATGCCGTACCGGTCCGCCTCGGCCCGCAGGCGCCCCTCCGGTCCACGCCCCTCCATCAGCCCCGTGAGAAACTGCTCGCGCAGCACCGGAAGGCTCTCCTCGTAGTTCCTGCGCAGCGTCTCCACGTCGCGCTTTTCCGCGAATTCCAGGTCCATCCGCTCCTTCAGCTTTTTCAGCGTCTGGGTGAGCTCCGAAGCGTTGATCGGTTTCAGGATGTACTCCGCGGCGTTGAGCTGGATGGCCTTCTGCGCGTATTCAAAATCGTCGTATCCCGAAAAAAAGATCAATTTGGCAGACGGCAGAGATGTTCTTGCCGAACACCGTCTTGTTCAGCACGAACCACATGGCGAACGTGACAACCAGGGCGATCGGGATCAGGATGGAAACCGTGCCGAACAGCTTCTTCTGGGCGATTATGGTAAAATCGTCGCGCACCCCGCCGATCGGCTGGGAGCTGTTCGGCGGCATGTCGAAATACAGCGAGCAGGCGCCGTAGATCATGACCTGTGTCGCAAGGGTCGCGATGAAGGGGTGCATGTTGTACTTCGCGACCAGAAAGCCGTTCAGCATGCCGAACAGCCCGCAGACCAGAATGGCGGTCAGGATCGGCACGATGACCGGCAGCCACGGCAGGTTCGGGTAAAAGCGGTTGGCGTAGGCCGGGTTCTGGAGCATGGAGGTCGAAATGACCGCCGCCAGGCCGACCATGCGGCCCGCGGAGAGGTCCGTGCCGGCGATCAGCAGCGTCATGACGATGCCGATCGCGATGATCAGGCGGATGGGCGACTGGGAAAGGATGTCGAGCAGCACGTCGTTTTTCACGAAGTTCGGCGAAATGATCGCGACCACGACCACCATGATCAGCAGCGCGAAGATCAGGGCATTATTGAGGAAAAAAGTCTTCGCCCTGCCCCCGCTGAACGACACCTCGTCGCCCAGCTTTTCCCGCCGGGCCATCTGGACGACCCCGTAGATGAAAACGCCCGCGCCGATGTAAGCGATGAAAGACGGCGGGTCGTAGACCGCCGGCGTGTAAAAGGCCGCCCGGAACAGGATCCCGAAAACGATCAGGATGTCCGGTTCGGTCAGGAGCCAGCGGGAAAAAAGCACCTTCTGCTGGTTGCCGCCCGAAAGGTTCTCCATTTCCGTCTCGAGGTTCGGCGTTTTGACGTTCAGCTCTTTGCTGATCTTCTTCGCGGCGGCGTACCGTCTGGCGCCGTTCAGAACGCCCCGCGACGCGAACCGCCGCTGGCTCGCGATGACCGTGTTGTCCAGCACGGAGAGGTGGGCGAAAACGCCCGACGCCCTGCGCTCTTCCGTCAGCAGGGCCAGGCCGTTCCGCTTTGCATCCGAGACCCGCCTGATCTCGATCTTTTTCCCGTTTTTGTAGATCTCCCCGGACGCGATCGGCCGCAGCCCGAAGACGGATTCCACAAGTTCCGTGCGCTGCGCGCCCACCAGGCCGCCGAGGCCGAGGATCTCGCCCCTGTGCAGCTCGAAGCTGATGTGCCGGAAGGAACGCGGCGCGGCGGAGCACAGGTCCTTCACCTGAAGCACGACTTCCGTTCCCGGGACCGTATCCTTCGGCGGAAAGCGGTTCGTCAGTTCGCGGCCGACCATCCTGTTGATGATCTCGTCCGTCGTGAGCTGCGACGCCGGCCAGCTTCCTATGTATTGCCCGTCGCGCATAATGGTCACTTCGTCGGAAATCTTCAGGATCTCCTCCATCTTGTGGGAGATGTAAATGATGGCGCAGCCTTTCGCCTGGAGTTGCCGGATGATCTTAAACAGATGCCGGGTCTCGTTTTCAGTCAGTGAAGACGTGGGTTCGTCCAAGCCTGCGGAAACGAAAACGGGGGCTGTTGCAAAATAGCCTCGTCGAAAAAATGCACAAAAAATGCGTCTTGATTAGGCTTTTTAGGCCAACTCAAGGCGCATTTTCTTGTTTCTTAGGCTGTTTGTTTGTACAATTTGCTGTTGCAAATTCATTTTGCAACAGCCCCTTCGGACTGTGTGGAAATTATCTCTTGGAGAACTGGGGTGCGCGCCGCGCGGCTTTGAGTCCGTACTTCTTGCGTTCCTTCATCCTCGGGTCGCGGGTCAGCAGGCCCGCCTTTTTCAGCGTGGAGCGCAGGTTCTCGGAGTCGTACTGCAACAGTGCCCTCGCGATGCCATGGCGGATCGCGCCGGCCTGCCCGGTGACGCCGCCGCCGGCCACGCGGCAGACGACGTCGAATTTCGCGTCCGTGCCGGTCAGGGTGAGCGGCTGGCGCACGATGGTTTTCAGCGTGTCGAGCCCGAAATAATCGTCGAGGCTGCGGTCGTTCACGGTGATGACGCCGGAGCCCTGGTAGATTCTGACGCGGGCGACGCTGCTCTTTCTTCTTCCTGTTCCGTAAAAATAAGGTGCTTTCTCGTACATCGTTGATCCTCCCTTACAGTTCCCACGCCTGCGGCTTCTGAGCGGCGTGCGTGTGCTCGGCGCCTTCAAACAGGTGCAGGCGCGTCATGGCGGCGCGGCCGATGGTCGTATCCGGAATCATGCCTTTTACGGCGAGTTCCATCGCTTTGCACGGCTTTTCAGCCATCAGCGTTTTATACTGGACCTTTTTCATGTGGCCGATATAAAGGGTGGGATGATAGGCGATCTTCTTTTCCAGCTTTTTGCCGGTCAGGACCGCCTCCCTGCAGTTGACGATGACGACGTGGTCGCCGCAGTCGACGTGAGGCGCAAACAGGGTCTTCTGCTTGCCGCGGAGCAGAACGGCCGCCTGCGCGGCGACCCGGCCCAGCGGTTTGCCGGCCGCGTCGATCACGTACCATTTGCGCTGGATGTCGCCGGCTTTCGGCATATAGGTGGACATAACTTTGACCTCCCGAAATTCAGTCTTTCAAGAATATCGCTCCATACGCCGTTCCGGCGCATAAAATCACATCTGCAAGTCTATCACAGCGCGCCGGCGCTGTCAAGACAAAAGTCCCGGATTTTTAATTTATTCTTTTCTATCTCCCGTTTTCTCTCCTTTTTGACCCGTATCTTTCTGTTGCTCGCGACTCATTTCAAAATTTTACGCGGATATAACTTTCAGTCTGCGGCACAGGGCCGCAGCGAGCGGCGCGCAGGCTGCCACCTTCACGAGGTCCAGCGGCAAAAAGGGCGCGACCGTCAGCCCGAGGGACTTCGTCCAGCCCATTTTCGCGACCACGCAGAACCACAGGGAACCGCCCAGATAACACGCCGCAAGCGCGCAGAGCATCCCCGCGGCGAGCACCGGCACCGTCTTTCTGCCGGATGCCCTGCACACAAACGCAACCAGCACCGCCATAACCGGATACATCACGAGGAATCCGCCGGTGGGCCCCGCCAATACGCCGAGCCCCGCGTGGAACCCGGCGAAAACCGGCAGCCCCGCGGCTCCGAGCAGAAGGTAGGCGATCTGCGAAAGCAGCGCCTCCCGCATAGGCAGCAGGGCGCCGGCCAGATAGACCGCGAAAACCGACATGGCGAACGGCACGGGCGTAAACGGCAGCGGCACGGAAATCTGCGCCGCCACCGCGGTCAGAGCGGTGCAGAGCCCCGCGAAAACAAGCTCTCTCGTCTTTTTCATTTTTCTCCCTTTCCGCGCCTTCCGGCGCTCCGCATCCGATCGCGCCCCTTTTTTGCCCAAGATCCGCTTTTTGCACCGGACGCTCTCTCATTTTTATTACAGAATGTAAATTCAGAAAAGCTTTTAACATTTTCGACCGACTTTTCAACATCTTGTTGTTGACAAAAGGAAACCTACCAGCCTTCCAGAAATTTCCGGATTGCAACCGGCCCGAAATTTCCCCCTAGAAGGAGCGGGCTTTTTTCAGCGTCGGCCGGCCGGTCGGATTGCGGCGGCGGAAGTTTCACCTCCTCTGCGCCGCCACTCCGCCGTCCCGCGTTTTTCGGCTCGGATCGATTGCAGGCCGCTTTTTGCTGTTCCCGCGCGCCCGTCTCCGGGAATCGGGTAAATTTTCCTCACGCCCCGGAAATCCGGAAAGCCGGACATCTTTTCCATTGTAACTGTCTTCCCGTCAATTGTCAACTTATTATTATAATATGGTTTACAGTTGAGCCGGAACCGTCCTTCGGAAAATCCGCGGGCGCAAAAGGCGCTCCCCGCCGCTGCGGCGGAAAGCGCCTGCAAAATCCGGGCCCGGCCGGGACCTACAGCTCTCTGCCCACGGCGTCCGCGACCCGGCCGACCTGCGCGAACAGCTTCGCGTAAGCCTCCACGGTCAGCTGCTGGGCGGCGTCGCTGAGGGCCTGCTTCGGGTTCGGATGGACCTCGACGATGAGCCCGTCCGCGCCGGCGGCAATGCCCGCGAGCGCCAGCGACCCGACGTAGGCGGCTTTTCCGGCCGCGTGGGACGGGTCGACGATGATGGGCAGGCAGCTTCTCTCCCGCACGACCGGCACGGCGGAGACATCCAGCGTGTTGCGCGTGGCTGTCTCGAACGTGCGGATGCCGCGCTCGCACAGAACGACCCGGCAGTTGCCCTCGCTCATGATATACTCGGCCGCGTCGAGCCATTCCTCGATGGTGCTGGCGATGCCGCGCTTGAGCAGCACGGGGGTGTCCGTGCGCCCCACCGCGCGCAGCAGGCGGAAGTTCTGCATGTTCCGCGCGCCGATCTGGAACATGTCGCAGTAGGGGCCGGCGCTTTCGATCTGGTCGTGGTCGGTGATCTCCGTCACGGTCAGCAGGCCGTAGGCGTCGGCCGCCTTGCGGAGCATTTTGAGGCCCGCCTCCTCCGTTCCCTGAAAGGAGTAGGGGGACGTGCGCGGCTTGTACGCGCCGCCGCGCAGGAAAGCCGCTCCCGCCGCCTTCACCCCGGCCGCCGCCTTCATGATCTGCTCCTCGCTCTCCACCGCGCACGGGCCGGCGATCATGGCCAGCTTTTTCCCGCCGATGACCTGGTCGCCCACGGCGACGGTGCGCCCGTCCGGCACCATCTCGCGGCTGGCCAGCTTGTAGCTGTGCATGATGGGCACGCATTTTTCCACGCCGTCCATCAGCTCGATATTCGCTCCGTCCAGCTTCGTCTTGTCGCCCAGAACGCCCACGATCGTGGCCTGCGAACCCTTCGACAGATTCGCCCCGAGCCCGTATTCCTTCAGCTTTGCTATGACGTTTTCGACATCCTGCTTCGTGCAGGACCGCTTCATCACGATAATCAACGGCACCGCTCCCATTCTGCTGTGTTCCGTTTTATTTTATACTTTAAAGCGGAAAATTGCAAGCGCGCGCCGCCCCGCAAAAGATTCCGGTATGGAAAACCGCCGCTTCTTATGCTATTATATTAGATAGGGACGAAGCATCGCGCGGATTTTGCCGAAAGGGGGGAAATCCCTTGCGGAACCTATTCCTTTGCCTGACGCTTGCGCTCGGCGTCCTTCTCTCCTGCGCCGCCTGCAGACCCGGCCCCGAACCGGCCGGGAGCATCCCCATGAGCCCGGCGTCCGGCCCCGGCGACCCGGAATACGGGACCGTGTCCGGCCGCGCGCTGCCGGATTACGCATACGACGGGAGCGACCCCGTTGAAAAGCTGGTGTATCGTACGGAGATCCAGCGCGATCTGAAAAAAGAAAACGGGCATTTTCTGATCGAGTCGCCGCAGATCGTCGACACGGCGCAGGAAGGCGGCCTGCTGAAAGTCTTCTATATTTCCTACGGCACCGCCTACCTCCTCTGGGACAGCGGAAAAGTGACGGGGTCCTCGGCCTGGTGCATCCCCGTCGCCGCGACGTATCAGGAGCAGAGCGGAAGCTATGCCCTGAAAAAATACGAGATGCCGCAGGACGGCGACGATCTCTACGCCAAATCCATCCGCGCCTTCTGCACGACGCCCGCCACGGGGAAAGAGATCGCCGGGCTGGCGGATAGGATGATGAAGATGGATTTTCCCGGCCTCAAAAAACATCACGACGCGAACCTGCAAAAATATCTGGACCAAAACGGGATTTCCGTCGAATGACGCGCAGTCCCGCCCCGGCCGGTCCGGACATCGCCTGCTCCATCCCGGCCGAAACGGGCTGTTGTTTCGGGAACGGCCATCCACTCTCCCACCAAAAAAGCCGCATAGATGCCTTTCGCGCCCCGCGCCCCAAGCGAAACGGGCCATGCCTGCGGGAGATGCCTCCGACTCTCCCGCAGGAGGAAAGCCCGAGTGATCGGAAACGCCCTGCGGCGGGGCTTGCGTGCAGGCTCAGCCTGCAAAAAAAAACAGCCACCCTATTGGGTGACTGCTTTTATGATGTTGGCATCACTTATTGTCCCGGGCCGTTACCAGCCAAGTATCTTCAGCGCAGATGAGCTTAACTTCCGTGTTCGGAATGGGAACGGGTGTACCCTCA
>DAINSB010000128.1:0-6625 GCA_036741535.1 Caproicibacter sp. | reverse complement strand
GGTCACCGCGCAGGATTACGTCTTTTCCTGGCAGCGCTGCGTCGACCCGAAGACGGCTTCGCCCTACAACTATATCTTCGACCCGGTCGTCAACGCGACCGACATCTACAAGGGCAAGAACAAGGACGTCACGTCCCTGGGCGTCAAGGCGCTGGACGACAAGACGCTGGAAGTGAAGCTGGCGGCCCCGTGCGTCTATTTCAACGAGCTGCTCTCGTTCGCCGCGTACTATCCGGAGCGCAAGGACGTCGTGCAGGGCAACGACAAATGGACGCAGGACCCGAAGACCTACGTCTCGAACGGCCCGTACAAGCTGCAGGCGTGGAACCACAAGGAAAGCCTGGTCCTCGTCAAGAACCCGTACTACTACGACAAAGACAAGATCACGTGGGACAGCATCAAGTTCGTGCTGCTTGAAGACGACACCGCGATCCTCGCGGCCTACCAGAGCGGCGAGATCGACTTCGCCTACCCGATGGCCGTCGACGAGATCCCGGCATGGAAGAGCAAGCCCGATTTCCACAACGACCCCGAATCCGGCGTCTACTACTTCGAGTTCAACGTGAACAAGAAGCCGTTCGACAATCCGAAGGTCCGCCAGGCCCTTTCGCTCGCCGTGGACCGCAACTATATCGTCAGCAAGGTCACAAAGGCAAATCAGGTCCCGGCGGCCGGTTTCGTCCCGCCCGTCATCAAGGACGCGGACGCCTCGAAGACCTTCCGCTCCGTGGGCGGCGACTTCTTCTCCACCAAGGCCGACGACTACGAGAAGAACGTGGCCCAGGCGAAGCAGCTCCTCGCGGAAGCCGGATACCCGAACGGCAAGGGCTTCCCGACTTTCGAGTATTCCACGAACCCGTCTTCGACGAACCAGGCCTGCGCCCAGGCGCTGCAGAACATGTGGAAGACCGAGCTCGGCATCAGCTGCACCATCGCCACACCGGAATGGGCGACCTTCGTCGACAACCGCAACAAGGGCAACTTCCAGGTTGCGCGCGGCGCGTGGAACGCCGACTACAACGACCCGATGACCTTCCTGAACCTGTTCGTCACGGGCGGCGGCAACAACGACCCGAAATACTCCAACAAGGAGTACGACGCGCTGATCCAGAAAGCGGGGGCCACCGACGACAACAGCGTGCGTATGCCCATTTTCCATCAGGCCGAAACCATGCTGCTGAAGGATATGCCGGTTTCGCCGCTCTATTACGCGGCCCGCGTGTATCTGCGCAACCCCAAGATGAAGGGCTACTATATGTCTCCTCTCGGATTCGACTACTTCATGTATTCCACGGAAAGCTGATTTCCCTGAATGACGCTTCGAGCGGGGCCGCTGCGGAAAGAAATTTCTGCGGCGGCCCCGCTTCTGTTGCATTCCGGGCCGCAAATCTGGTATGATCTTGTCAGGAAGGCTCTCGATTTGAAGCTGTCAAAGGAGAAAAAAGTATGAAAACAGTGATCGTTTATTTTTCGCTCGACGGCAACACCGACTACGCGGCGAAACGGATCGCGGAAAAGACGGGCGCCGGTCTGCTGAGGCTGAAGCCGGAAAAAGAGTATCCGAAGTCGGGCATCATGAAGATGTTTGTGGGCGGGAGGGCCGCGATGAGCTCGCCCGTATGGGCCGGAAGATGCGCGCCGCCGGTCCATACGTTCCTCGGCGAAAACGACCTGACGGGCCGCACGGTCGCTTATTTCTGCTGCCACGCGGGCGGCGGGCCGCAAAAGTTCGGCGAAATGATGCGGGCCGCGCTGAATGGCTGCCGCATCGCCGCGGAGGCGGATTTCAGGGACCCGTACACAAAGCGGTGCGACGGGACGGACGCGCGGATCGACGAATTCTGCGGCAGGCTCGAAGCGGGGGCAGGACGGAATTGAAGCTGATCTCATGGAACGTGAACGGCCTGAGGGCCTGCATGAAAAAGGGCTTCGCCGAATTTCTCGCTTCCAGCGACGCCGACGTCTTCTGCGTGCAGGAAACCAAAATGCAGCGCGAACAGGTGGACTTTTCTTTCGACGGCTACGATTCCTACTGGAACAGCGCCGAAAAGAAGGGCTACTCGGGCACAGCCGTTTTTACCCGCATCCCGCCGCAGTCCGTCCGCTACGATCTCGGCCCCGCCGCGTACTCCGGCGAAGGCCGCGCGATCACGCTGGATTTCGAGCCTTTTTTCCTCGTCGACGTTTACACGCCCAACTCACAGAAAGGGCTGGCCCGCCTCCCCTACCGGATGCAATGGGACGACGCCTTCCGTGCCTACGTCACGGAGCTCGACCGGCTCAAGCCGGTCGTGGTCTGCGGGGACATGAATGTGGCCCACCGGGAAATCGACCTGAAGAATCCGAAACAGAACGCCGGGAACGCGGGCTTTTCGGACGAAGAACGGCGGAAGATGACGCAGCTTCTGGACGCCGGCCTGGTCGATTCTTTCCGCCTGCTCTACCCTGAAAAAACAGGGGCGTATACCTGGTGGTCGTACCTGTTCCACGCGAGGGACCGCAACGCCGGCTGGCGCATCGACTATTTTCTGGTCTCCCGGCGCCTGACGCCGTTCGTGGAAGACAGCGTGATCTATTCCGACGTTCCGGGCAGCGACCACTGCCCGGTCGGGCTGATCCTGAAGGACGCGCCCGAAAAAGCCGTCCCATGCGATGTCTGCGCCTGCTCTCAGGACTCTTTTCGGGAAGGATTGACAGGGAAAAAAATTGGTGATAGAATGAACTCGGATCTTAAATAAGACCCGATCCTATTATTTAGATCGGATCTTTCGACAATTTACGACGATTGCTGCAGGTGATGCCATGAACAGGCGGTACAGCATTCAGAAAGAGGCGATTCTGGACGCTCTGGGCCGGCTCGATCATCCCACGGCGCAGGAGGTCCTGCAGGAAACTCGGAAGCAGTACCCGCGGATCAGCAAAGGGACGGTCTACCGGAACCTGAATCTGCTGGAGGCCGACGGCAGGGTGGAACGGCTCTTCTTCCCCGGTTCTCCGGACCGGTTCGACGTGGAGACGCATCCGCACAACCACGTGCGCTGCGTGCGCTGCGGCCGGATTTTCAATCTTGAACCGGACGGCAGGGAGGACATCGACCGGCGGATCGAACGGGAAACCGGCTTCACGATCGAAAAGCACAGCATCACGTTTCAGGGCGTCTGCCCCGAATGCAGACGGGGAAGCCATCCGTAGGCGCAATCCCCGGGGCGGGCGGAATAACGCCGCCAATGTTCCGGGTTTCTCTCTTGTGACCACGCCATAACCCGACAAGCCGAAACCAAAATTGACAGGAGGTTGATTCAACATGCCAGCTTTTGCAAATCCATTCCAGGGAAACGTCGACCGCAAAATGAACAAAGAGGAGCTCATCCAGGCAGTCCGCCTGGACATCGCGGGCGAACTGGAGGCCATCTATCTGTATGACGCGCACGTGCAGGCGACGGACGACGAGACGGCGAAAAAAGTGATCGCGGACATCCGCGACGAGGAGAAGGCCCACATCGGCGAGCTGATGACGCTGCTGCGGACCCTCGACCCGCACGAAGCCGACCTCTTCGCATCGGGCGAAGCGGAGGTCCGGGAAATGCTGGCCGAGCTCGGGACCGAAGCCCCGGCCGAGACGCCTTCCGGCAACGCTTCGGAGCCCGCGACGGTGGGCAGCCTCATCGACAAAACATAACGCGGAAAAGTGAAAAGGAGGTTTCAGACATGAGCTACTTATCCAGAGAATCCGCTTCCCTGCCCGAAGGGCTGTGGGGACAGATCGACGACGCCGTCGTAAAGACGGCACGCAGAGTGCTGGTCGGCAGACGGTTTCTGCATGTCTTCGGACCGCTCGGGGCAGGCGTCGAAGACATCGCGGTCGACGACGCGGACGCGGTGCAGGAAGTGGAAAGGGACGGCCTGATCACGACAAGCGGCCGGAAATTCACCGAGATCCCCACTGTCTTCGAGGATTTCACCCTGTTTGCGAGGGACCTCGAGAGCGCGAAAAAATCCGGCTTCCCCGCGAATCTCTCCAAAGCGGCGAAGGCGGCCGGCGCATGCGCCGTGAAAGAGGACAGGCTGATCTTCTTCGGCGATCAGGAGCTCGGGTACGACGGCCTTCTGACGGCGCCGGGCGCGAAAAAAATATCCAAAAAGGACTGGAGCGCCGGCGAGGACGCTTTCACCGATATTGCCTCCGGGATCGCCTATCTGACGGAACAGGGCTTTTACGGCACCTATGCCCTCGCGGTGAGCCCCGACCTCTACCTGCAGATGCAGCGGATACAGCCGGGCACCGGCCTGCTGGAGATCGACCGGGTGGCCAAGCTGGTGGACGGACATATCTATCAGGCACAGGTGCTGGGCAAGGGCAAGGCGGTGCTGGCCGCCTGCGACGAAGAGAACATGGACCTCGTGATCGGGCAGGACATGGCCACTGCGTATCTGGAGCAGAAGGACCTCAACCACAGCTTCCGCGTGGTGGAAAACGTTCTGCCGCGCTTCAAGCGGAAACGGGCCATCGTGGTCTTTGAATGACATGACCTTCCCGCCGCTGGACAGGCTGCGGGAGTGAGACCCATAAAAAGCGACCATTGCAGAGACCCCCGCCGCGGGACCATCGAACCGCGGCGGGGGGATTTTTATATCTGAGCATTATTAATAAAAGCTAAAAACAATTCAGGATCAAGCAACGTTTTAGGAAACATTCACAATTATCACGGAATAAATGCAAGTATTATGCCAATTTACAAATTTTATGCAACGGACTATAATTTATCCGGAAGCAGGAGGTGACAGGATATGAATGCAATCAGACAGGAGATCCACCTGAAGCAGGAGCAGACGCTTTCCCCCCTGCTTCAGCAGTCGTTGAAGATCCTGGCCATGAACAACCAGCAGCTCGACAAATTCATCGAGGGGCAGCAGCTTGAAAATCCTGTTCTCGAACGCGGCGAACCGGCGGAAGCCGCGGGAAGCGATGTCCTGTTCCGGGCGCAGTTCCATGCCGCCGGCCGCAGAAAAAATTGCGCTGCGCCGGATGACGCCGATTCCTGCGACATCCCGGACGAACAGCCCGAGGCGCTGGAAAAATACCTGACCGAACAGCTTCCGGCCGATCGGCTGACCGAAAAAGAATACCGCCTGGCGGTCGCGATGATCCGCGAAATGGACGCGAACGGCTATCTCGGGGCCGCGCTCGACGAGATCTGCAATGCCACGGGCGCTGGGATGCGGGAGGCGGAAAGATGCCTCAAAATCATCCAGGCGATGGAGCCCGCCGGGGTCGGCGCGAGAGACCTGAAAGAATGCCTCGACATTCAGCTCAGACTTTCCGGCAGGGACGATCCCGAGATGGAAAGGCTGATCCGCTTCCACCTGGAGGATGTGGCGAACGGCCACATCAATAAAATCGCCCGCAGGATGCATCTTCCCAGAGGCAGGGTCGAGGCGATGATCGATCTTCTGAAAACGCTGAATCCAAAGCCCGCAAGCTGCTTCGGCGCGGGGGAAATCCATTACATCGTCCCCGACGTGATCGTGAGAAAGGCCGGCGGGGGGCTGGAAATATCGCTGAACGACCGTTGGATGCGCCCGCCCGTTTTAAGCGGTTCCTACCTGTCTCTCTCCGCTTCCTGCAAAGAGCCGGAGCTCGCCCGCTATCTGAACGAAAAAATCCGCCAGGCAAATTTTATCCTCTACAGCATAGAGCGGCGCAAAAACGCCGTGCTCTCCCTCACGCGGATGATCGTGAACCGACAGCACGGTTTTTTTGCGGGGGACGGAAGCCTTGTTCCATTGGAGATGCGGTCCGCGGCTGCCGCCCTGGGGTTCCACGAATCCACCGTGAGTCGAATGGTCAAGGAGAAATACATACAGTGCGACCGCGGGACTTTTCCGATGCGTTCTTTTTTTGTCCGGAAAGTCTGCGAAGGCGGCCCCGGCGCGGGGACATCGGTGTCGAATTTCGACATCAAAAGGATGATCTCGGCGCTGGTCCGAAAAGAGAATCAGCAATCCCCTCTGAGCGACGCCGAGATTTCCGCGCGTCTGCAAAGGACGGGAATCCCGGTCGCGCGGCGGACCGTTGCGAAATACCGGGAAGAGTTGGGCATCCGGAACGCATTTCTGCGGAGAAGGCGGGAGGGCTGAAGGATTGACGAATCCCATCGTTCGCTGTAAAATGATTTTATGGCTCAAACCGGCTTTCAGCCGATCGGGAGGAGAATCTTTGGAAAAATCTTGACAAATCGGGAGGGAAGGCGTTATAATAAGTTAACATATATAAATACTATCACTTTTGTCGATGGGAGCGATCGGCCATGTTTGCAACAGCATTGGATGCCGCCGGCAGAAACGACATGATGTGCGCCATGCGCGGCGTCATGTGCCGCGTCATGCCCGGAACGGAACATGGCAGGCCCCCTCTGTTGCGGCCGTGATACGGCGGGAACAGCAAAAGCGGTCAAGAGGGCTGTCAGGCGGAGACCTGCCGGTCCTTTTTTGCGTGATTTTCCAGAAAACGGAGGGGAAAACCGGCGCGACGGCTGCGCCGACGCCGGAAGAGCCGGAAGGACAAGGAGGTATGCATGGATTGGGTGAACCGTTGATCGAGATACAGAACCTGAGCAGGGTTTTT
>DAINSB010000127.1:0-6831 GCA_036741535.1 Caproicibacter sp. | reverse complement strand
TATGGCGCTTCGGATAGATCTCTTCGAGGTCGCGGTCCACCATCAGCTTGATCAGTCTGCGCTCGTCCATGTCCTTGGTGTCGTAGGTGCCGATGTAGCGCCCGTCGCGGAACACGGTGATCTCGTCCGAAATGGCGAACACCTCGTCGAGCTTATGGGTGATATAGATGATGCACCGGCCGCTCTGCTTGAGCTTCCGGATGATGGAGAACAGCTTTTCCACCTCGGCCGGCGTGATGGACGAGGTCGGCTCATCCATGATGATGATCTGCGAATCGTAGGCCAGCGCCTTGGCGATCTCCACCATCTGCATCTGCGACACCGTCAGCTGCCTCATCAGCAGGTCCGGGCTCAGGTCCAACCCGACCTCTTTGAGATACACCTTCGCCTCTTTTTTCATCTGCCTGTGGTCGATCAGCCTGCTTTTGCCTTTCAGATACTCCCTTCCCAGAAACAGATTCTCGGCGATCGACATATCCAGGATGGGGCTCAACTCCTGATGGATCATGGCGATTCCCTGATTCAGGGCCTCCTTCGGGGCCTGAAAGCGCACCGGCTTCCCGTGATAGACGATCTCCCCTTTGTCCGGCTGGATAATCCCCGCGAGGATCCTCATCAAGGTCGATTTGCCGGCGCCGTTTTCCCCCATCAGGGCGTGGACTTTTCCGGCGTTCAGACGGAACTGCACGTCGTCCAATGCAAGGACACCGGGAAAATGCTTGCTGATCCCCTTCATTTCCAACACTGGGTCATCCCTCTGTTTTTCCATGACGAACCTCCATTTTATAGGCACTTGCGTGTTTCATGCAGGAATTGCTTCTCCCCTGATTGATTGGATTTGATCGGTCGTCGTCTCACCAAATAACAATAAACTCAAATTTTTTATTATTTTAATCATATTTTTGACTAATTTATCAATCGCAAGGCTCATTATAGCCTATAAATCCCATATAGTCAAGCATTATTCTATTGTTTTTGATTGATTTATTTTTAACAATCAAAAACGATAATTTAATCACAAACAAAAGCAGCAAAAAAATGCGTCCCGGGGGCCCGCAGGCCGCCGGAGCGCATCGCTCTTCCGCTTCGATTTTCAATTCAGGATGCTCGCCAGAATATTGATCGGTTTCAGGTCCTCTTTGCGGATCTCGTCGGAGACCCGCCCGTTTTTGAGGACCAGAACGCGGTCGCACATGCCGCAGAGTTCGTTCAAGTCGGTGGAGATGAACAGAAACGACAGGCCCTCCTGCGACAGGGAAGTCAGGATGTTGTAAAATTCGACCTTCGACACCACATCCAGGCTGTTCGTCGGCTCGTCCAGGATGATGATATTCGCGCCGGAAAACAGCCATTTGGAAATGATGACCTTCTGCCGCTCTCCGCAGCTCAGCTCGCTGACCGGGCACCTCTGCTTCCGCTGCGGAAGCCCGACGCGGTCCAAATAAAACGGCAGACTGGAACGCTCCAGCTTGAGGTCCAGCAGTTGGCCGTGGCAGATCCCCCTCAGATTCGCAAGCGTCAGATTTTCCACGGCGGACATGTCGGGCACCAGATCGTCCTCCGCGTCTTCCTGCACATAGCCCAGCTTCAGGCGGATGGCGTCTTCCGGGGCCCGGATCGTCACTTTCCGGTGACGGATCAAAATATCCCCGCGGCAAGAAGGGTTCATCCCAAACAGGGATTTTGCGAGGGAGGTGCGCCCGGAGCCCGCCGCGCCGGTGATCCCCAGGATCTCCCCCTTCAGCAGCTCGAAGTTGACATCCTTCAGCACATTCGCATCCGACAGATGGGCGACCGCCAAAACATCCGTGCCGATGGGGGGATCCAATTTCGGATAGCCTTTTTTCTCGATCCCCACGCACAGTCTTTCCTGGATCTTCATGCGGTTTTCCGTCGTATTGCTTTTCGTCCACGCGATGCGGCCCTCGTCGAGCATGGAAATGCGGTCGGAGATCTGCAGAACGGTCTTGAGCCTTTGGGAAATGAAAAACGTGCTCACCCCGTATTGCTTCAATTTGACCAGCTCGTTGTAGAAGCTCTCGCATTCCGTATCGCTCAGGCCCAGCTCCGCCTCGTCCAAAATCAGGATCTTCGCGTTGCAGCAAAGCGCCTTCACCAGCGCGATCAGCCGTTTTTCCGCCATGCCGAACGTCTCCACCCTGCGGTCGAGGTCGATCTGCAGGTTCAGAAGCTCCAGATTTTTCCTGCCGACCTCCTCGGCGGATTTCCGGTCCAAGTACCGGAAGCGTCTGTTTTTCGGGTATTTGCCGAGAAGGATATTGTCCAGAACGCTCAGGCTGGGGACGAGCATCATGTCATGGCTGATCAGCGAGATGCCCAGCCTGGCCATCTGCGAGGTATGGTAGCCCTTCAACCGCTGCCCCCGGATATAGATCTCCCCGCTCGTCGGCGGTTCCAACCCCGCCAGAATCCGCATGAGAACCGATTTCCCCGCCCCGATATTGCCGATGATGGCGTGGATCTCACCCATTCGCAGGTCGATATTGACCCTGTTTAAAACTTGCACGCCGTTGAACGTTTTGCAGATATTTTTCATAAAACAAAGCTCATCCGAAATCATGTGTAACTTCCCTCCCCCACAGATTTTGGAGTTCTACCCGAACACACCTGGATGTGCAATGTGAAAAACTCGAGTGTGCAAATAGGATGAAAATCGTTTCCCCGCGCCGTCGAAAGGCAGGGTTTGGAACCCGGCTGCCGGCCGGCACAAAATCAGCCCGAACTTCCGGGCATACGGGTCCTGCAGCGGGCGCGTCCCATGCCGCCGCTTTACAGATCGAGGCTCATATATAAGGGGATCCCGTGTTCAAAAAAATATTTTTTATATTTGTCGCTGACCTCTTTGGTGGAGATGATCTTCTTCACTTCGTTCAGCGGCATCAATTTGATGAAGTCCTTTTTATCGAAGGCTTCTTTTTTCGCCAGAATAATAGTCTCGTTGGAAATTTTTTTCAGTTTTTTCCAGATCAGCGCATGCTCGTAATTTTTGATCGTCAGCCCTTTTTCCATATCGACCCCGCTGACGCTTAAAAACGCCTTATCGACATGCAGCTCGTCCAGGATCTCAATCGCCAGCTCGCCGGAAGCAAAAATGTCGTCGTTCGATTCTTTCAGCATCGCGCCCCCGACCATGACGACTTTGACGGAAGGGCGCTTCAGAAGCTCCAGCATGACCAGAACGTCGTTCGTGATGGCCGTGCAGCAAAAATCGTCGGGGATGTTTCTGGCAAAAGCCTGCCCCAATTCCCCCGGGCCGATCGCGATGACCTCGTCATTCCCCAAAAGTCCGACCGCCGTCTTGCCGATGTTGTCGCTGTTTTCCGAAATCTCGCTCGCCTGGTTCACGATGGCCCGGACATCCGGCGAGTTGTCTGAAATCAGGACGGCGCCGCCATGCGTGCGGTGAAGGAAGTTCATTTTTTCCAGAGTTTCCAGATCGCGTCTGACCGTCGCCTCTGACACAGAGAGAACGGAAGTCAACGAACCGACCGTTACTTCATTGTACTCCTTCAGCAATTGCATGATTTTTGCCTGCCTCTGTTCAGAAAACATGGTACCACCCTTTTACACCGTTATGACGGATATGCTCGTTTTTTAATGGACTAAACCATATTATAACAAAGGCATCATAAGGATGCAAGCCGTTTTCTTTTTTGTCGCTCACCGCTCCGGTCCCCGCCGGAAGGGCACGATCGTTCATCAGGTTCCGTCATCCACATAGATGATCGTTTCTGTTCAATCTGCACGAGTCGGGAGGGCAAAAAGGGACGACCCTGTAAAATCGGGCGTCCCTTTATCGATCTATACCAAATTTTTGAGAAAGATGTCCCGGTAAATCATAAAATACGCGAAAGCGCCCCGGAAAGATCGGACGACGGGCCCGTGAGCCGATCGCGGCGGTTCGATCCGTTCCGATCGCATTCCATCAGGGTCCATCGCCCGGGACAAGCCGTCCGGGGATTCCCGTTCCGGAGGTTTTCAGGTGGCACGATCCCCTGTAAAACGCCCGGGATGCCGGAACGCGCAGAGGCCGTCAATTCCCGCGATTCCGGTCGAACCCGCCCGCGTTCTTTCCCCGCGCGCCGTCAATCGCAGATCTCGAAGGAGCTCTCGTCCGGCACGGGGGGGAGTTCGCGGGATTTGACCGCGTCGATCCTGATATAACGGCCGTTTTCGATGGCCTGCAGCATGGTCTCGATCCGGTTCCTCCTGCCCTGGACCTCCAGGGTCACGCTGCCGTCGTACTCGTTCTGCACCCAGCCGGTCAGCCCGAGCGAGTTCGCCGCGTGATACGCCCGGTAGCGGAACCCGACGCCCTGCACCCAGCCGGTAAAAACGTACCTCACTCTGATCTCCATACCAGTCACCTCTGACGGAACAGTCGCAGAAAAACATCTCGTAGCGGCGAAGACTCAGACCCGGACGCCGGCCCGGCGCAGAGCCGCGCAGAGCTCTTCCGCGTCCTGCCGGAAGCAGAAGCCCTGCATGCCGAGCTCCCGTCCGGCCTGCACGTTCTCCGGCCGGTCGTCGATGAAGAAGCACTCCTCGGGGCGCAGACCGAAGCGCCGGAACAGCGTGAGATAGATCTCCGGCTCCGGCTTGACCGCGTGCACGTCGGCGGAAACGACCATCCCGTCGAAATAGCGGACGGCCGGGATCTTTTTATAGAACCGGTAGAAGCGCGAGCTCATGTTGGTCAGAAGATAAAGGCCGTAGCCGTTCCGTTTCAGCCGGCCGGCTACGCGCTCCACCGCGGGGATGGGCACCGGCATCTCGTGCCAGTGGGCGTACAAATAGCTCGCCTTCGCCCGCAGGCGGGCGGGCAGGCGGACGAGGACCGTCTGCAGGTACGCTTCGTCCGAAAGCGTGCCCCGGTCCGTCTCCACCCATTCCGGCGCGCAGAAAACCGCGCGGTTGACGAGCTCCGCGTCTTCGCGGGGAAGATATTTTTCCAGAAAATCCAGCGGCCTGTACTCGAACAGGACCCACCCCATGTCGAACACGATATTCCGAATCATGCCGGCCCCCGTCATTTCCCGCGGTTCCTGCGGCACCCCGGCCCGGGCCGGCCGCCCGCGCAGCTGCCCCGGTACGGGCAGCCGGAGCAGTTTGTCCCTCCGCCGCAGGCATGGTTCCGGTTTTTGAAAGCATGACGCGCGCAGAGGACGAACAGCACCGCCACCGCGGCCAGGATGAGATAATCCAGCGCATCCATAAAGGCGCCCTCCTTTTTAATGGATCAAGATGAGCCCGGCATGATAGACAAGAAACGCCATGATCCACGCGACGACGCACTGATAGACCATGACGAAAAAGGCGCCCGCCGTGCTGTTCATCTCGCGCTTGACCGCGTTGATGGCGGCGACGCACGGTGTGTACAGCAGCGTGAAGGTGAGGAACGAAAACGCGGTCAGCGGGGTGAAAATGCCGGCGAGCGCGGCCCCCAGGCCGGAGGCGTTCGTCCCCATCAGCACGGCGAACGTGCTGATGACCGCTTCTTTCGCCGTAAAGCCGGTCAGCAGGGCCGTGGAAGCCCGCCAGTCGCTGAAGCCGAGCGGGGCGAAGATCGGCGCGAGGAAGCGCCCCACCACGGCGAGCATGCTGTCCTGGCCGTTCGCGACGACGTTGAACCGGTCGTTGAACGTCTGCAGGAACCAGATGACGATGGTCGCCATGAAGATCACGGTGAACGCGCGCATCAGGAAATCCTTCGCCTTGTCCCACACCAGAAGCACGACGCTCTTGAGGCTCGGCATCCGGTAATTCGGCAGTTCCATCACGAACGGGACCGGATTGCCGCGGAACAGCGTCCGCTTCATCAGCAGTCCGCTGACGACCGCCATCATAAGGCCCATGACGTAGAGGACTATCATGACGAGCGCGGCGTGCCGCGGGAAAAAGGCCGCCGTGAAAATGGCGTAGATCGGCAGCTTCGCGCTGCAGCTCATGAACGGGGTCAGCAGGATGGTCATCTTGCGGTCGCGCTCGCTCGACAGGGTCCGGGCGGACATGATGGCCGGCACCGAACACCCGAAGCCGATGAGCATCGGCACGAAGCTGCGGCCGGAAAGGCCGATCCTGCGCAGCGGCCGGTCCATCACGAACGCCACGCGCGCCATGTAGCCGCTGTCCTCGAGGATGGAGAGCAGGAAAAACAGCACCACGATGGTCGGCAGGAACTGCAGCACGCTGCCCACGCCCGCGAAAACGCCGTCGATCAGCAGCGATTTGACGACGGGGTTGATGCCGTACGCCGTCAGCCCCGCCGCGGCCGCGGCGGACACCGCGTCGATCCCGTCGGAAAGCAGGTCGCTCAGCGCCTTGCCCACCACGCCGAAGGTCAGCCAGAAGATCAGCGCCATCACGAGCAGGAAGATCGGCATGGCGGTGTACTTGCCGGTCAGCACGTTGTCGAACAGCACGCTTCGCTTGTGCTCGCGCGACTCCCCCATCTTCACGACGGTGTCGGCGCACAGCCCCTCGATGAACGCATAGCGCATGTCGGCCAGCGCGGCCTCCCGGTCGGTGTGCAGCTCGCGCTCCATCTCCGTCACGTCGTGCTCGACCATGTCCTTCTCGTTCTCCGAAAGCTGCAGCGCCTGCCTCATCGGCACGTCGCCCTCCACCAGCTTGGTCGCCGCGAAGCGCGGGGGGACGTGGATGCGCTGCGCGTGGTCCTCCACCATATGCGCGATCGAGTGGATCGTGCGGTGCACGGCCCCGCTGCAGAAATCCTGCCGCTTCGGCAGGCGGCGGTAGCGGGCGGTCTCCACCGCTGTGTGGATCAGCTCTTCGATCCCCTCGTTGCGG